>JBFISZ010000204.1:0-2348 GCA_041608315.1 Acidimicrobiia bacterium | reverse complement strand
GATGAGGGCCGGGCCCAGAGTGCCGACCAAATCCACCTGCCACAGCCCGTCGGGGCTCTTGCGGGCGATGATCGTCGCCGCCCCGTCGCCCGTGACCGCCACTGCGGCGTATTTCCCGCCGAGCTGAGTGAACCCGTCGACCGTAACGGCCGCCAGGCTCCCCCCGTACCGGGCGCGCAGCGCGTCGCTGAAGCCGGCGAGGTAGCGGGCGGCCGACGCCTCGGTGGCCCCGCGGCGCAGCAATGTGGCAAGCTCCTCCGTGGGCATCGCGTTCTCGGCGGCGAGCACGATGAGCATCGACTCCTGGTAGGTGAGCCGTTGGGCCGTGTCCATGTCGTCTGCTTCGAGCGAATCGAACCAAGAGCGGACGCTCCCCGTCGGGAATTGAGAAGGTTCGGTCGTGTCCGCGGCACTACCCCCGCAAGCGGCGACGACGACGAGGAGAATTACCAGAGCAGCAGAACCACGGTGCACCGGGAGAATCTAGTGCCCGGCGCTGAGTAGTCGGCGCCGCTCGGTGGCTGGTGGCAACTCCGCGCATCGGGCCGGCACCTACACTCGCCGGTGTGGTCGCCACTTTGCGCTCCGTGATTCTCGGTGCTGTCGCCGGTGTCATCAGCGGGCTGTTCGGCGTCGGCGGCGGCGTGATCGTGGTGCCCGGGTTGGTGTTGTGGATGGAACTGGATCAACGGCGCGCCGCGGCAACGTCGCTGGCGACAATCACGATGTCGGCGGCGATGGCGGTCGTTCTGTTCGGCCGGGCATCGGCTATCGACTGGCCGGCGGCCGGCTACCTGCTCATCGGCGCCGCGGTGGGGGTCCGGTTGGCGGCACGCTACCTCGACCGGGTCCCGACAACTTGGTTGACCTGGACTTTCGTTGCGCTCATGCTCCTTGCCGCAATGCGATTGGCGTTCCCGTGACCACGGCCATCGTGCTGGTTGTCGTCGGGGTTCTCGCCGGAATGTTGGCCGGCTCGCTGGGAATTGGGGGCGGGGTGATCTTCGTCCCGGTTCTCGCCGTTGTCGTCGGTCTCGAGCAAGCCGTCGCCCAGGGCACATCGCTGGCCGTAATCGCCCCGATGGCGGCCATCGCCACCTATTCCCACGTGCGCTACGGTCGAGTTGACTGGCCTTCGGCAATGCCGGTAGGGATCGCCTCGATCGCCGGCGCCGCCGTTGGGGCGCAGGCGGCGCTTGCGGCCAACCCCCTGCTCTTGCGCCGGCTGTTCGCCGGCCTACTCGTATTGCTGGCTACCCGTCTCGTGGTGAACGAGCTCCGCCGGAACCGGCAAGTCACGGCCCCGGGCCGATCGGCACGTTGAGCCTCCCGGTACGCAGAAACGACACGCGGTTGGCTCGCTGCGCCAGCCCCGCCCGCCGCGTCATGACGACCAGGTAGCCGAGGCCGACGACCTCTCCGACCCACGTCACCGGGTTCGCCAGCAGTCCCGTCACGTACGAGGCGGCGCCACCGGCTCCGCTCGTAGAGAAACCCCGCCCCAAGACGGGCCACCACAGCGTTTCCGGGTCGGCCCACATCGCGTCGAGGAACAGGTGGACGAGCACTCCAACAGCCAGCGGCATCCACTTCTTGCGCGGCCGGCCGCGCCGGGTGGCCACCAGCACGAGGCTCATGACGGTGGCAGCGAACAGGAGGCTGTGGCCGACGAGCCGCAACGACTCCACGGCGGGGAAGAGCACTAGGCCGAGGGGCGTATCGATCAGGTCCGGTAGTACCGCTCCGAACAGGAGGAGACGGAGATCCATCCGTTCGTCTCGAAAGGTGTACCTGGTGACCGCCGTGGTGGCCCCAAGGTGCCAGAACAGCATCTCTCAGATGACGAGGATGCGTCGACAGTGAGTGCAGCGGGGCGGGTCCGACTTCCTGACATCGAGTTCCTCTGCGGCGGTGATCCGCAGGTGGCATCCGCCGCAAACCCCGTCGGCGAGCCGGCCGACTCCGACCCCTCCCTTGGCTTTGCGCAGCTCTTCGTATAGTTCCACCAGGTCGCCGGCGATCAAGGGGACGATGTTCGCCTTGCGCTCCTCCTTGCCTGCCAGCCGGGCGTCTATCGCCTTCCATGCCTCCGTGATGGCAGATTCCAGTCCCGCTTTGATCTCCGTCAGACGCGCCACTTCGGCCTGTGACGACTCGAGTTCCACTTCCTGCGCTTCGCCACGCTCCATCAGCTCGAGAACCTCTTCCTCCATCTCGCTCTTCCTGCGGGTGAGCATCTCGACCTCGCGGCGCATGTAGTCCGCATCGCGGGCACTGAGGCCCCCGGCGTACAGCCGCATCTGCTCTCGAGAGACCTTCTCCTCGGCGATCTCGAGCTCGCCGTTGGT
>JBFISZ010000203.1:0-2679 GCA_041608315.1 Acidimicrobiia bacterium | reverse complement strand
GCGGTGTCCGGCGCGGTGCACCGCGACGACGGCCGCCTGATAGTTGCTGCGAAAACGGGATTCCTTGAGGGTGCGGCCGACAAGGGGCGACGACGCGCCCACGACGGCCTCGAAGAACGAAGAACGCGCCAGATCGAAACCGTGGAATTGGTCGCGTTCGCGTGACTCGAGCCCTGGGATCGAGTGCAGATCCACAACATCGTCCGCCTTGCCGGCGAAGCGAAGCTCGTCGCCACCGTGGAGACGGAACTCCGGCCCCACGGGCGCGGTGGGCTCGTCGTCGCGCATCACCTGGACGAGGAACACTCCGGCGAGTTGGCGCAATCCGGCCGCGTCCACGGTTACGCCGTCGAGCGGCCCGCCGGTGCGCACTTCCATGTCGACCACAAACTCGCGGGCCGATTCCGTCAAGTTGTCTCGTGCCGAGCGGCGCTCCTGGAGGAGGCGCGGCGACAGGAGAACCAGCAGCGCGATCCCTACGACTGCGATTGGCAGCCCGACCTTGGTGATCTCGAAGAAGCCGAGGTCCTCTCCGGTTGCCTTGGCCAGCAATCCCGACACCACGAGGTTGGTGGACGTGCCGATCAGCGTGACGATCCCGCCCAGAATCGATGCGAACGACAGCGGCATCAGGTAGCGGGATACCGCCCGACCATGCCGGGTCGCCCAGGTCTCGATCTCAGGGACCAGCACGGCCACGATCGGCGTGTTGTTGAGCACGGACGACGCGGTAGCGACCGCCGGCAGCAACCGGGCGAGGCCCTGCCGCGCCGATTCACCGGTCTGCAGAGCGGCCGCCACCAACGGCTGCATCAGCCCGGCCTTCGAGGCCGCTCCCGCCAGCACGTAGAGGGCGGCGATGGTCAGCGGCGCCGGGTCGGAGAACCCGGAGAACGCTTCGGGGGTGTCGACCACCCCGGCGAGCAGCAGGACAATCGCGGCCCCCAACATGGCGATCACCGGCGCCACGATCTCGCGGACCATCAGTCCGATGATGATGACCACCACCAGCAGGGTCAGCCACGCCTCCCAGCTCATGGCCGGCATCTGTTCACGGTTGCGTGCACAGCGCATCGTTGCACGCCCGGCGGAGGTTGCGAGTCATTTACTAGGAATAGGGCACGGACTCGGCTAACATCGTCATCTGCAAGCAGATGATATTCGCCCGGGTGAGATCGGGCGGCTTGGGGGCGCCGCTGTAGGAGACAGCACCATGGCGCCAGTCGAATCAATCAGCAGGCATCTGCGGCTCCGTCGCGTGCAATGGCACGACCACGATGGCCAAGTCGTGATCATCGACTCCAGCACCCGACCACTTGCGCTCAACCCGACCGCCGCAATGCTGTGGCGGCATCTCGCCGAGGGCGCCGACAGGGCCCAGCTGGTGAGCAATTTGACCGCGGAGTTCGGCATCGAAGAAGTGATCGCCGCCAACGATGTCGACAGCTTCCTCGACGGTCTCAAGAGTCGGGGCCTGTTGGCCGAAGCGGTCTAGCCCGACCGCAGAGCCGCTCCCGGTTTGGGTCACAGGACCGACCGTTCAGTTACGCAACTCCTCGAGCAGCTGATGCAGTCCGTCCGCCATCTCGGCCAGGTCCCGCGGCCGGTTGAACTCGATGGCGGGGTACGAGGCTGCAGTCAGGAACGCCGTCGGCTCGATCGCGATCCCCGTCACGGCGCGAGCGGGCGCGATGTGGTGGGCGGCGGCAGTGCCGGGTTGCCTCGTGATCTCGAGGTTCTCGGACCACCCGGGCACGATCCAGCCGGCCAGCGGTGCCGTCGCCGGCGCCGGGCCGAGATCCAGCCGCCACCGCTCCCGGGCTCCCGCCATCCCCAGGGATCTGGTGCCACCGAACCATTGCGCGGCTTCGGCTCGCAGGTCGAGTGTGCGCGGGCCGCAGAATACGTCAGATCCGTCCAAGACGAGTAGGTCGTCGGCGAGAACGACGCCGCCATCCGAGGCGACGGCTGCCAGCAATGTGCTCTTGCCGGCGTTGCGTTCCCCGATGATTCCCCACGCCCGACCGGCCACCATGATGGCACCGGCATGGAAGGCGGCCCGGCCGAGCCAATGGCTGTGCACCGCGGCGATGGGGGCCATGTAGGGGTGGGCCAGCTCGTCATCAGTGATCTCGTGGCGGGTAGTCAGGAGGGCGCTGCGGGCGTTTCGGTCCAATTCGAGTGCCCCTCCATCGAGGAGGGGCACCGTGGCGCGGTTCCCATCCACGATGTTCGGGACTTCGATCGAGCCGACCCGGCGGGTGATCACGATCTCGGGGGCGTCGTCCGGTACGGGCGCCAGCAGCTGGGATCGAGGGGCGTCTCCGCCGAGACGCAAGCCGTAGGCACCGAGTGTCATGACAGAGCCGCTATGAGTCGGTGGCGCCTTCGAGGCCCGGCGGGTGGCCGAGAACGTCCCGCATCGAGCCCTCGTTGCGCGAGATGTCGAGGCGCAATGGCGCCAGGTTGTAGACGTAGCCCACCGTCGGGGTTCCGATGAGATCGAGCCGATCCTGGAGCTCCTCGAGCGCCGAGGCCGGTCCGTTGTGGGGCGTCACCACCAGAACCTTGTCGACCATCCCCGCCAGCGTCGAGGCATAGGCGACGGTGAGCAGCGGGGGCGCATCCAGGAGAATCAGATCGTAGAACTCCTGGATCTGGTCGAGGAAATCGCGAGTT
>JBFISZ010000202.1:0-2785 GCA_041608315.1 Acidimicrobiia bacterium | reverse complement strand
TGACCCGACCGGGCTGCCGTCGCGACGCAGTTTGCGCATGATGTCAGGGCTGACCACCCACCGCGCCCCCGTCGACGGGGGCACCGCCAACTACTGCGGTCGTCACCCCAGCACCTCTCGCGCCGGTGGCTGCGGTTGCCGCGCCGGCGCCAGCGGCTGTACCCGCCGATGTGAGCTTCGGGCGAGTTCGCCTCCGCCATTCACCATGGCCGCTGTAGCCGGCCTGCTCAGCTGCGGACCGGGACACACGTGTCGTCGTAGTCCACGATGACTGGTGCCGGCGCATCGGCACCGCAAGTCGGGCATTCGGGGTCTCTCACGACTCGCAGCGTCATCATCGACTGTTCCAAAGCGTCGTAAGTGAGCAGGCGGCCGATCAACGGTCGGCCGATGCCGAGGATCAGCTTGATTGCCTCCACGGCCTGCAGCGAGCCGATTATGCCCGGGAGTACACCGAGGACGCCGGCCTCGGCACAGTTGGGGGCGAGGGCGGGCGGAGGGGGCTCCGGGAACAAACAGCGATAGCAGGGGCCTTCATATGGTTGGAACACCGTGGCCTGGCCCTCGAATCGGAAGATCGACCCGTGCACCACCGGTTGACCGGTGTGCTGGGCGGCGTCATTGAGCAGGTACCGAGTCGGGAAGTTGTCGGTGGCGTCGATGATGACCTGGTAGTCCGAGATCGTGTCGAGCACGTTGTCCGCCGATAGCCTGGCGTCGTACACCCGGATGTCGCAATCGGGGTTGATGCGGCCGATCGTTTGGGCGGCGGACTGCGCCTTGGGTTGACCGAGCCGATCGACGTTGTGCAGGATCTGCCGCTGTAGGTTGGAGAGCTCCACGACGTCGGCGTCGACCAGTCCAATGGTCCCCACGCCTGCCGCGGCCAGGTAGAGCGCCGCGGGCGATCCGAGACCGCCGGCGCCGACGACGAGCACCGACCCGGCGAGGAGCCGCGCCTGGCCGGCCGCACCCACCTCTCCCAGCGTCAGATGCCGGGCGTAGCGGTCGCGCTGCTCGGCGGTCAGCGGCGTTCCGGTACCCGCTGTCATGTAGTGCTTCCAGAGGTTGTAGCCCCCCGCCAGAGAAGCGACGCGGCTGTATCCCATTCGTTTGGCAGTCTGCGCGCCGATGGCGGAACGGGCGCCGACGGCGCAATAGAGCAGCACCCGATCGGCAGGCTCGGCGACCTCGGCCAGCCGTCTCTCGAGTGCGGCCAGCGGGATCAAGTGAGCCCCCGGGATGGCCCCGGCGGCGAATTCGTGCGACTCGCGGACGTCGACGATCACGTCGTAGGAGCTACCGCTTTCGATGAAGTCCTCAGCGGAGACCTCCGTGATCGCGGCTCTAGCCCGGCGCACCCGTTCTTCGTAATCCATCGTCCCAAAACGTTAGCCCAGGCCGGCTGCCATCATTCCGCGTCGGCCCGCAAAGCGTCGACGAGCCGGGGGAGTAAGTCTCCCGCCTTCCCTTCGAGACGCACGGTGGCCAGCTCGTCGGCGTCCGTCGGTCCCATGTTGAGGATGATCAGGGGATGACGGCGGTCGGCCACTGCCAGCAGGTATTCGGCGGCAGGGAACACCGAAAGCGTCGATCCCACTGCCACCGCGGCGTCGGCGCCACCGGAGAATTGGCTCGCCCGGTTGACGGCGGCCATGGGCAGCTGCTCGCCGAACAGCACCACAGTCGACTTGAGGATCGAGCCGCAATGACAGTGCGGATCGAGATCCCCGTCGAGCCACCGCTGCCTGACTGCGTCCACGGCGTGACGGTGGCCCCGGGCGACGCATTCGATGCCGCGGGTGTTGCCGTGCACCTCTGCCAGCGCCGTCGTCGGCAGGCCGCCGTCGAGGTGGAGGCCATCGATGTTCTGGGTGATACAGCCGACCATACGACCTGTGGCCCACAAGTCGGCAACCGCCTTGTGGGCCGCGTTGGGCCGGTACTCCCGGCGGTCCTCTCCAAACCGGCGCTGCCATCGCCGCCGGCGGAACTCGGCGTTCGTCACATAGTGACGCAGCGTGAAGTCCTTCGGGTCGACCGTCTTCCAGACGCCCTCGGGGCCGCGAAAGTCGGGAATCCCCGATTCGGTAGATATGCCGGCGCCGGTGAAGACCAGGATTCTCGTCCGGCCCTCCAGAGCCGCGGCGGCTTCGGCTATCTGCTGCATGAGACGATCGTAGGCCGACTCGGGCGCAGGCCGATCGGTCAGGCCGCCGTCGAGCCGCGGATGTCTCGCCGGGTCTGCTGATCGTGAAGCCGCCGGATCGAGGCCGGCAACCCGCGAAGCTGCGAGGTCGTGAGCGGCGGGATCACGGTGCGTACTTCGATGTGGCCGTCGACTTCACGGGCCAAACCCACGACGCTGAGTTGGCTCAAGCCGGCCGGACGGCGGAGGGAGCGGCCGCGAGACGCCGCGGTGGCGAGTCGGAGCAAGTCTGCGACCGCTCCCGGGCCGAGCACGGCCGTCCAGAACGTGCGCACGTATGGACTGGCGACGGGGTGTCCGGATTCGGAGGTGCTCCACACCCGAGGGGAGACGATGGGACGGGGCCACACCGTGGGGCGCAACCGCGATCTATCGACAGCGCCCGGCGCTGGCGCGGAGTCCGGCGCGATGGGAGGACGTTCATCTCGACGGAAAGGACCGCCGGGCGCTGTCGAATTCTCGGAACCTGCCATTAGGCCGATTAATAGCATGTAGAATAAAGTGAATACAATAAGAGTGAGCAGAGAGCGCGAAATAAAAGTAAGTACCAAGTACTAAGTACCAAGTACCAAGTAC
>JBFISZ010000201.1:0-3059 GCA_041608315.1 Acidimicrobiia bacterium | reverse complement strand
GCTGCGTTGTCGCCGCCGAGATTCGTCTCGTTGACGCCGGTGATGGCGGCCTTTGCAACGGGAGCGGCGACGGGCAGAGAGAGGGAAGCGAGGATCACCAGGCCACCGCCTCGAAACCGGGCTCGAGTTGGAATCGACGAGCCATGCCGTGCTGCGCGCCAGCGAGGACCGCAACGAGGGAATCCAGGCGTTCATCGAGAAACGGCCGCCGGAGTTCAAGGGCAGATGACCGACCCGAGGAGGAAACCAACGTGAACGTGAAGGATCGAGTTGCCATTGTCACCGGTTCGGGCCAGGGGATTGGTGAGGGAATCGCCCGGGTGCTTGCCGCCGCCGGAGCCAAGGTCGTGGTGAACGACCTCGTGCCCGAGAAAGTGGATGCCGTCGCCTCCGCCCTCGGCGCGGTCGGCCACGCCGCCGACGTGTCGAATGCCGACGGTGTCGCGGGACTCGTGACGGCCGCGCTCGACGCCCACGGCCGAGTCGACATCCTGGTGAACAACGTGGGGATGGCGCGCGATGGCTGGCTCGCCAAGATGAGCGAGGAGGACTGGGACACCGTTCTCCAGGTGAACCTCAAGTCTCAGTTCCTGACATGTCGGGCGGTGGCGCCGCACATGATGGAGCAGGAGTACGGCCGCATCGTCAACATCTCTTCGCGCGCCTGGTTGGGCGGGCCCGGCCAGGCCAACTACGCCGCCTCCAAAGGCGCCGTGATCAGCCTGACGCGCACGCTGGCCCTCGAGATGGCTCGCTATGGCATCACCGCCAACGTCGTCGCCCCGGCGCTGGTGGACACACCGCTCTTTCGCGGTTTGAAGGAAGAGGTCCAGGAGCGCCTGGTCAAGACGATCCCGGCCAAGCGAATCGGGACCCCCGAGGATATCGGCAACGCGGTCCTTTTCCTGGCATCCGATGAAGCGTCCTACGTGACCGGCCAGACGCTTTACGTCTGCGGGGGCCGTAGCCTGGGGGCCGGTTGATGGAGGTATTCGCACCATGGGCATGACCCTCGCCGAACGAATCCTGGCCAAAGCGGCCGGACGCGACAGCGTGAGCGCGGGGGAGTTCGTCGTCGCCGAGATCGCAACGGCCCTTCTCCATGACATCTTTGCGGCCCGGGTCTTCGGGCTGTTGCAGGACGTCGGCTTCGAAAAGGTCTTCGATCCGGATCGAACCATCGTCGTGGTCGACCATCTCGTGCCGGCCCCCACCGCGGAAGCGGCCGCGGCCCATCGGAAGATCCGCGAACACGTTGCTCGACTCGGTATCAGCACCTTCTACGATGCCGGCGAGGGGATTTGCCACCAGCTGATGCCGGAGCGGGGCCACGTACGACCCGGGTCGCTCATCGTCGGCACCGACTCGCACTCGACCACTTACGGCGCCCTCGGAGCCGGGGGCACCGGCATCGGCACCTCCGACATGGTCTACGCCCTGGCAACCGGCAAGCTTTGGTTCCGGGTGCCCGAGACGCTCCGTTTCGAGATGGCCGGGACGTTGCAGCCGGGGGTCGTTTGGAAAGACGTGATTCTGTTCTTGGCCGGCCGCTACGGCGCCGACGCCGCACAGTATCGGGCGATGGAGTTCGCCGGCCCGGCGGTGGCCACCACCGACATGTCGAGCCGGCTGACCGTCGCCAACATGGCGGTTGAGATGGGCGCCAAATTCGGTCTGTTTGCCGCAGATGAGATCACCGATGCCTATCTGCGGGATCACGGCGGCGAAGGTTGTGATCCCTTCGAGCCCGATGCCGATGCCAAGTACGAAGCCGTCTACGAGGTGGCGCTGTCCGATCTCTCTCCTCAGGTGGCAATGCCCAACGAGGTCGATCGGGTCGGCCCGATCGAGGAGGTCGAAGGCATCACGATCGACCAGGCCTTCATCGGGTCGTGCACCAACGGCCGAATCGAAGATCTGCGAGCGGCGGCGGAGATCCTCCACGGTCAGAAGGTGGCGCCGGGAGTCCGCCTGCTGGTGGCTCCGGCCTCACGACGGGTCATGCAGGAGGCGATGGACAGCGGCGTGCTGGCTTCGCTGATCGATGCCGGAGCCACCATTCTCGCTCCCGGGTGTGGCCCCTGTTTCGGCGGGCACGGCGGGCTGCTCGGCCCCGGAGAGCGTTGTATCGGCACCCACAACCGCAACTTCACCGGCCGGATGGGAGCCGCCGCTGCCGAGATCTTCCTCGGTTCGCCGGCGACGGTAGCGGCCTCCGCCATCGTGGGCCGGATCGCCGACCCCAGGACGATGGAGGTGGTGGACATTGGGTAACGACGTGATGCGGGGCCGGGTGTGGAAGTTCGATCACGACATCAGCACCGACGTGCTGTCTCCAGGCGCCTACGCTCTCGATCCGGTCGAGGTGCGCAAGCTGCACGTTCTGGAGTCGGTGAACCCGGCGTTCGCCCCCCGCGTGAAGCCCGGTGACGTCGTGGTCGCCGGCCGCAACTTCGGGTGCGGATCCAGTCGGGAGACGGCTCCCGAGAACCTGAAGGCACTTGGGGTGGCGTGCGTCGTCACCGAGTCGCTCGGCCGGCTGTTCATGCGCAACGCGGTCGCCGTCGGGCTGCCGGTGCTGGTGTGCACCGGGGTTCACGAGGCTTTCGCCGACGGCGACACCGCTGAAGTCGATCTCGCCTCCGGCAAGGTTCGCAACGTGGAAAGTGGCGCCGAATTGCACGGCGAATCCTTGCCGCCGGAGATGCTCGAGATCCTCGACGCCGGCGGGATTCTGGCGGTCCTCCGCAGCCAGAGCCGAGCGTAGAGACCCCAACGCGTATACAGTCGTCTATATATGGGCGCTGTGACCACGATCAAACCGGGCATCGGCGGCGAGCTCGCCGATCTGCTGGATGTCCTCGGCCGGACGTCCGATGCCATGGTGGCCATCGACGGCGACTTCGGCATCATCGCCTGGAACAACGCGGCGACCAAGCTCCTCGGCTATGAGCCGGAGGAAGCTCTCGGGAAGACTTGCGGGGAGATCCTCAGCTGGCGCGACCGGTGCGGCGATGGAATGTGCGACGGTTTCTGCCCCGCCGTCGAGCCCGGCGCGC
>JBFISZ010000200.1:0-3149 GCA_041608315.1 Acidimicrobiia bacterium | reverse complement strand
GCTGGCGGCGATCAGCAGGATGACGAGGAGTGCGAGACCGGTCCGCATGGCGAGCGAAAGATAGGGGCAAAACAGGCGGGTGGTGTGGATAGGCGGGTGGGCGGTTCGTCCCGCGCAACCGACACCCGCCCACCCGCCGATCCGCTCGGGGCGGGGGGCGTGGCGGGG
The DNA here is from genome assembly GCA_041608315.1 of Acidimicrobiia bacterium. Taxonomy (GTDB): domain Bacteria; phylum Actinomycetota; class Acidimicrobiia; order Spongiisociales; family UBA5794; genus JAHEJX01. Next base: position 2,981 of record JBFISZ010000200.1, on the reverse strand, counting down.
GTTACTCGTACCGCAGCGCCACGATGGGATCGAGCTTGGCCGCGCGCTGGGCTGGCCAGATGCCGAAGAACAGTCCGACCGCGAGACTGAACGCGACGGCGAGCACGATGGCCACCGGCGAGATCAGGGTGTTCCAGTTGGCGAGGGACGAGAGCGCGAACGCGCCCCCCGTGCCGAGCAGGATGCCCACGATCCCGCCCATGAGGCACAGCACGATCGCCTCCACCAGGAACTGGAGCATGATGCTCTTGCGGGTGGCGCCGAGGGCCTTGCGAACGCCGATCTCCCGGGTTCGCTCGGTCACGGACACCAGCATGATGTTCATGATGCCGATGCCGCCCACCAGCAGGCTCACTGCCGCGATGCCCGCGAGCAGGAACGTGAACGTCTTGGTGGTTTCCTCGAAGGTCGCGAGGAAGTCGGCCCGGTTCCGGATCTGGAAGTCGTTCTCGCCCCCGGGCCGGATGCCGTGCGCGCTCCGCAGGGCGCGTTCGATTTCCAGCATGCCGATGTTGATCGAATCCGGCCAGCCCACCTGCACCGTGATCGAGCGCAGCCGGTCAGTGCCGAACACGCGGTACCGCGCGGTCTGCAAGGGAATGAGAATCTGCTCGTCGGGGTTGCCCCATCCGCCGGTCGTGCCCTTCTCCTCGAGCAGGCCGATCACCTCGAAGGGGATCCCCCGGATGAGCACGGTCTGGCCGAGCATGGCGAGGCCGTTCACATTGAGCATGCTGGGCACGCCCCATCCGATCACGGCCACGCGTTTGCGCCCGTCATCGTCGCCCGCCGTGAACATGCGCCCGGCGGCCACCTTGTAGTTGTTGACCGGCACGAAGTTCGGGGTCGTGCCGATGATGTTCACATTGATGTTCTGGTTGTTCAGCTTCACCTGCTGGTTGCTGTTGAGTTCCGGCACGACTTCCGTGATCACGCGCGCCGCCTGACGGATGGCGTCGGCGTCGTCCATGGTGAGATTGACCCGTTGATTCGAGGCCACACCCCGCATGAACGACTGGCCGGGGTAGATCGAGAGCAGGTTCGTGCCGAGTTGCTGGATCCGTTCCTGCACGGCCTTCTGGGCCCCCGAGCCGAGCGCCACCATGGTGATGACGGCCGCCACGCCGATCACGATGCCGAGCATCGTGAGGGCGGAGCGGAGCTTGTTGGCCCGGATGGCTCCGAGGGCCACCATGAAGATCTCGCCGAACAGCATCAGCGGCTCCGGCTCGACGATGACGAGGAGGACGAGGAGGTCGAGGTGCGCTGCATGCCTGGCACCCCGCCCCCGAACCGGGCCATCCGCTCGCGCCATTCCTCGAGCGATTGCGCCAGGCTGGCGCTCGGGAGCACCAGCACCGTGTCGGACGCCGTGAGCCCGCTCCGCACTTCGGAGTAGTCGAGGTCCGTGAGTCCGGTGCGGATCTCGATGGGCGTGGGAGCGCCGTTGCGCAACGCGAACACGATGTAGGTGCCGCCGGTGAGGGCGCTGCTCGTCCGGCTCCCCGTTTGGCTGCCGGGACGCCCCGCGCCGCCGCCGAACGCCCCGCGGAGGCGCTGGAACACGGCCCGGTCCGCGTCCGAGAGGGCCGCCGGCCCGCCGCCGCTCCGCATCTTGGCGAAGATGGCGTCCACCTGCCGGGCCGTGATCCCGTCGGGCAGCTGGATCTCGCGGCCGTCGGGCGTGCGGTAGACGTTGGCGGCCGTGGAGTCCGCGGCGGTCGTGCCGCCGAGCGAGGCCTGGCCCGGCCCATTCTGGGCTTGCCGGGCGTCGGCGAGTTGCTGCTGGACCTGGTCGGGATCGATCCCGAGGACGATCGCCGCCGATGCCACATCCCGTTGGGTGCGGAGTGCGGCGTTGGGAATCGCCAGGACGCGCTCGGCGTTGCCGACGTGCATCTCGACTTCGGTGTTCATGCCCGGCTTGAGCAGCCCCTGCCGGTTGCCGATCTGCACGAGCACCGGGAACATGGTCACGTTCTGCTGTGTCACCGCCTGCGGCTCGATCTTGAGCACCCGGCCCTCGAAGGGGCGGTTGGGATACGCGTCCACTGCGATCGTGACCGGCATCCCCGCGGTGATCTTCCCGATGTCCGTTTCGTCCACCAGCGCCCGCACCTGCACCGTGTCGAGGTTGGCCATCCGCAGCAGGACCGTTCCGCCTCCGACGTTGCTGGTGGCGGATGAGATGACGGTTCCGACTTCCACGTTCCGCTCGATGATCACGCCGCTGCTCGGCGCCCGGACGTCCGTATCCTCGAACGCGATCGTGGCGTCGTCGAGTGAGCGGCGGGCCCGTACGAGCTGTGCGTTGGCGTTGGCCGCCTGGAGTCGCGCGTTCTCGTACTCCTGCTCGGTGATCGACTGCGTCTTGAACAGTTCCTCGGACCGGCGGAGCTGCGCCTGCGCGTTGGCGAGACTGGCCTGCGCGACGTCGAGGTCGGCTTCCGCCTGGCGCAGCGCGTTCTCGGGAACGCGCGGGTCCACACGGACGAGCCGCTGGCCGGGGCGCACCGAGTCGCCGGTCTCGACCGCCACCTGCATGATCTCACCCGAGGCCTTGGATTTCACCTCGACGGTCATGATCGGCTCGATGGCGCCAGCCGCGCTCGCCGAGACCACGATATCGCGCGTCGTCACTGGCACGGCCTGATAGATGGGTGGGGGCGGCTCATCCCCGCAGGCCGCGGCGAGCCCGGCGATCGCCAGGGCTCCCGCCATCCGGAATGCAATCGTGTGTGTCATGCTGTCCTCGTGACCTCGTCGCGCGCGACCATGCCGTCCAGCAGGTGGACCGCCCGGTGGGCGTGCGCCGCGATATCGCGTTCGTGAGTGATCAGAATGATCGTCTGCCCGCCACGGTGCAGCTGGTCGAGCACCTGCATGATCTCGCCGCTGGTGGCGCTGTCGAGATTGCCGGTCGGTTCGTCTGCGAGCAGAATGCTCGGGCTGTTCACCAGGGCGCGCGCGATGGCCACGCG
>JBFISZ010000199.1:0-3316 GCA_041608315.1 Acidimicrobiia bacterium | reverse complement strand
GTGGCCCCATTCCCCGGCGATGCGGTTGGGGCCGCCGACGAGACGGCCATTGACGACGATGCCGCCGCCGACGCCGGTTCCCAGAATGACCCCGAACACCACTGGGGCGCCCGCCGCGGCACCGTCGTGCGCCTCGGAAACGGTGAAGCAGTCGGCGTCGTTGGCCATCGAGATCTCACGCGACAGGGCCGCCGCCAGGTCCTTGTCGAGGGGCCGGCCGTTGAGCGCGGTCGAGTTGGAGTTCTTCATGAGGCCGCTCACCGGATCGATCGTTCCGGGCGTTCCCAGGCCGATCGAGGCAGCCGCACCGGCGGCGGCTTCGAGCTCTGCCACCATTGCCACGATGAGATCCACCGTTGCCCGGTAGTCGCCGGCGGGAGTGGGGCGCCGGAATCGCAGCAGCTCCGAGCCACTCTCACTCAGCGCGATGGCTTCTATTTTGGTACCGCCGAGGTCGAGGCCAATACGCATCGCCGCATCGTAGGCCGGACGAATCCCTCAAAACGCCGAGTGGGGGCACCGATCTACTAGTGCGCCACCCACACCGTCCGGCGCACCGGAGGGTCTTGATGTGTCGAAACTGAAAGTCACCATGACCAGCCTGCTGTTGGCCGGCGCCATGTTGATCTCCGTCGGAATCGGATCGAGCGGCGCCGCCCCGCCTCCGCGGCTGATCCAGGAAAGCGCGGCCCCAACAGACGAAGCGCCGGCCGCGCCGATTGCGGCACCCGTCACTCCCCTTGCCGCTCTGACGATGGTGTCGCCGGAGAAGCCCTGGATCACGGAGTTGCGCCTCCCCGTGATCCTCCAGAACCCGGGGCCCTTCGCCACTCCAGCCGATCTGTCGGCTCTCGGCGGCCTCCGCTTCAGCGTCCGCGATACGGCCGGCAACCTCCACGGCCTCGACACCGCCCACCCCCAACGCGGTGCCCAACCCAACCATTCCCTGCGAACCATCGAGCCGGAGATGGCGGCCCGATGGATCTTGGGTTTCCAAGTCCCGACGCCCATGGCCACCGGCCTGACCCTGGAGCTGCACTTTGGCCCCCAGGTGGTGGAATCCTGGCCCGTCGATGGCCTTCCCCGCTCGATCACGGCTGCGGCGGCATCGCACGGCGCCGAACCCGTCGTGACTCTCGGCCGGGAATTCGACTGGGCCGCCGACGTCACCGTGACGCCGCGCGAGGTGGGATCTCTCGTCTGCGGCGATCCCGCCATCGAGACGGTCACTCAGATCGTCGCGGTTGCCTTCGAGGTGAGCAATGCCGGGCCAACCGAGGTCCGCTGGCCGGGCTACGTCCATCGAGACGGGGCATCGATGGCGCAGTGGGCCGATGGGACGGCGGCCGACATGAGTATGGAGACCTACGTCGGCGATGCCGAGATGTTTCCGCGTGTTTCCACGTCGGCCGTCAGGCTGCCCGCCACCGTGACGACGCAACGTGCCATGGTGTTCGCCGCTCCTCGCGACGGTCGCTTCACGGACACGGCAACGCTGCCGGCTGGTGTGTCACTACGCACCGGCAACGGCACCGTGTGGCTCGAACTGAGCGGAGCCAGGGCGACCCTGCCGATGAGCCCGGCCTTCTGCGATCTGGGGTTTCTCGGCGCCCCGATCCCCTTCAGCTTCTCGCCCGCCGCCAAGTTCGCGGTAGGCGGCGAGGGCCCGGTCGCCGACGTCGCCGCCAGCAACACAGCCGCCCAGAGCGTGATCACGGAAGCACTGGCCGGCGCCGCGCTGTACTACGACTCCCATGGGCAATCGTTCGCCGGCCTGACCGGTGACGACCTCGTCGCGCGCGCGCCGCGGCTCAGCTTCGTCGGCCACGAAGTTGGCGATGTCCTCGCCGGGAACCCGGGCAGCGTCTACTTCGCAACCAGGGCCGACGACGACAAGTTCCTCTACGTGGTGACCCGATCGCTCTCGGGACGCTGGTTCTGCGCTGGGATCACCCCACACCGTGCGGCGATCGCCGGCGACGGTATGGACCTGGCGACAGTCGCTCCCTTGTGTTACCCGACAACCGAGGCCGACGACGCGAGCTGACGGTCAGCTACGACGGCGCGAGATACGGCGCCCAAGCCGGATCGACCCGGCTCCCCGATTGCACCAGCACCCAGCTGTTGCGGCGGGGCACCCGCGGCGGGTGGCGCAACTTGAGCCCGGCTTCGGAAGGGGTGCGGCCTCCCTTTTTCGTGTTGCAGCGCCGGCAGCTCGCGACCACGTTCTCCCAAACGTGCTCGCCGCCCTGCGATCGGGGGACGACGTGGTCGACGTTCTCGGCCGGCCGCGAGCAGTATTGGCATGAGTAGTCGTCGCGCAAGAAGATCGCCTTACGATTCAATGGCACCCGGCGCGCCCGGGGCACTCTGACGTAGGTGCGAAGTCGAACAACGGACGGCGATGACATCGTTATGTGCTCCGAGTGCCACACCATGCCGTTCGTCTCGATCACATCGGCGCGATCACGCATCACCAGCACGATGGCGCGCCGCGTCGTTACCACCGATAGTGGCTCGTAGCTTGCATTGAGCACCAGCGCCCTAGCCATTGCGGAAGGCTACCAGTCAGCGCAGTGTGCGCCTGCGCGCCCTCGGATGCGACGTCACGCGGCCTGATCTGCGTCGGGTGAAGTCCCGGCGGCTGTGAGCACCCGGGCCATTGCTTGCGTCAGCACGGCCGCCTCGTCGGGGGTGATGTGCGTCGCGAAATGCTCTCTGATGCCGCGGAGATGGACCCGACCGGCCTCCAGGAACATCTTGCGCCCACTAACGGTCATCATCAGCTCGAGGCCGCGCCGGTCCGACGGGCAGCGCACCCGCTCGACCAGGCTTGCCGCCTCCATCCGGTCGACGAAGCGGGTTGCGGCACTGCGGCTGAGGAGCAGCGAGTCGGCCAGCTCGTGCATCCGCAGCCGGCCCGTCGGCGACTCCTGCAGGTGCAGTAGCACTTCGTACCACGCCAGCGGCAGGCCGACCTCTGCCTCCATCTCGCCGGCCAGCCGATCGAGGACGGCAGTCTGCGCCCGGAGCAGCGCCCGCCAGGGGTCCACGATCTCTTGGTTGGTAGCCACCCGCTGAAGCTACCGCGGCAGGTATTTAGTTGCAAGTTGCAACAATATTGAATAGCGTTGCGGGCCGCGACCATCGCGTTCGACAAACATCGTGCAACCAAAAGGAGTTGACCCATGCCCGAGACGCCCCTCCCCGAACCCGGTACCTGGCACCTGGATCCCGCCCACACTTCGATTGAGTTCGTGGCTCGCCATCTGATGGTGACCAAGGTGCGTGGCGGCTTCGGCAGCTTCACCGGCAC
>JBFISZ010000198.1:0-3669 GCA_041608315.1 Acidimicrobiia bacterium | reverse complement strand
AGCAGGAGATCGACCTCCGCCACACCGACGCGCTCACGATGGCCGACAGCGTGATGACCGTCCGGCTCGTCGTGAAGGAGGTCGCCGCCAGCCAGGGCGTGCACGCGACGTTCATGCCCAAGCCGCTCGAAGGCGTCCAGGGCTCGGGGATGCACGTCCACATGTCGCTCTTCAACGGCGACGACAACGCGTTCCACGACCCCGACGACGAACACCAGTTGTCGCCGCTCGCCAAGTCGTTCATGGCCGGGCTGCTCGTCCATGCCGCCGAGATCACGGCCGTGACGAACCAGACGGTCAACAGCTACAAGCGGCTCGTGCCGGGCTTCGAGGCGCCGGTCCACATCAGCTGGGCGCGCAACAACCGCAGCGGGCTGATCCGCGTCCCGATCGCCAAGAAGGGCAACCCGCTGGCGACGCGCATCGAGTACCGATCGCCCGACCCGGCGTGCAACCCCTACCTCGCCTTCAGCGTCATTCTGGCGGCGGGCCTGGCCGGGATCGAGAACAACTACGAAGCTCCCGACCCCTCCGTCGCTCCGGTGCACCTTCCAACGACGCTGGCGGACGCACTCGACGCAATGGAGCGCAGCGCCCTCGTCAAAGACGCCCTCGGTGACCACGTGTTCGCGTGGTTCCTGCGCAACAAGCGCCGCGAGTGGGATCGCTATCAGCAGCACGTGTCCAGCTTCGAGCTGGAGAACTACCTCCCGGTGCTGTGATGCTGCTCCCGATCTATCCCCCGGACCCGGCGACGGCCCTGGTAGAGGCCCTCATCGCCGCCGGGTTTCAGCCGGTTCCCATCGACGATATCGACGACGTCATCGAGGGCACACCCGAAGCGGGCTGGGCCCCCGCCGTCATCGAGGTACGGCGCGATCTCGGGTCGGCCCTGGCCTTCGCCGGAAAGGTCACCGACGAGGCAAACCTGCCGGTGCTGCTCGTGATCGATCGCACGTTGACTGCCGAGATCGCCTCCGAGTCGGCCATCGGCGACTTCATCCTCTCCCCGATCGACCGCACCGAGCTCCGGGTGCGCTTGCAGCGGCTCGGCGCCGGGCCGGTGGAGGCGGCTACGTCCGAGATCCTCGACTTTCGCGACCTCGAGCTCAACCTGGCGACGTATCAGGCCACCATCGGCGGCGTCCCCAGCGACCTGACGTACATGGAATACGAGTTGCTGCGCTTCTTCGTCGAGAATCCCGGCCGGGTCTGGTCACGGGAACAGCTGCTGGCGAAGGTCTGGGGATACGACTACTTCGGGGGCTCTCGCACCGTTGACGTTCACGTCCGCCGGCTGCGGGCGAAGCTGGGCGAGGAACGCAGCTCCTGGATCTCCACCGTGCGGTCGGTCGGCTACCGCTTCGGGTAGCGGGCCCCCCGCTCGCGCTAACTACCCTTCGGAAATGCGTCCCATGACCACGGCACGAGCGGCGGCGGTGGCGGCAGCCCATTTCGACATCATCGGCGAAGCCACCGAGCTCCCCGGCGAGGTCGACACCAACTTCCGGATCCGATCCGGCGACCAGTCGTATGTGCTCAAGATCTCGCCGGACTCGACGACCGCCTCGCTGCTGGCGGCCCGGCAGTTCGCCATGACCCGGCTCGCCGCCGCCGGAGTCCCCTACCAATTCCCCCACCCTCCAGTAGGCGGTGAGGCCATCGTGGCCCTCCCTGAAGGCGGGTCGGCGACGATGGTGACCTGGGTGCCGGGCATCCCGTTCGCCGACGCCGGACGTCCCATCGAGTTGGCCGGCGGCATCGGGTTGCTGGCCGCCACCGTGGTGCGCGTCCTCGAAGGTTTTCATCATCCGGCGCTCCACCGCGAGAGCCATTGGAACCTGGCGACGGCCCCGACCGTTCTTCGTGAGCTGAGCCCCCACGTCGCCAACCCGGCAGACCGGGCGCTCATCGACGACATCCTCGACCGGTTGATCGTCCAGATCCCGAAGCTTCAGCAGCTCCCCAAACAGGTCATCCACGGCGACATCAACGACCTCAACATCATGGTCGTCGACGGCGAGATCGTAGGGCTGATCGACTTCGGCGACCTCACATACTCGTGGCGGATCGCCGAAGTGGCCATCGCCGCCACCTACACCATGCTCGACCAGGACGACCCGCTGGATATCGCGGCCGAGGTGGTCGCCGGGTATGCGCAGATCGGCGCCGTCTCCGCGGTCGAGGCGGAGCTCATCTACGACTTGATCCGGGCCCGCCTTGCCGTCTCGGCCTGTGTATCGGCGTCGCGGGCGGACCAGGGCAACCCGCATCACGTGGTCAGCGAACGGGCGGTGTGGGAACTGCTGGAGCGCCTCGACTACGTCGACTCCATCGCGGCCGGTGCCGAGCTGGCCGCCGCCACCGGGAAGCTGCGCCCGGAGTCGGTGCACACGATCGGCGAGCGCCGCGACGCCGTCCTCGGAGGGGCGCTCAGCTTGGCCTACCGCCAGTCGGAGTCGGGCCCCCTGCACATCGTGCGCGGTGAAGGCGTCTATCTCTACGACGAATGGGGCCGCCGCTATCTCGACTGCGTCAACAACGTGGCCCATGTCGGGCACGGCCACCTCGACGTGGTCGACGCGGCCACCGAGCAGATGGTGCTGCTCAACACCAACACGCGATATCTGCACGACACGGTGATCAGCTACGCCGAGCGGCTGCTGGCGAAGCTGCCCGCCAACCTCGAGGTCGTCTACCTGGTCAACTCGGGGAGCGAAGCCAACGAGCTGGCCTTGCGCATGGCGCGGGCGGCGACCGGGCGGCGGGCGATGGCGGTACTCGACCACGGTTACCACGGCAACACGTCCGCCATGATCGATCTGAGCCCGTACAAGTTCAACGGGCCGGGCGGGAATGGCCGGCCGGAATGGGTGACCGTGCTGCCGCTAGCCGACCCCTACCGGGCGGGGAGCGCCGGTGCCGCCGCCTACCGGGAAATGGTGGAACAGCTCCTCGATGACGGAGAACCGGTGGCGGGCCTGCTGGCTGAGTCGATCGTCGGCTGTGGCGGCCAGGTTGTCCCGGAGTCCGGCGACATGCGGATGATCTATGGGGCGGTGCGTGAGCGCGGCGGTGTCTGCATCGCCGACGAGGTGCAGACCGGGTTCGGCCGGGTCGGCAGCCACTTCTGGTCCTTCCAGCTCCATGGGCTCGAGCCCGACATCGTCACGTTGGGCAAGCCCATTGGCAACGGCCACCCGCTGGGGGCCGTGGCGGTGACCCGGGCCATCGCCGAGGCGTTTGCCAACGGAATGGAGTACTTCAATACCTTCGGCGGCAATCCCGTGTCGGCGGCCGTCGGCCTGGCCGTTCTCGACGCTATCGAGGAGGAGGAGCTCCAGGAGAACGCTCACAAAGTCGGCGACTATCTGCTCCGCGAGCTGAGGGGATTGATGACGCACCACCCGGCGATCGGCGATGTCCGCGGCCGCGGGCTGTTTCTCGGCATCGAGCTCGTCGCGGACCGCGCGTCCAAGACACCCGACGCCGCGCTGACCACGGCGGTCGTCAACCACGCCAAGGAGCACGGCGTGCTCCTCTCGATCGACGGCCCCCACCACAACGTGATCAAGATCAAGCCCCCAATGATCTTCTCGATGGACAACGCCGACAAGCTCGTCGCCGCTGTGGACGCGGCACTGACGGCCTGATGGACGCGTTCGTTGT
>JBFISZ010000197.1:0-4130 GCA_041608315.1 Acidimicrobiia bacterium | reverse complement strand
GGCGTCGACCGGCTCGGCGGGATACACGGCGGTGGCGCGGGCGTCCCATATCGGGAGGAACCAGCCGGTCGTCGCCGTCCACGACAGCTCCCGCCGGCTAGGAATCGACGGGACCAGGTCCAGGAGGCTCGCCGGCCGTTGCGGGCGCCCATCGAGAGCACGCAATATCTTTCTGGCATTGGTCTGAAGTAGCTTCACCCGGTCGGCGTCACGCGGCAGCAGGCCCAACGTGAATAGCGCCAGGTGCTCCTTGGGGATGAGGTAGACGGCGCCCCGGGGGCCCCACACCTGCACGAGCCGCCGGTCGCTCCAGTCCTCGGCGGACACCCCCTCCACCCGGGCGTGGAGCGACAGAACCGCCGAACGTGGCGAGCCGTCCTGGTGACCCGAGCGGGCGGCCGCCACGAGCTCGCCGGGCGGGAGCCGCGCCGCAAGGCCGTTCACGTGATATCGATACGCCATGATCTGCGCGCGGTCGAGCTGAGCCATTTGCCGACGAGCTTATCGTCACGATGCTGCCGGCCGGCCGATCGCGTGCCGTTAGCCTCCGGTCATGGCAACGGTACTCACCAACGGCCCGATCCTCACGCTGGAACCGTCGCTACCAATGGCCGACTGGCTGGTTGTCGACGGAGGACGAATCGCCGGAGTTGGCCGCGGCGACCCGCCCGGTGCGGCTGCCACATACGATCTCGCCGGGCGCTGCCTCATGCCCGGATTCCAGGACGCCCACGTCCATCCCCCAATCGGCGGCCTGGCGATGAACCGCTGCGACATCCACGAGGTGGACCCCGCCCACTATCTCGATACCATCGCGGCGTACGCGGCGTCGCATCCCGACGAGGAGTGGATCCTGGGTGGCGGCTGGGCGATGCACGATTTCCCCGGCGGGATGGCTCTGGCGAGCGTCCTCGACTCTGTGGTTCCCGACCGGCCGGTGCTGCTTCACGGCAGCGAGGGTCATGGCGCCTGGGCCAACACCTGCGCCCTGCAGCTGGCGGGAATCGACGCCGGTACTCTCGACCCTCCGGACGGCCGCATCGAGCGGTTTGACGACGGGAGCCCGAACGGGACCCTCCAGGAGGGCGCTGTCGCACTCGTCGAGCGCGTGGTTCCGCCGACAACAGCGGCCGAGCTGCAAAACGGGATCCTGACTGCGCAGCGATATCTGACCTCGCTCGGCATCACCGGCTGGCAGGACGCCTGGGTCACTCCGGAAGTACAGGAGGCATACCTAGCAGCCGATCGTGCCGGCGAGTTGCAGGGAACCGTCGTCGGCGCGCTGTGGTGGGACCGGGAACGGGGCGTTGAGCAGATCGATGATCTTGTCGAGCGCAGCCACAACGGCTCGGCGCAGTTCTCTCCCCGGTCGGTGAAGTTCATGGTGGACGGGGTTTGCGAGAACGGTACGGCGGCAATGCTCACCCCGTACGAGGGCGCAACCGATCGCGGCATCCAGTTCATCGACCGCGCCATCCTGCTCGAGGCGGTGCCGCGCATCATGGCGGCCGGGCTGCAGCCCCACTTCCACGCCATCGGCGACAGGGCGGTCCGCGACGCCCTGGATTCCGTGGAGGCCGGCGACCCCGCAGACGCGGCGGCGGTTCGGCCCCATATCGCCCACATTCAGGTCATCGATCGCCGAGATGTGCCCCGGTTCGGTGCGGTAGGGGTCGCCGCCAATGCTCAAGCACTATGGGCCTGCAACGACCGGTGCATGCTCGATCTGACGGCACCCCGGTTGGGGGCGCGGGCCGCCTTGCAGTATCCGTTCCGCTCGCTGATCGACACGGGAGCTCGCCTCGTGTGTGGCTCGGACTGGTCGGTGTCGACCGCCAACCCGTTCGCCCAGATGGCGGTGGCTACGACGCGCCGGGAGCATGCCGACGCGGAGCCGTTTGTGCCTGAGCAGGCAATCACGCGCGAGGAAGCCCTGCGGGGTTTCACGGTGGGCTCGGCCTGGATCAACCACCGCGAGGCCGAGTCGGGTTCGCTCGGCGCCGGCAAGGTCGCCGACATGGTCGTGGCGAGCGAGAACCCCCTGGCGGCAGGGGACCTGGGCACCGTGACGGTGGCGGCCACGTTCATCGCCGGCGTGGCGATCTGAAGCCGCCGCGCGGTTAGTTGAGGTCGATCACCAGTGTCTGCAGATCGGTGAACTCATCGAGCCGGCCCCGGCCCCATCCGGTGTCGGTCCCGGCGGCGCCGCCGAAGGGCTGGAACGTCTCCCAGAAGTCGGTGGAGTCGTTGACGACGACGGTGCCCGAGCGAATCCGGTCGGCGTACCAAAAGGCCTTCTTCAGGCTCGACGTGAAGACGGCAGCCTGCAGGCCGAGCCGGGTGCGGTTGGCGATAGCGACCGCTTCCTCGTCGGTTGGTGCACTCAGGATCGGCAGCACCGGCCCGAAGCTCTCCTCCCGAGCCACCGCGGACTCCTCTGGCACGCGGTCGATCACGGTGAAGTCGTAGTAGAGGTCCGTGGCGAACCCGGCGGCGCGGCCTCCGCCGACGAGGACCTCGGCGCCGCGCTCCCGGGCGTCGGCGAGGTGGCGGTCCATCTTGGCAGCGGTCGCCTCGTTGTTGAGCGGTCCCATGTTGGTCGAGTCGACGAGAGGATCACCCAGTTGCACAGCTTGCGCCGCCTCGAGGGCATGCGTCACGAACTCGTCGTGAACCGCGTCGAGAACGATGACCCGCTCGGTGGCACAGCACACCTGTCCGGCGTTGTAATACGCCCCGTAGACGGCCGCGTCGGCGGCTGCCGCCACGTTGGCATCTGCGGTGACAATCGTCGGGCCGTTACCCGACATCTCCATGATCGAGCGCTTGATGCCCATCTGGGACAGGATCCGCCGCCCGGTTTCCGAGGAGCCCGTGAATCCGATGGCGTCGATACCGTCGTGTGTCACGAGCATCTCGCCGATATCGCCGGCGCCCGGGATCACCGAGATCGCCCCCTTGGGAACTCCGGCGGCGTCGAACGCTTCGGCCAGCTTGAGGAGCGCCCAGGAGGTGAACAGCGGCGGTTTGGCGATCACCGCGTTTCCCGCCGCCAGCCCCGGCCCGATGTACTCGAGGGGGATGGTGACGGGGAAGTTCCAGGGGGTGATGGCGGCCCACACCCCGACCGGTCGTCGGAAGGTGAACATCCGCTTGTTGCGGTCCGAGGTGGGGATCACCTCTCCGCTGAGGCGCTTGACGTCTTCGGCCGCGTTGAGGAAATACTGGTTGGCCTCTTCGATGTCGGCGAGCGACTCGGCGTGGTAGGGCTTGCCCTGTTCGAGGGTCTGGATGCGGGCGATTTCCTCGACCAGCGGCTCCACCTCGGCGGCGATCCGGGTGCACAGGTCGGCCCGCTCGAACGCCGACCAGTGGCGCATCTCTTCATACGCCTGGCGCGCCGCCACAACGGCTCGATTCACGTCGTCGGGGCCGGCGATGGGGATGTTGGCGATGTGCTCACCGCTGCCCGGGGAGTGCAATTCGAACGCGCCCTGTCCGGTTCCTTCGGTCCATTCTCCGGCGATGAACAGCTTCACCGTCTCGACCATTACGCCACCTCTCGAGATTTAATACAACAACGTTACATCACGGTGTTACGCTACCAGACATGACTCCAGCATCACTGGCCACCGCAAGTACCCAGCCCATGTGGTGGGAGGATATCGAGACTACGCAGCGATCGGCTCTGGCTCAGGACCTGGACGTGGACGTCGCCATAGTGGGGGGCGGATACACAGGCTTGTGGACGGCGTTCGCTCTCGAGGAAGCCGACCCGGACCTGCGGGTGGCAATCCTCGAGCGGGAGCACGTCGGGTTCGGGGCATCGGGGCGCAACGGTGGGTTCTGCTACGACGGGTTCGCCGCCGGGCCGGAGCGGATTGAGGCGATGTCGGATCTGGCGACGGCGCGTGATTGGGGCGCCGCGCTGCGCGAGACCATCGACATCATCGGAGAAGCCACCAAGAAGCACGCCATCGCCTGTGACTTCCACCAGGGAGGCACGATTGAGTTCCTCACCAACGGCGGTCAACTGGAGCGGGCGCACGAGGACGTCGCGGCGGCTCATCACTACGGCTGGACCGAAGACGATCTGAAGATTCTTTCGGCGCCCGAGACCCTCGAGATCG
>JBFISZ010000196.1:0-4165 GCA_041608315.1 Acidimicrobiia bacterium | reverse complement strand
GTCGATCGAAGCTCCCTCACCGACAGCCGGGCCGCGGAAGCCGCCGTGACCGCGGAAACCATGGCGCCGGTCGCGGAGCTCGGCATGGAGCTCTTCGAGCTCTTCAGCCGTCAGCTGACCATCGTCGAGGTACTCGGCAGCCGGGCCTTCGGGGTCCGTCAACGGATGGCCTTCGGGGAGTTGTGCCAGCTCGTCGGCATCGATGACGCCGTCCTCGAGGAAGCCGCGCATGTCCGGGCGATCCTCGCCGCGGAAGCCGCCGTGACCGCGGAAACCATGGCGCCGGTCGCCAAATTGCTCCCGCAGCTCTTCGTGCTTAGCCACGAGGGCATCCTTGATCTTGGTTGCCTGGTCGGAGTCGATCACGCCGTCGGCCACCAGCTGCTCGAGGACCTCGTCGAGGATCGCTCCCTTCTCAGGGCGCACCACGTCGTCGGTGGTCTCCGGGGCCTCCTGGGCGACGGCGCTGGTCGGTGCGCTGACCGCCGCGGTGACGAAACCACCTGCAATGAGCACTCCTGACGCCGCCAGCGCCGCTAGAACCTTCTTCATTTCCTGGTCTCCTTTCGGAGGGTCGTTGATTGCAGGTTCAGAATCGGCGACCCGCATAAGGAGTATCTGAGACGAAGTTAAGAATCGCCTGAGACCGGCTCGGCAGTTATCGGGGCAAGCTCGAAGCCCACGACAGTGGCCCCGGACGGCGTCTCCTCGATGAAAACCCGCCCGCCGTGAGAGTCGACCACCTGCTTGACGATCGAAAGGCCCAAACCGGAGCCAGGCTTGGAGCGGGCGGCGGGGGCGCGGTAGAACCGATCAAACACGCGCCCGCGGTCTTCGGGTGCGATGCCCGGTCCTTGGTTCTCGACGGCGACCCGCGAACCGGCGACGGTCACACCGATGGGGGCGTCGAGCGGGCTCCACTTGATGGCGTTGTCGATGAGGTTGCCCAGGGCGCGTTCCAAGCTCGTGCGGCGGCCGCGAATGGTCGCCGGTGTCTCGAGATGCAGCTCCACCGGTTGGGTCGCCCGCCGCCGGAATCGGTTGACGACTTCTTCGGCCAGCTCCCCTAGATCGACGTCGGTCTCGAGCTCGGTGACATCGGCTTCGGCGGCGACTTCAACCACTTCGTTGACCAGGTCGGTCAACTCGGCCAGCTCTGTGCTCAGGTCGGCGTAGACGGCGGCCTTGGCGGACTCCGGAAGATCGTCCGCCTTGGCCAGGAATTCGATGTTCGTGCGCAATGCGGTCAGCGGCGTCCGCAACTCGTGCCCGGCGTCTCGCACGAGGCGGCGCTGCTGCTCGCGGGAGCCCTCCAGGGCTTCCATCATCTCGTTGAAGGCTCCGGCGAGCCGGCCCAGCTCGTCCTCGCGGTCTACATCGATCCGCTCCGCGAGCTCTTTGGTGGCGGCCACCTTCTCTGCGGCGTCGGTGAGCTCCTCGATCGGCCGCAGCGAGCTGCGGGCGACGTACAGTCCGAGCAGCGCGGCCCCGGCGATACCCACCAGGCCGATCAGCGACAGGGTCCAGGCCAGCGAGGCCAGCGTGGCATCAACTTCTTCGAGCGACCGGGCAATCTGGAACACTCCCGAGCCCTGCGCCAGCTCGAAGTTGGTGATCCGCAAGTGAATGCCCTCCACCGTCGCCTCAGTCATCACGGCATAACCCTCGCGACCATGGCCGATGGGGAAGGCGGGCAGCAAGATGTCCTGGCCGGCGGGGACGCCAACATTGCCTTGGCTGTCGGTCACCTGCAAGTAAATGACGTCGAATCCCCGTTGTGCCTGGAAAGGGCCCCCCCGAGGTCGGCGTTGATTGATGTCGGCCAGCAGCGCGCTGAAAGCGCGCGGCGTGCCCAATCGATCGGTGAGGCTGCGATCCACCTCCTCCACGAGCCGATTCTCGGCGGCCACGTAGACGGTGACGGCGATCGCAAGCACGGCCACGGCTACTGCCGCGGACGCGATCAAGGCAATCCGGGTGCGCAGGCTCATCGTCAATTCTCGCGCGCCACGTAGCCGACGCCGCGCACCGTGTGGACGATCCGCGACTGCCCATCCGCCTCTGTCTTGCGTCGCAGATAGCCGATGTATACATCGAGCGAATTCGACGTGGTCTCGAAGTCGAAACCCCAAATGTGCTCGTAGATCTTCTCCCGGCTCAACACGACGCCGGCGTTCTCGACGAGAAGCTCGAGGAGGTCGAATTCGGTCTTGGTCAGCCCGATCGGCGCCCCGCGGCGAGTTACGGTGCGCGCCTCCGGGTCGAGCACGAGATCACCGACTCGATAGGCGTCGCCGCCGCCCGTCGAGCGACGCAGCAGGGCTCGCATCCGCGCCAAGAGCTCTTCGAGGGCGAACGGTTTCGCCAGGTAGTCGTCGGCCCCGGCGTCGAGCCCCGCCACCCTGTCCGAGACCTCGGCGCGGGCGGTGAGCATGAGCACGGGCACGTTGTTGCCGCTGGAGCGAAGCCGGCGGCACGTCTCCAGCCCATCGACGATCGGCATCATCACATCGAGCACGACGAGGTCGGGCTTGTCGTTGAGCACTCGCTGGAGAGCTTCAGAGCCGTCGCGGGCCGTGATGACCGTGTAGCCCTCGAAGGCCAGGGCGCGCTCGACCGCATCGCGCACCGCGCGATCGTCCTCGGCCACCAGAATCAGCGAGCTCTGCTCCATTGGTTCAACTACCCGGTCTCAAGCGGAGGTTACGCCTCTCGAGAAGTATTGACCGGCCGCGTAAGAGTGTCATGAGAAGCCCGTCCTTGCGGACGTTGTGCTTAGCTGGATCCAAAACCGGAATCGTCACGGCCGCCGCGAGGTTGCCACTGCGAGCCGGATGCAGGCCTCACAGCAGGGAGCGAGATGCAACTCGGAATGATCGGCCTGGGGAAAATGGGCGCCAACATGTCGGAGCGCCTGGTACGCGGCGGCCATGACGTGGTCGGCTACGACCTGAGCGCCGAATCCGTGGGGCGCGTCGTCGCGATCGGCGCCCGGGGAGCTACCTCGCTGGATGACCTGGTCGGCCAGCTCACCGCCCCGCGTGCCATCTGGCTCATGGTGCCCCACGGAGCGCCGGTCGATTCGACCATTGGGGCGCTGCGCCCCTTGCTCGATCCGGGCGACGTCATCATCGACGGTGGGAACAGTCTCTACAAGGAGACATTGCGCCGCAATGCCGAATGCTCAGCCGCCGGGCACCACTTCGTGGATGTCGGCACCAGCGGCGGCGTGTGGGGCCTCGCCGAGGGCTATTCGATGATGGTCGGAGGCGACGCCGAGGTCGTGTCCACTCTGCGGCCGCTATTCGAGACGCTGGCGCCGGCACCCGACGAGGGATGGGGCCACGTGGGACCGGCCGGTTCGGGCCACTTCGTCAAGATGGTCCACAACGGCATCGAATACGGGGTCATGCAGGCCTATGCGGAGGGGTTCGCCATCCTCGCCGCCAAGGAGGAGTTCGGGCTCGATCTCGCCGGGGTTGGGAGGGTATGGCGGCACGGATCGGTGATCCGCTCCTGGCTGCTCGACCTGACCGTCGCCGCCCTCGACGACAACCCGACATTGGCCGGCATTGCCCCGCACGTGCCCGACTCCGGCGAAGGCCGCTGGACGGTGGCCGAGTCGATCGACCTCAACGTGGCGGCCCCCGTCATCACCCACTCGCTGCTGGCCCGCATCGGCTCCCGCGACGATGTCGGCTTCTCCCACCGCCTGCTCTCGGCGATGCGCAACCAGTTCGGTGGCCACAGCATCAAGCCGGAGGAATAGCCATGGACCCGGTCGACCCGCATCTGTTCGTCATCTTCGGAGCAACCGGCGACTTGACCCGACGCAAGCTCATCCCGTCGATCTTCCGGGTCCTGACCGAAGATGGCGCCGCCGCGGCGCACAACCTCCTCGGCGTGTCGCGCAGCCCCTGGTCCGATCACGAGTTCCGGGAGTACACCAACCGCGCCTTGCACGAGGCCGGCTACGACGGATCACTGGTCGAAGAGTGGTGCCGGGAACGGGTCTCCTACCACCAGATGGAGCGGGGGGCCACGGACCTCGACTCGCTGCGGGACCGCATCGAGACGATCGAGGCCGCGCTGGGGCTGCCCGGTAACCGGGTGTTCTACCTGGCACTACCGCCGGCGGCCTTCTCCTCGACGATCGATCAGCTCG
>JBFISZ010000195.1:0-4189 GCA_041608315.1 Acidimicrobiia bacterium | reverse complement strand
GGCTACCGAAACCGCGTCCTTCTGCTTGAAGCGGGTCAACCACACTTCGTCATCGATGTAGAACACATGATTCGGATGCGACTCGTAGGGTTTCGTGGAGCCCACGCGGCGGTAGTCGATCGATTTGTCGAAGCGTTCCCAAGGATCTCCCCCGAGCGCGTTCCACTCCCGAACGACAGTGCCGTCGTATTCGATCTCGACGAGCTGATCGAGGCCGGTATTGACGACGAGCAAGGTGCCGTTGGCGGTGGGTCGCACGTGATGAACATCGTTGAATCGGGGCAGCGAGATGTAGTGGCGAACGACGAGATCGGGATAGCTGTAGACGATGACCTCAGTCTGGGTCGTCAAGTACATAGACCCGTCGAGCAGCGTGCCCTGCTTGAAGAGAATCGCCGGCTCGTCCGCAGCCACCACACCGGGAGGCGACTCGTAAGAGATTCGCGTGGTCACGTTGCCCTGTTCGGGGTCCACCGCCAGCAGGTGGCCGCGCGAGTACTTGTACCAGTGGCCGCGCGCGGCCGCCAGAGGGCGAGCCCGCCGCTGCTCGCCGCCGGTTACTAGTAGAGCCAAAGATCCGTCCTATCCATTGGGGTGGTGCGCCGGTCTCGCACCCGCATCGGGCCGGAGGGTCAACTGTCTCGAGGTGTTCTCCGGGATGACGAACAACACCCCTCCCGCGTCGTAGCCCCTACCTCGACTGCGGGGTTGCGCTCAGTTTATCGGGGTTCGCGAGCATCGAACAATGCGCAAAGACGCCGGTGCCGACGGACTAGTCATCGCCGCTCGGGGACCCTGAGCAACGACGGCGGGCACCGCACCTCGCCGGACCCCCTTACAGTATCCGCATGCATCAGGCGCCGCATCCGGACCGCCCCACTGACCCGGGGATCGTATGAGGCTGACGCGGGCGATTCCTGCCGGGATCATCGACGCCGGCCTGGCGTCCGTCGCGACCTTCATCCTGAGCCTATACGCCATCACCCGGTGGGAGAGCTCCGACCCGACCACGCTCGGAATCTACTTCCTGTACATGACGGCGTTCGTCATGGCGTCGACGGTGCCCAATCAGCTGCTCTTCGTTCCGGCCGAGAAGATCACCCTGGACGTGCCGCCGCGGGCCCGCGTCGCTCTGTACGGCCGGATCGTCCGCCTGGGGGCCCCGGTTGCGATCGGGTCGGCGGCACTCGTCGCGCTGGCAGCGGTCGTCGGCAATGCGCAGGGTCTATCGCTGAGCTACCAGGCGCCGTTCCTGCTCAGCTCCGCGGTCGCCGCGGCGTTTTTCGGGCCGCAGAACCACGCCAGACGACTGCTGCACCTCTCCGGCCGCAGCTGGGCGGCCGTAGCGGTCTCGCTCGTACAGGTGATGACGGCGACGGTGGCCCTGTTGGTGATGACCCGAACATCAATCGCACCGGTGTGGATTCCGTTAGGGGCCCTGGCACTGGCGAACGTAGCCTCGACCGCGGCCGCGTCGCTGATTCTGCTCCGGCTCAGCCGCGGTCTGGAGCCCGACATCAAAAGGCTTGTCGCCGAGGTCGGCGCCGGCATCGGGTATCGCCGGCTCGCCCCGTCCGGTCGATGGCTGGTCAGCACCGGGATCCTGTCGACCGGCAACAACTTCCTGGTCGAGGCCGCCATATCGGTGATCGTGGGTTTGCCCGCGCTGGCGCTGGCCGGCTCGGCCAAGACGGTTGCCCAGCCCATCCTCGTGCTCGCCACCGGTTTGCGATCGGTACTCGGGCCCCCGTCTATGGAAGCCGCGAGGAATCGCGATCGAGTTGCGGCCCGCAAAGTCGCCAAGACCTTTGGTCTGCTGACGGCGGCTGCCGTCGTCGGCTACAGCGCCTTCGCCGGGTTCGACTGGGTGGGGAACCCGCTGGCCCGCCTCGTCGACCAGGCCTACACCGTCCCCTTCCTGGTCGTGCTCACCATCGCGGCCAACGGGCTCAACGGGGCCGCGTTCTCCGGGAGACTCGAATTGATCGGCGCGGCCCGCGAGGCACGCCTCTTCGCCGAGGAGCTGAAAGCGAACGTCGCCCAGCTCAGTGTCGGCATCATCGCTGCGTTCGCTGCCGGCACGTCGCTCACCGCCGGCTCGTTCGCCCGCCCGCTGGCGTTTGCCGCCCTAGGCCTGACGCGGCTCATCGGGTATGAACGCGCCCTCGACACGCACTATGCGGGCCCGGCGGCACCGGCGGCCCGCTCAACTACGATCCCGTCCGCGGCCGAGCTGCCACCCGAATGACATGACTCCACTTTTCAAGGCCTTTCCCCCCGGATGGAACAACATTCTGGTGCCGACACATAGCAAGGGAGCCACCCTCGCCGGTATCGCCACCTACACCCCTTGCGCCCCGCGGGGGGTGTGGGGGCAGCGCGCCGCATGGGGCCTGGTGGCTCTGGGCGGGCCCCGGCTGCTGCCCGGCCGGAGCACCCCGTGGCAACCCCCGTTTGCGCCGGATGAGTGGCACACGCTGCTCGAAGAGGTGAAGTCCGCCACGGGCCCATTCGACGGTCACACCGTATACGAGCGCCGCGACAAGCGCCAAGGCCTGCTCATGCTGCTGCTGAACGGCGATCGGCCGGTGGGCTTCCTCAAGGCCCGGCGCGGCGATACGGCAGGCCTTGCCCGCGAGGAGGAAGCGCTCCACCTCGCGGAACGAGCCGCTGTCCGCGCAGTGGGCATTCCACGGGTGCTGGGATCGGGAACGGTGGCCGGGTGGCGCTACCTGGTGACGACGCCGCTGCCGCCACGGATGCACCGCATGCCGGCTGCGGCACCATCTCAGGCAATCCTCGATGCCATCGGGACCACGCTGGCCGGGTTGGATCGGCCGGACGACGTGTCCGCCGGCTGGGACCCGTGCCACGGTGATTTCACCCCGTGGAATCTCCGCCAGATCGGCGATTCACCACCGTGGCTGATCGATTGGGAGGACGCCGGCTGGGCGCCTGCCGGCGCCGACCAGGTGCTCTACCTCGCCAGCGCCGCCGCCGTTGGACGCCCGGTCGGCACCATACCGGGCAATGCCGCCGAAGCGGTTGCGTATTGGTGGGAAGAGATCACCCGGCGCACCAAAGACAAGCTGGCCGAAGGGATCGAACTGCGCAACATCGACTACGGCTTGCTCGCAGCTCTCGACGCCGCCAAGCGAGCGTAGCGATGGTGAAGGTCATTGCGATAGCCGGCGCCGGGCGCAGCGGCAGCACCATCCTCGACAATGTCCTCGGCGGAATCCCGGGAGCGTTCTCGGCGGGCGAGCTGCGCTATCTCTGGCAGCGGGGGTTGATCGAGCAGCGCCTCTGTGGGTGCTCCCGGCCCCTACCCGAGTGTGAGCTGTGGCCGGGCATCCTGGCAAGGGCTTTCCCGGGGGGCATTGACGCCGCCGACATGGTTGCGCAGAGCCACTATGTCCGCACCCGGTTCACGCCGGCGGCGCGAATCCGCGCGCTTCGCGGCTGGTACGACACAAAGCTCGGACCCCTGGTGATGGTGCTGGATGAGCTGTACCCGGCTATCGCCGCCGAGACCGGCGCCCGGTTCATCGTTGACTCGTCGAAACTCCCCACGTACACCTATCTGCTCTCCCGGGTTCCCTCAATCGACCTTCGCATCGTCCATCTGATCCGTGATCCGCGCGCGGTGGCCCACTCGTGGGGGCGCCGCAAGCAGCAACTCGACACGGCCGAGGCCCGGGCGATGACCCAAACCGGACCGGCTCGCGCCGCCGTCGACTGGGTCGTGTGGAATACGGCTATCCGCTCGCTGTTCGCCGGAGCACCCGACCGCTACCTCCAGCTGCGGTATGAAGACCTCATCATGGACCCCGAATCCAGCCTGCGCCGGGTCCTGGTGATGGCCGACGAGGAGGACGCCCCGACACCGCACCTCCAAGGCAACCGGGTGGAACTGGCCGCCAACCACACTGTGTCCGGCAATCCGGGGCGCTTCCAGACGGGCACCGTTGAGCTCGCTCTGGACGAGGCCTGGCGGCGCGATATGCCGACCGCGAAGCGCAAGCTGGTAGAGGGGATCACCGCGCCGGTCCGCCGATCATTCGGCTACAGCTGAGCCCCGGCATGGCGGAGCCGGACACGATCGCGCAAGTGGCATTGGTGTGCCGGGCGAACCCGGTATCGAGCGTGCCCAGATACCACTGGGCGCTATCGGTTGCGAGCTGATGGG
>JBFISZ010000194.1:0-4194 GCA_041608315.1 Acidimicrobiia bacterium | reverse complement strand
GGAGTCCGGCGGCGAACACGAGTTGCGAATGGAACCCGGCTGGAATTCCGAAGGTCAGGACTACCCGGGAGCCTCTTCAGGCGTGGCGTCGACCGACCCGACGGGCCGGGTGGCGATCACCTATGAGCTCGAGGATCTCGGCGTGGGTACGGCGCAGGGGGCGTGGACGGCCGACGACGCAGCCGACATCGGCTTCACGCTGCAGAAGACCGACAATGGTTTTGACGTTGTCGTGGCCAACCGTACCGATTTCACCTTCGACCTATGGGGGGTGGTCGTCGACGGGCTCGGTTGGCTGGCTTCCGACGACCTTTCCGCTCAGAGTGAAGGGACGGTATCGGCCCGTCCCAACAGCCGGCGCAACCCTCGCTACGAGCCCGTGATCCTCGAAGCCGTCCAACGCCGCGGTTTCGTCGGCGGTGACTTCTATGAGAACGAGTATCAACAGGTCTACCCGATGGCGGTCTTCGCCGAGCAGATGTCCAACGAGCTCGAGGAGAACGGTGTCCATTTCTTCGGCTTCACCAGTGACGCCACTCACAAGGTCGATGTCGATGGCAAGGCCGCCGACTCGCCGGGGCGGTCGCTCTTCGTCATCGAGGTGCCCGATGACGGCAGCGTTCTGGCGGCGCGCACCAGTGTCCGTCCCCGCTTGCTGGCCGTGGAGGGCTCCTCGAGCGTTGAGCAGTATTACGAGGAGATCTACGCATACGGAGCCGAGTCGGTCTTCTTCCATTACGTGGTGCCGGACGGGATCGCTGGAGGCAAGATCAGCCCCGGGTTCACGTCGCTGGCGGTTTCCGAGGTCTACGACTGGACGCGGCGGACATTCGTCGAGTTTGACTGGGGAGATCAGCTGAACCTGACCAGCGCGACGTCACCGACCGGTGAGGTCGTCGTTCGGGCCGCCCGGGACGCCAATTCTCAGTTCTTCGACGAGAGCCTGACTCTGTCCCGCTTCACATTGGATTGGAGTCAGCAGTGATCGTCGAATTCGATTCAGTGAGCAAGCGTTACGGCAAGGTGAAGGCGCTCGACGACGCCAGCCTGCAGGTACCAGAAGGTGCCGTCATGGGCCTGATCGGGCCCAACGGCGCCGGGAAGACGACGTCGATGCTGATCATCACTGCCTTGCTCGCCCGCGACTCGGGCCGGGTGCGTATCGGCGGGATCGACCCGCAGCGCGATCCGCTGGCAGTGCGCCGTCACGTGGGGTACATGCCGGACTTCTTCGGGGTGTACGAGGGCCTGCGCTCGAGCGAGTATTTGGAGTTCTTCGCCGCTACGCAGAAGATCCGCCCAGTAGCCCGGCGGGCGGTCGTCGCCGACCTGCTTGCGTTGGTGGATCTCGAAGACAGGGCCGACGCCGACGTCAACACCCTGTCGCGGGGCATGAAGCAGCGCTTGTCCCTGGCCCGAGCTTTGATCCACGATCCCGAGCTGCTCGTACTCGACGAGCCGGCATCGGGCCTCGACCCGCGCGCCCGCGTCCACCTCCGGGAGCTCATCTCCGAGCTCCATCGTATGGGACGGACGATTGTGATCTCCTCTCACATCCTCTCCGAGCTCGAGGGATTGTGCTCCCACATGACGGTCGTCGACAACGGCGCCGTGATGGCGATGGGCGAGATGGATGACGTGCGATCGCGGATCTTCGGCCGGCGCCGCGTCAGCATGCGGGTCGCCGGTCACGGCGTTGCCGAAGCCGAGCAAGTGCTGCGATCGAGGGATGCGGTCGAGGAACTCGAAGTGTTTCGGGACACCATCCAGTTTGCCCTCAGCGGGGGAGACGACGAATCGGCGGACCTCGTGGCCGAGCTGGTGTCTAAGGGAGTACGGCTCGCCGAGTGGCGTCTCGAAGGGGCCGGGCTCGAAGAGCTGTTCCTCCAGTTGACCCACGACGGCGAACGGAGCCGTTCCCGGCAGTCCGACCCAGAGCCGCCGGTTCCGGCCGGTGACGCGGGGAGCCCAGCATGAATCCCGTGGCCCAGCGCGAGCTCCAGGAGCGGTTCCGCACGATTCGCTCGCCACTGATACTCAGCGTGTGGGTGCTCGCCGCCGGTGTCGTCACCTTCTTGGCCTTTGTCGTTGCCTCCAACGCCGCGAGCAACCAGCTCAATTCGTTCGGCGGCAGCGGGCTCGGCTCGGTCGCCGCCGCCTCATCGATTGGCCGTTTTGTGCTGCATTCGCTGCTGCTCGGCATGATCATCTCCATCCTGTTCGTCGTGCCCGGCCAGGCGGCCGTCGCCGTCGTGGGCGAGCGGGAGCGGCAGACGCTGCCGTTGCTCCAGGTGAGCCAGTTGAGCTCGTGGCGAATAATCACGGGCAAGCTCTGGTCGGCCCTGGCCTACATTTCACTGCTGCTGATCGCAACAACGCCGCTGATGGTGATTCCCGTCCTGCTCGGGGGTGTGACCATCGGCAACGTGCTGGCCGGCCTCGGCATGGTCGCGGTGACGGCCATCATGGTGGGCGCCGTCTCGTTGTGGGTGTCCGCCCGGTCGAGCTCGATGCAGGGCGCGGTACTCGGCGCCTATGTGTGGACGGTGGTGCTCGTGATTGGAGCTATGGGCCTCCTGGTTGCCGAGTTCTTCCTTCTCGAGCCGGACGACATGGGCTCCCAACGAATCGTCAGCGGCATGCAGCGCGATGACGGGCGCGAGCTCTACTCGTCCTGGATCAACCCCATTCTCGGCATGGTCGATGCCAGCGCCAATGCGGTGGACTTCCGCATGCAGGTCGTCGCCTCGCCGTACCGGCCTTTCCAGGGGGCGCTCGTCGTTCGCCAAGGATTCGACGCCGGCGATCTTGGTCGCCTCTCCATATCCCCGTCCCCCGAATTCGGCGTGTTCGACAGTCGGTTCCCCGGCGGCGGCTTCGGCTCCGGGGGCATTTCCGGGTTGTCCGGATCCGTAGCCTCCACCATTCGCGACCCCGTCTGGCCGCGGACGCTGGCCTACCAGGTGGGGGTGACGGTGGCGGCACTCTGGGCCGCGCAGCACATCATCCGGGCTCCGCGTCCGCCGCGGCGCGGACTCAGAAGGAGGGCATCGCATGCCGCCTGAGCCACTGCAGAGAATCATCCGCGCTGCCAAACGTCATCTGAGGACGACCGACCTGCTGCGCCGCGGGGTTGCGGCCGCCGGTGTGGTGGCGGCCGCCGGTGCCATCATTCTCGGCCTCGCCCGCTATGTCGTGATCCCATGGGCGGAGCCGGCCGTCTTCGGCGGCATCGGAATCGCGGTATTGGGCGCGGTCGCGGTCACCCTTTTCAGACCGCCATCGGATGCGCGGGCGGCGCTCGAGGTCGATCAGCGGCTCGGGGGCAAGGACCGGGTGAGCACCGCGCTCGAGCTCTCGTCGATGAGCTCGCTCTCGCAGCTCGCCGCCGGCCAGATCGCGCACAGCGCCGCATGGGCCGAGGGCCGGTCGACGGGAGACCTGGGCACGGTCATGCCACGGCGCCAGTTGATCGTGCTCGCCGCGCTTGCCCTCGGCGCCACGTTCATCCTGGCCTTACCGGCCTCTCCGGCAGACGCGGAACAGGAGCGCCGCGAGCAAGTGGCCGCGGTCGTCGACGCCGAGGCCCGGGTTCTCGAAGAGCTGGCGCAAGAGCTACAGGATGAGGAACTGGCCGAAGAGCTGCGACGCATCGCAGAGGAGCTGCGCAAGGCCGACACGCTTGATCAGGCCATTCAACAGCTCGGGGAGGCGCGCCAGGAGCTTGCCGCCAAGCAGGATGCCGAGGCATTGCCACTGAAGACCGCCTTGGCCGGGCTGGAGGCGAAGCTGGCCCAGAACCCGATAGCTCAGGGGGCCGATGCCCAGGCCCAGCTGGCGAATCTGGCCGATCAGCTCGAAGGTGCCGATGCCGCCGAGCGCGCCGAGGCGGCGCAACGCTTGCGGGATCTGGCCGATGACCTCGCCGGCGCGGCTCCCGAGTTGGCCGACGCTCTCGACGACGCGGCCTCTGCGATCTCGACCAACGGTGACATCAGCGGAGCCCTGTCGCAGGCGGCGGGCGAGTTGGCGGCTGCGGCCGGCCAAGTCGCCAAGGCCTCCGACCTCGCGGCAGCGCGCGGGGAAGTGCGGGCCGGTCAGCAACGCCTCGCCGATGCCCGGGCATCCCAGGGCGAAGGCCAGGGCCAAGGTCAGGGGCAAGGTCAGGGGCAAGGTCAGGGGCAAGGGCAGGGG
>JBFISZ010000193.1:0-4207 GCA_041608315.1 Acidimicrobiia bacterium | reverse complement strand
ATCTTGTGCCCGCCGCGGACAACTACCAGCCGATCGACGAGATCGCCGAGGGGACCGAGTACCTCAGCATCTCGGGCACGCAGCTGCGTGACAAGCTGGCCGACGGCTCCGAGATTCCGGAGTGGTTCACGTACCCCGAGGTCGTCGAGGAGTTGCGCATGACCTCCAAGCCGCGCGACAAGCAGGGCTACACCGTGTTCTTCACCGGGCTGTCAGGCTCCGGCAAGAGCACCGTCGCCAACGCGCTGATGGTGAAGCTGCTCGAGCAGGGCGGCCGTTCCGTATCGATGCTCGACGGCGATCTCGTGCGCAAGAACCTGAGCAAGGGCCTCACCTTCTCCAAGGAGGACCGCGACACCAACGTGATGCGTATCGGCTACGTCGCCTCCGAGATCACCCAGGCCGGCGGAGTCGCCATCTGCGCCCCGATCGCCCCGTACGAAGCGGCGCGCGCCGTCAACCGGGCAACGATCTCGGCCGAGGGGGGCTACGTCCTGGTCCACATCTCGACACCTCTCGACGTTTGCGAGAGCCGGGACCGCAAGGGCCTCTATGCCAAGGCTCGGGCCGGCATCATCCCCGAGTTCACCGGGATCTCGGATCCGTACGAAGTGCCCGCCGACGCCGAGATCGTCATCGACACCACCGATATCGGCGTCGACGATGCTGCCCAGACCGTGTACGACTACCTGGTCGAGCACGGCTACATCGTCGCCTAGGAGCGCTCTTGAGTGGGACCACACCGGCGCCGGTCACCCCGGTGCGAGTAACGCACGCGGATGATCTCCCCCGGATTCAGCGCGCTCTGGACCTTGCGGCGCAGGCTCTGGAGGCGTTCACCCCGGGCGAGGTGGCGGCCCAGATGAAGCACGGGGACGACCCATTGACCGCAGCCGATGTCGCCGTCAACGGGGCGCTGCGCGCCGCGCTGCCGAACGCCGGGGAAGGGTGGCTGTCCGAGGAGACCGCAGACGACTCGAGCCGTCTCGATCGCTCCCGGGTGTGGATCGTCGATCCGATCGACGGTACCCGGGAATTTGTCATGGGGATTCCGGAGTGGTGCGTCTCGGTGGCGCTGGTCATCGACGGCCGGCCTGTGGCCGGCGGGATCCTCAGCGTCGCCAACGGGCACCGTATCGTCGGTTCGGTCGACGACGGTGTCACTCTCAACGGAGAGCCTGTGGCCTGCACGGGGCGCGTCGACATCCGCGGCGCTCTCGTGCTGGCCAGCCGGTCCGAGGTCAGGCGCGGCGAGTGGTCGCCGTTCTTCGGCACGCCGATCGCAGTGCGCAACATGGGCTCGATCGCCTACAAGCTCGGTCTGGTCGCTGCCGGCCGTGCCGACGCCACCTGGACGCTCGTCCCCAAGAACGAGTGGGATGTCGCCGGTGGGGCCGCCCTCGTGGCCGCCGCCGGCGGCACCGTCATGGGCCTCGACTACGAGCCGGTGCGCTTCAACCAGCGCGATACCTCGATGGACGGGTTCATCGCCACCGCCCCGGGCATCGCCGCAGCCACCCGATCGCTCATTGACGAGGTAGCTGCAAGCCCAAGAAGCGCTCAGCCTTCCTAGTCGTCGCCGTACAGGGTGGCGTCCGTGACGGCCTTGTAGAGCGCCTGGGTGTAGTTGTCCGACTGCTGATCGAAGAAGTTCACTGCCTCGTTGACGAGCTTGCCGTACACCGAATCCGGATCTTTACCGGCGGCGGCCATGGCGTCCTGGGCGCCGTAGCTATCCATCTCCACCAACGTGTGCACCGACCCGGCGGACCGGTCGCCGTAGATCGAGAAGTAGGTGCCGATGTACCTGGTGCCTTCCGGGTGAGCGTTGGCAAGGTCCTTCTCGTTCTCAGCGAGCCACTGCTGGAACTCGTGAGCCTTACCTTCTTTGAGGTCGCCGGCGATGTGCGCGATAAACGCCATGAATGGACTCCTCCCATTGAGTCACTGCGGGACTGCGTCCCGCCTGGCAGAGAATCTACTGCTGGAGCCGCCGCGATGCATTTGCCGGTGACGTATCAGCCCCGGCTGTGGCCGACGGCCGCCTCGATTGATCGACCCACCGCCTCGAAAGCGCCCTCGGCGACGTTGTCGACCAGCGCCGTGCGATCACCGCACGAAACGGCAAAAACGGTATCACCGTCGAATCTGGTGTGGGCCGGCCGAACGCAGGCCGCAAAGGCGTCCTGGGCCCGCACGGCCAGCCGGGTCAGCTCGACCCGCGTCAGCGCGGCGTTGGTGGCGACCACCCCCAGCGTCGTGTTCTCGCCGGCCGGGGGCGCGATGGCCAGCGGAGCCGCGGCGTGGGACCCGCCGGTGAGCGCTTGGCCTTCGAGGCTGAAGATGTCGCCGAGCGCGTTCAGCGCCACCAGGGCCCCGACTGTGACCCCGTCGATCTCAACGGCGGCGGACCCAATCCCGGCAGGTTGCTGAGTGCCCCGCCACTTCGACACCGTGGCACCCGTCCCAGCTCCGATTCTGCCCTGCTCGACGGGGTCTGCCGTGGCGGCGCGGTAGGCGGCGGCGCCGGCGGCGGCCGTTGGGCGTACCGAGCCATCGCCGACCAGCAAGTCATATATGACCGCGGCGGGCACGATCGGCACCGGGCCGGCCGGGGTGGGGTAGCCCCTCCCCGCCGCCTCGAGCTCTTGCATGACGCCGTCGGCGGCGGCCAGCCCAAAGGCGCTGCCGCCCGTAAGCACAATGGCCTGGGCCTGTTCGACGGCCATCCCCGGCTCGAGCAATGCGGTCTCACGCGATCCGGGAGCGGCGCCCCGGGTCTCGCAGCCGATGACATTGGGCCCCGGGAGCCGGATCACCGTGCAGCCCGTCATCGCAAGCGGGTCCGTCCAGTGGCCGACTTCGATTCCGGCGACAGAAGTCAGCGTGCCTTCGGGGACCCGGCTCATAGCGGGGGAGTGAAGCGGCCGTCCACCGCCAGCCAGCCGCCATCGGCCACCAAAAGGGAGCCGGTGACGAACGAGGACGCTTCCGAGGCGAGGAACACGATGGGACCGGCCATCTCGATGGGCTGCGCCCAGCGTCCCAGGGCTCCCTTGGCGGCGTAGGCCTCATACCAGTCGGGCTGGCTCTTGATCTGTTCGGTGAGGGGGGTTTCGACGACGCCCGGGGCGAGGGCGTTGACCCGCACTCCCT
Source organism: Acidimicrobiia bacterium (assembly GCA_041608315.1). Lineage (GTDB taxonomy): Bacteria > Actinomycetota > Acidimicrobiia > Spongiisociales > UBA5794 > JAHEJX01. The sequence continues at coordinate 1,051 of JBFISZ010000193.1, read as the reverse complement.
GCGGGCCGAGCTCGGCGGCCAGGGTACGGACCATCTGGAGAACCCCGGCCTTGGTGGCGGCGTACACCCCCTGCCCGGGCTCCACCACTTGGGACCGGATGGAGGAGATGGCCACTATCGAGCCGCCCCCGGAATCGGCCATGCGGCGCCCGGCGGCGGTCATGGCGTGGAAGGCTCCAACGAGGTTGAGAGAGAGAACACGATGAACCTCCTCCTCGGTGACCTCGAGGAGGCGCTTGCGAACGTTGATGGCGGGAGTGGTGATGAGGACGTCGAGGTGCCCGTGAGACTCGAAGAGCTCGTTGATCGAGGCAGCGTCGCCGATGTCCACGAAGGCCGATCTCGCCGCCCCGCCGCCATCGACGATGGCGGCCGCCACCCGGGAGGCCGCCTCCTCGGAAACGTCGGCACAAAGCACCTCGGCGCCATGGCCCGCCAGGGCGAGGGCCCCGGCCTCCCCGATGCCGCTTCCCGCCCCAATCACTATGACGCGCTTGCCGGCGAGGTCGAACAATGATGAGAATCGCTGTAGATCGGTCATCGGCACAGGCTAGGCATGGGCCGGTGCTCGCCACGAGTCGGCTACAGGCGGCCCGTGCCGGGCGGAGCGAGGAACGCGATGTCTAGCATTGCCGACCAAAACCGGGGCGGGTCAGCAACGTGTACGTCATCAGGCGAGTGGGGGTTTTCGCGTTCAGCGTTTTCGCCGCGTCGGTTCTCGTCTTCACCGTCATGTCGATCCTTCCGGGCGACCCGGCGCAGGTCATGCTCGGAACCCAGGCGACGCCTGAAGCGGTCGACGCGCTGCGGACAGAGCTCGGGCTCGACCGACCCCTTCCGGTGCAATACCTCGATTGGGCGAGTGGGGCCGTACGCGGCGATCTGGGGACGTCCCCGTTCAGCGGTCAGGAGATAACGCCACAGATCATCGACAGGCTGCAGGTGACCATTCCGCTGGCGGTGATGGCGATGGCGCTGACGGTCCTCATCTCGTTTCCACTCGGGGTCTACGCCGCGGCCCGGCATCGACGATTCGGCGACAACGTGGTAT
>JBFISZ010000192.1:0-4295 GCA_041608315.1 Acidimicrobiia bacterium | reverse complement strand
TGCTTCGACCTCGTCGCCAACGAGATCGCCAAGCTGCGATACATGACCGACGGTCAGGTGAGCCTTCCGATGGTGATCCGCACGGCCAACGGCGCCGGCTCGCGCTTCGGAGCCCAGCACTCGCAGAGCGTCGAGAACTGGTGCATGATGATTCCGGGCCTCAAGGTGGTGGCGCCATCGACTCCGTCCGATGTGGTCGGCCTCCTCGCCGCCGCCGTCCGTGACCCGGACCCAGTGGTGTTCTTCGAGCACAAGTCGCTCATGGCCGTCAAGGCTGAGGTCCCCGACGGCGATATCGTCGACCAACTCGGCAGAGCCCGCATCGTCAGGAACGGCGCGGACGTGACCATCGTGGCGCTGGCCCTGATGGTCCCGCGGGCTCTCGAGGCTGCAGAGAGGCTCGCCCGGGAGGGGATCTCCGCCGAAGTAATCGACGTGAGGACGCTCGTGCCGCTCGACACGCAGACGATCCTCGGCTCCGTCGAGCGCACCGGCCGGCTGGTCACCGTCGAGGAGAATCCGCGGCTCTGCGGCTGGGGTGCCGAGATCGCCTCGCTGGTGGCGCACGAAGCTTTCTGGAGCCTCGACGCTCCGATACTCCGGATCACGACCCCGCACATCCCGCTGCCGGCGTCAGACATCCTGGAAGACGCGACCATTCCCTCGGTCGACCGGATAGTCGAGACGATCCGCGCCGACTGGGCCTGACGGAGGTCACTTCAGTGAGCATTCGCCCCGGGCCGGGTTCGCTGCCTCCTCTCGTACGCCGCTTCGAGGACGAGCGGCTGGTCACGGGACGGGGGAGGTTCGTCGCCGATCTGGCGCCTCCCAAGGGCCTGGCGGCTTGGTTCGTGCGCAGCCCGTTCGCTCGCGGGGAGATCGTCGGGCTCGATGTCACGACCGCGGCTGCAATGCCCGGTGTCGTTGCCGTCTACACGGCGGCCGATCTGGACTTGCCCGACCAGCCGGCACCGGTGCCCGGCGGGGCCCCTGCAATGGCACGACCGATGCTGGCACGAGACCGGGTTGCTTTCGTGGGTGAGGCGGTAGCCGTCGTCATTGCCGAATCGGGGCCGCTCGCCGAGGACGCCGCCGGCATGGTCTTCATCGAGGTGGACCCGGGGGAACCCGTCATCTCGGTGGAGGACTCGATCCGCGACGAGGTACTGGTTCATCCCGAGGCCGGCTCCAACATCGTGTTCCGCGAGCACACCGGCTCCGGCCCCCAACTGCCCGACGGGCTCGTCGAGGTGACGGTGACCGTCGATCACCCTCGACTGGCGCCGGCCCCCATCGAAGCGCTTGCGGCCCTGGCTACTCCGGTGGCGGGAGGCATCCATCTCGAAGTCGGAGTCCAGAGCCCGCACCAGCTGCAGCGCGAGGTCGCGGAGCTGCTGGGCCTGCCCGCTACCAAGGTGCGGATCACCACGAGCGATGTTGGCGGCGCCTTCGGTATGAAACGTTTCTATCCCGAGTACGCGGTGGTGGCCCAGTCGGCATTGAAACTCGAGCGGCCGGTGTTGTGGGTGCAGTCGCGCCGTGAGAACTTCCTCGGAGGGTCGCACGGAAGAGGTCAACGGCACGAGGTGACCCTCAGCGCTTCGGCAGACGGCCGGATTCACGGGGCACGATTCCGTCTCCTGGCCGACACCGGCGCCTACCCCCACCGCGGGGTGATGGTTCCGATGTTCTCCCGCCTCGTCGCCACCGGCCTGTACGACATCCCCCGAGTCGAGTTCGAGATCATCGCCGCCGTCACCAACTTGCCTCCGACGGGACCATATAGAGGAGCGGGGCGGCCCGAGGCCGCCCTGGCTATCGAGCGTGCTGTCGACGCAGTCGCCCGCGAGCTCGAACTGGATCCCGCCGAGGTTCGTCGGCGCAACTTCGTGAGCGAACTGCCCCATGAGACACCAACGGGTGCCCGCCTCGACTCCGGCGACTATCGGGCGGCGCTCGAGCGGGCCCTAGACATCGCCCGATACGCCGACGTGCGAGCGGAGCAGGAGGAACGGCGGAGCCGGGGCGACACTCCCATCGGCATCGGGATCGGCGCATTCGTCGAGCGGGCCGGCGGGCAGCCCGATTCGTGGGAGTTCGGGGAAGTGCAAATCGCGGACGACGGCACGATCGTGGCCCGCACCGGCTCGACGTCGGCCGGACAGGGCCACGAGACCGTTTGGCGCCGCATCGCCGCGGAGGTCTTCGACGTGGCCGCGTCGCAGGTGGAGTTCGTAGCCGGCGATACGGAGCTGGTAGGCGACTCGGTCGGCAGCTTTGCCAGCCGATCCGCCCAGATCGGGGGCTCGGCGATCTGGCGATGCGCCGAAAGGGTGCGATTGGCCGCGGCCGAACTGGCGGCCTCGATTCTCGAAGCCGCACCCGCGGACATTCGCGTCGCCGGCGGTGCGTTCCATGTTGCCGGCAGCAGCGACCAGCAGGTGACCCTCGCCGAGGTTGCCGCCGCGGCCGCCGCCCGCCAGATCGATCTGCGGTCACAGGAGCGCTACTCGCCGGGAGCTCAGACCTTTCCCTACGGTGTGCATGTCGCCGTCGTCGAGGTCGATATCGAAACCGGGCTGGTGACGCCGCGATCTCTGGTGACCGTGGACGATGTCGGAATCGTGCTCGACGAGATGCTCGTCGCCGGGCAACACCACGGCTCCGTAATGCAGGGCCTTGGTGCCGCCTTGCTCGAGCAGATGCACTACGCCGAGGATGGCCAGCCGCGGTCGGCCACGTTCGTCGACTATTTGGTGCCCACCGCTGCGCAGCTGCCGCCGCTGACCACCGATCACCTGTCCCATCCGGCCCCCTCGAACCCACTGGGCGCCAAGGGAGCCGGAGAAGGTGGATGTATCGGCATCCCCCCTGCAATCCTCAATGCCACACTCGACGCGCTGGCGCCCTGGGGCGTGCGTGATCTCCAAATTCCGCTGACTCCGGCCCGGGTCTGGGAGGCGCGCCAAGTGGCGATCCGATGAGCACGTGAGCGGAATCATATGGGCGCTCATAGCCGGAGTGGGGTTCGGCGTCTTCCAGGCGGTGCACCGCCGTGCCAACCAACTCATCGACGCCTATCGAGCCACGTTTCGGCTGTTGCTCATCGGCTTCTTCATTCTCGGCGCGGTCACTTTCACCACCCAGGACCTCGATCCCGTCCGCCATGCCCCGTGGTGGTCGTTCCTGGCATTCAGCGCGGTGGGCATCATTCACTTCTTCTTCGGCTGGACCTTCCTCGCTCTTAGCCAGCAACGGATCGGAGCCGCCCGCACCGGGGTCGCCATTGGGGCTACCCCTCTGATCGGCAGCATTCTGGCGGCTCTCGTGCTGGGCGAGCCCCTCCCTCCCCCGACATTCATCGGAGTACTTGCCGTCGTTATCGGCGTTGCACTGATCGCGACCCGCGCCGGCGACTCGGGACTGATTCAGACCGAGATCCCATGGTTCGCGCTGGGCGCGGCGCTTTCATGGGGAACCAGCCCGCTCTTCATTCGCTGGGGTCTATCCGGCTTGCCGATTCCGTTGTTCGGGGTGACGGTTGGTCTGGCGGCCGCGGCAACGCTCTACGCCCTTGTTCTGGTCTTGGCGGCGCCGGAGACCGGTGGGCTCTCACCACGTCGGGCGACGGGCTGGCTGGCCCTCGGCGCCGTCATCTTGGGCACCGCGATCACATCGCAATGGATCGCCTTCGACCTGATCGAGATCAGCATCGCCATCACGCTGATGCAGATTTCGACTCCCGTCGTCGTATTCGCCGCTCCCCTCGTGGTCGGCAGCGAGATGGAGCGCGTCACCCTGCGGCTGGTCGCCGGGATGGTGGCCGTCGTGGGAGGTTCCATCCTGGTTGTTCTGACCGGCTCGGCATGAGCGGATCACCCATTCTCCTAGAATCGATCGCGAATAGAGGAGGCTTCGATGACCACCGCTCTCGACCCGGAACACGTTGTTATCACTGAGGCGGTACCGGGCTCGGATGTGCCGGTGCAGCTCATGTATGTCGAAACCTGGGACGGCCTCTACGCGCCGATCGGGGTGCGGCAACCGCCCGGCACCGGCCCGTTTCCCGTTGTGTTGCTCGCCTCGGGCAATGGGGGCGGCGGCATGGCCTGGATCCGGGATGCAGTGAACAACAAGGGCTACATCATGGAACGCCTCCTCGAGGCGGGTTACGCGTGCGCCTGGCTGCGCTATCGCAGCGAGGTCGAGCTGGGTTACCACGAGGGTGGTCCTCTCGTGCGCGATATCCGCCAGGGGCGTGACCTGTTCAACCGGTCACCGCTCGAGTACGAGGA
>JBFISZ010000191.1:0-4311 GCA_041608315.1 Acidimicrobiia bacterium | reverse complement strand
GGCGTCGCGTGCCAGCCCGTGTGAGCATCGTGGGGTACGACGACATCCACGCCGCCCGCGACACGGCGCCTCCGCTCACCACGCTTATGCGTCCTGCTGGGGGGCGGGCCCGGGCTGCCCCGCGCGTGTTCCGGGCTGGCAGGCAGGCAGCGCGCAGAATCGGCGGGGATCCGTCGGTGTCGCCGGGGGGAGTCTGGACCCGTGGTGTGCACCCCCATGCCCCGTCGGTCTCACCGGCGGGGGCCGTCTGTCATCGCGATCTCCGATCAGCTTCGGTAACTTGACCCTTCAGTGTTGCGGGAGAGGGATGCCTGTTCTCGAGCGTGAGAAGCTACTGGCACAGTTGCGTCTCCACCTGGATGGAGCGGCGCGAGGCGAGGGTTCACTGGCATTCATCGCCGGTGAGGCAGGGATCGGCAAGACCACCCTCGTCCGGACCTTCGTGGAGAACGTCGGCCAGGCGGCTTTGGTTCTTGCCGGCGCCTGCGATCCACTAGCCACTCCGCGGCCGCTCAGTCCGCTGCTCGACATCGGAGCCAACCCGGATAGCGGCATCGGCGATCTGGTGGCCGAGGGCGCCGCCCCGTACGAGATCTTCGCAGCGCTGCAGAACCGCCTGCGAGGTACGGTCCGACCGACCACGCTCATCGTCGAAGATGCTCATTGGGCTGACGCCGCCACGCTCGACTTCATCCGATTCATCGGCCGGCGGGTGCGCGACTCGAAGGCATTGGTGCTTTGCACGTATCGCGACGACGAGGTCGGGGCCGACCACCCCCTCCAGACGGTCCTCGGCGACCTTGCCCCCCTGCGGGACCGCATCCACCGCATCCGCCTCGATACGCTTTCGTTCGCGGCCGTGAGAGAACTGGCCGGTGACCGCGGGGTCGACGTCAGCCGGCTCTATGACGTGACGGGAGGCAACCCTTTCTACGTCACCGAGGTGCTCGCCGGCGATGAGGACATCCCGCCCTCGGTGGCGGCCGCAGTGCTCGCCCGAGTGAATCGGCTGGACCGGGAGGCTCGGACCGTCGTGGAGGTCACCTCGATTGCGCCGCGCTCGCTCGAAGTCGCTCTTGCCGCAGAGCTGGCCGGCAGCGACGCGGGAGCGGCGGAGCGGGCCGTGCGCGCCGGAGTCCTGGTCGGCGACGGTCTCGAGCTCCGGTTCCGTCATGAGCTTGCCCGCGCTGCGGTGGAGTCCTCCATCCTCGACGCTAGGCGCATCGGCCTGCACCGCGATTTCATCGAGCTACTCGAGAGGCAGGAACGGCGCGACCCGGCCCGCCTGGCCCACCACGCCCACCGGGCCGGCGATCCCGATCTGGTGCTCCAGTACGCGCCTGCGGCAGCGGAGAACGCCGTTGCCCGCGGCGCCCATCGCGAGGCGGCGGAATACCTCGAGTTGGCGCTCGCCCACCACGACCGGCTCGACGGCGAAGCTGCCGCAGCCCTCCGCATGCAGCTCTCGTGGGAGAACTACATCCTCAACCGCCCGGAGGCAGCGGTTGCCCAATCCGAGGCTGCGCTGGACTACTACCGGACGGCCTCGGACCGGCCCGGCCTCGGCCGAGCCCTCATCGCCCATTCTCGCACGGTGTGGTTCACCGACCCGAAGGGAGCGCGAGCCCTCGTCCGCGATGCCCTCGAGGTCCTGGAGCAGGAACGGCCCGGAGAGGATCTGGCACACGCGCTGTACTCCTCGGGCCACATGTCGATGCTGGCGCGACATCACGACGCGGCGGTCGGCGACGCGCGGCGTTGCCTCGCCGTCGCAACGGAGATCGGTTCCGAGCGCTATCACGCCCTTGGGCTCGTGACGCTCGGGACGGCCGAACTGGTGACCGGAGACGCCGACCGCGGCATAGCTCTCCTGGAGGAGGCACTGCGGCTTCCCGCCATGACGGAGGATTATCGACTGCGGATCGTGGCGCTCGGCATGCTTGGCTCGGGCGGGGGCGAGGTGCGCCGCTACGAGCAGGCACTGGCATGGCTTGCAGCCGACATCGAACTCGGGGAGCGGTATGACGAGGACTACACGATCGGCTACGCCCGAGCGTGGATGGCGCGTATCCATTTCGAGCAAGGTCGGTGGGACGAAGCCGCCGCAGCCGCGGCGGCCGTGCCGCAGGAGGGGGCCTATATCAACCAGATCACTGCGCTGGGCGCACTCGGACGGGTGAGGGTACGTCGCGGCGACCCGGGCGCCGCCGAGGTCCTTGCCGAGGCTCGGGCTTTGGCCGAGCACCAAGAGCTCCAGCACCGCTGGCCGATCGTCGCCGGACTCGCGGAGCAGGCGTGGCTGCGAGGCGACCTGGGTCCCGCCCAAGCCGCGGTTTCAGCCGACTACGAACTCGCCTTGCAGACCGACAGTCGGTGGGCTCGCGGCGAGCTGGGGTTCTGGATGTGGCGGACCGGGGCCGTGGACGTTCCGCCCGACGGGGCTGCGGAGCCCTTCGCCCTGCAGATCGCCGGGGACTGGCGATCTGCTGCCGCGTCGTGGCGGGCGCTCGCCTGCCCGTACGACGAAGCGATGGCGTTGGCCGACGGCGACGACGAAGACTCCCTCCGGACCAGCCTCGATTTGCTCCACCGCCTCGGCGCGTCGCCAGCTGCCGATCTCGTGCGGGCGAAGATGCGCCGACTGGGCATCGAAGGGGTGCCCCTGCGACCTCGCTCCGGGGCCGGGGCGGCATCTGCCATGCTCACCCGCCGTCAGGCCGAGGTTCTCGACCTCGTGTGCGCCGGCCTCACCGACGCCGAGATCGCCCAGCGCCTGTTCATCTCACCGAAGACGGCCGGCCACCACGTGTCGGCAATCCTCCGCAAACTCGGGGTGCGGTCCCGAACCGAAGCCGCCGCCGTCGCCTTCAAGATGGGGATCGCTTCGCCGGTCGAATAGGGAATCCTCCCGATGACCGCCGGGTGTTGGGTCAGTACGTTCGCCGCATGGCCGGAGACACCGGCCGGAGAGGAGGCGGATGATGCCGCGCTACATGGTGGAACGGTCGTTCCCGGAAGGGCTGGAGATCCCGACCAACAATGGCGGCGCCGAGGTGTGCTTGGGCGTCGTGGGCAACAACGCCCAAGAACAAGTCACCTGGGTGCAGTCGTTCGTGTCTGCTGACAAGCAGAAGACCTTCTGCATCTACGACGGGCCTACCCCCGAGTCAATCCGGCGCGCGGCCGGGCTCAACTCGCTCCCGGTCGACTCGATCACGGAAGTGCGGGTGCTCGACCCCTATTTCTACGTGGGCGCAGGCTCGTGATTGTGGGCCGGAGACGACACGCAGGGAGGAGAAACGGATGACGACACGACGACTCACGATCGCGCTGGTGCTGGCCGTCGCTCTCATCGCAGCGATGGCCCCTGCGGCGCTGGCCGGGAACGGAGCGACCGATCAGGAGCGCAGGGAGGCGGCCGGATGGGGGTGCGCGGAGACGATCGGCCTGCCCACAGGACATTGCATCAATCCCGCCAACACCAACAGGCTGCTGACAACCGGAACGCTACCCCAGACGTTCCAACTGCACGTCTTCGGCGCTGATGGGAACTTCCTCACCGCGGAGATCGCCACGTTCAAGGCATCGGCCGACATCCGAGCGTGCCCCAACGACCCCGAGTCACCCGACGGGACCTATTGGGAGTTCGTGCCCGGCGTGCTCTACGTCTGCCACCACCAGCCTGGGTAGCCGACGGCCTCGACGACGCGCCGCCTCGCCTTCCGGCGGGGCGGCGTCGCGACACGAAAGGACACGCGGCGCTCGCTGTTGAATCGACAACGACAAGTGGGCCCGGCAGGAACCGAACCTGCGACCAACGGATCATGACACCGCAAGGCCGATGAAACACGGTCGACCGCAGCACTCCCAACATTGCGCCACCCCGCACTCGACGAGCCCACCGGGTGCTGCACTGAGTTCACGAACGCCGGATGTCGAACGGGGCCCCACCCCGTTCGATCAGGTTGCTGCGTGGTCGCCGTTGGTGGGCTACTTGAAGCTGCCGTGGTTGTCGATCGGGCAAGCCTTTTCGCTCCCGATGAGGTTCGGGTCGACGTGGTGGCCGGGTATCTGCCCGGTGAGGAATGCTCCAATACGGAGCACTGGCGGCTCCGAACGTGTTGGCTCCGGGAGTGGTCAGAACCTGGAGCGTTGGGTTGGCCCCAGAAGGGGTGTCGTAGTAGTCCGGGACGACTGTGTGTTTGAACAAGTCGGTCTTTGCTTGGGTGGTCAAGGTCCAGGCCGGGTCACTCTCGAATGCTCCCGGCCGTGATCATCGTCCCCTCATCCGCCGAAACCGGCTCCCATCGC
>JBFISZ010000190.1:0-4324 GCA_041608315.1 Acidimicrobiia bacterium | reverse complement strand
GCGGTCCGGATCGGCGGGATCTATCGAATCGACGACCCCAACGATCCATTCTGGTACGAGGACGAGTTGCTGGTGAACGGCATCGTCGAAACCTCCTCGTTCAGGACTTTCGGGCCGTTCGTCGTCGATCTCGAGACCTTGCTTATCGGATTCGCGCCTACGAGTGCGGAGCTGAACTGGCGGGTGTTCCCCGATTTCGAGAACCTCGCGGTGTCGGACATCTCGGTGTTGCGCCAGCAGGTCCATGAGTTGGGGTCGCGGCTCAACGGGGCTCAGAGCGAAGGGCTGTCGTTCATCGTCGAGACTCAACTGGGCCGGATACTGGCCGAAACGGAGCGCTCGCTCCTGGCCACACGTTCGGGGGTGCTGACGCTGACGGCGCAAATGGCGATTCTGGCCGGCTACGCGCTGCTGCTGACGGCCGGGCTCCTGGTTGAGAGTCGGCGTATCGAGACGAATCTGCTGCGCTCCCGCGGTGCCGGCAGCCGGCAGGTACTCGCCATGGCAATCATGGAGGGTGCGGTGCTGACCGGGCCGGCGGCGCTGGCCGCCCCATGGCTGGCAACCGTGGTTCTCGGCGCCTTCAACACACTGGGGCCGCTTGCCTCGATCGACCTCAAGATCGAACCTGCGGTGAACCGGGCTGCCTATGTTCTCGCGTTCCTGGCCGCGGCCGGCTGTGTCGCCGTCCTCGCCGTACCCGCGCATCGCGCCGCGCAATCGTTCAACGAGGCCTACGTGTCTCGCGGCCGGGAACAGGAGCGCACGATCATCCATCGCGGCGGGATCGACATTGCGCTTCTGGTGCTCGCCGCCATCGGCTTCTGGCAGCTGCAACGTTATGGGGCGCAGATCACGGCGACGGTACAGGGGCGGCTCGGTATCGACCCGCTGCTGATCGCCGCCCCTTCGCTCGGCCTGCTGGCCGGTGCGGTGCTGGCATTGCGGTCGATTCCCCTGATGGCCCGGCTTGCCGAGCGGGTGGCCGCAGCCGGAACTTCGGCGGTGCGGGCCCTCGCGGCATGGCAGGTCGCTCGCCGACCGGCGCGCCACGCCCGTTCGGCGCTGCTGCTGATCATGGCAATCAGCATCGGGTTGTTCGCGGCGGCGTACACATCGACATGGAAGCAGTCACAGGAGGACCAGGCGGACTATCAGACGGGAGCCGATATCAGAGTGTCACCGAACCGACGGCGCAACGACTCGATTCCGGCGATGAACCTGCGAGGGGCTCACGAACGGATCCCGGGCCTCGTCGAGTCGATGCCGGTCGCTCGTCAATCGGGGCAATTGACGCGGGCTGCGAGCGGGGGCCGCTTCATGATGCTCGATGCCGTGCAGGCGGCGTCCGTCGTCGAGATCCGTGACGATCTCAGCCGCCGTCCTTTTGCGGAGCTCATGACAGAAATGGTCGACCGGCGCCCCTCTCTCGCCTCGGTTCCCGTCCCCGGCGAACCGTTCCAGATCGCCCTGGACGTCTCGGTGGAGCTGGAAGAACTCCCGGCCGCCTTCGAGAAGCCCGAGAACGTTCCGGAGAATCGGATCGACTTCCGGCCGCAGCTCCGGGTGGTTCTCCAGGACGGCACCGGGCTGCTTCACCGAATCGACCTCGGGTCGCTTCCCGTCGATGCCGGCCGGAGCCGTCTCGACGCCGACCTCGTATACACCATGGATGACGGCTCGCCCGCCCTACCGAGTTACCCAATGTCCCTCGTGGAAATCGAGGTCCTTTCGCCGGCTCCGATCGTGATCGCCCGCCTGGCAACCATTCAGGTCCGCGGCATCTTCACGAGGGCTTCACCGACGGGGGCGTGGGAGGCCCTCGATGCCGGCTTCACTCCGGAGCGATGGACCCTGGCCAACACGCGGCTGGCCGGCGCTTTCAAACCGGCCGCGGTGTCGTATGTCGCCCGGCAGCCCGAAGAGGGCATCGCCTTTCTCGTCGACAGCGGGATCGGCACGGGCCAAGTTCCCCAGCCCGTCTACTTCAGCCTGCGGCCGAGTGGCACCCGGCTGCCGGACGAATTCCCGATCGTGGTTTCGGAGGGTTTCCTCGAGGTCACCGAAAGCAATGTGGGGGACAAGATCCGGCTGAACAGCCTGCGGCTCCCGGCTGCCTCGGCAGTCATCATCGGAAGCTTGACCAGCTTCCCGACCGTCGATCCAACACTCGGTGAGGCAGTCCTGATGGATCTGCCGACGATCCAGATGCTGGATTTCGAGACGGGCGGGGTCATCCGGCCCGTGGGCGAACGGTGGATCAATGCGGCGGACGGCGAGATACGCGCCGTGGCCGCAGAGCTCCGCGGAGCCCCGTATGAATCGCTGCGGGTGCAAGATCGAATGGACCGGGCGCAAGCGCTCAAATCCGACCCGGTTGCACTGGGAACGGTCGGTTCGCTCTCCCTCGGCTTCATTGCGGCGGCAGTGTTTGCGGCGTTCGGGTTCGCCGTCAGCGCGGTCGTTTCGGCCCGCGAGAGAATCACCGAATTCGCCCTCCTCCGGGCGGTGGGGCTCGCTTCTCGTCAACTTGCCGCATGGCTGACCCTCGAGCACGGTGCCCTTGTCGTCATCAGCCTGGCTTTCGGATCGTTGATCGGTCTGCTGTTGGCGTGGCTGATCCTCCCGCTCATTTCGATAACTCAGGAAGCCGCCACGGCGATTCCTGAAGTGATCGTCGTCTATCCATGGAATACCATCGTCCGGCTGCTGCTCGCGTTGATCGTGGCACTCGCGGTGATTGTCGCCTTCCTGTCCTCTGTGATGCGGCGTCTCGGTCTGGGCTCGGCGCTGCGGCTCGGTGAGGACTGAGACTGATGCCTTCCAGCAACTCCCACCGGCGGACCTCGAGAATGGGGCGGTTGGCCGTCGGCCCCAAGCTGACCCGACGCCAGCTGCGAGCCGATGCTCCAGTGATCGCCTGGTTGCTCGTGGTCGTCTCCTCGACCAGTCTCTTCTTGGCGGCCGCCCCCAGGTTCTTCGACGAAATCTCGGACGACGGGCTCAGTCATGCCGTACGCGAGGCAGCCCCGATAGCGCGCAACGTGAGCGTGGGACGGACCAGCAAGATCGCCGCAGGTGCCGACGATCCTTTCGCCAACGTGGTGCGGGGCGGCGAGCGGTTCCGCGAGACCGATCTGCCCGCATCGCTGCGTGCGGTCATCACCGACGAGAGTTACGTGGTCGATTCCCCCCGCTTTGTCGTCAGCGCGTTGCCCGGAGAGCCGGCGTGGCCGTTCACGGCTTTCATGCGCATGCGGCATCAGCAGGATATCGGTGAGCACATCCGTTTGGTGGCGGGCGCTCTTCCGGGACCCCGGGATCCGGTCCCGATCGTGCTCGAGGAGGATGCCGAACCCGAGCTGCTTCCTCTTTACCAAGTCGCCGTGACGGATGAAACGCTCGCCGCTATGGGGATCACGCTCGGCGAGCGGCTACTCCTGACGCCGGATCGCTCCGATCGGGCCTACCGCGAGCTCCCGTTTGCGGCTCTCGACTACTACATCGTGCTCGAGATCGGTGGCGTCATCGAGCCGACCGAGCCCGAGGAAGCCTACTGGTATGACGACTTCCAACTGCACCGTCCCCAGGTATACGAGAACCCCGACTTCGTGCTCATGTACCCGACGGGGCTCATGTCTCCTGCCGACTACCGACGGATGCTGGTGGACAACGGCGGGGCACTGTGGAACTACAGCTGGCGATTCTTCGTCGATCCGGAACGGATGGATGCGGGCACCGTAGACCAGCTCGCCGGCGACCTGTTCAACCTCGAACTGAGCTTCCACTCCATTGACATCGCCGCCGTCGGCGAGGAGAGCGTTACGACCGGGTTGTCGCGCCTGGTCGGTCGATTCATCGATCAACGCCGGTCAACCATGTCCGTGCTATCGCTGGTGTCGATCGGCCTGTTTGCCGTAGCGTTCAGCGTCGTTGCGGTTCTGGCGGCACTCGTGACCGCTCGGCAGGCCGACTCGATGCACCTGTTGCGCAGCCGGGGGGCTTCGCGCCGGCAACTGACGACCTCCCGGCTCTTGGTCGGCTTGTTGCTCAGCGCCCCGGCGGCGGCTCTCGGGCTGATGTCTGCCTCACTAGTGATTCCCGGTAGTTCCAGCGACTTGTCCGCGAGGGCGGCCATCGCGGTCGCGACTGCGGCCACGGCCCTCATCGTGGTTGCCGCCCTGCCCGTGATTCGCAGAGATCTGGGAGTCCCGCGCCGTGGCGAGTTCGTCGGCCCCTCATCGCTCCGCCGCAAGATCGTGGAGGGCGTCATCGTTGTTGTGGCGATAGCCGCCATCGTTCTCATGAGGCGCCGTGGCCTCGG
>JBFISZ010000189.1:0-4357 GCA_041608315.1 Acidimicrobiia bacterium | reverse complement strand
GCCGACTTCGCCCCCATGCCGTTGCCGGCGACTGCCACGAATGTTGGTCGCTGGTCTGATCGATGATCGGGTGGTCGTTGGCCGTCATCGTGATGATGCAGGGGCTGGTCTCGAACTCCACGAAGTCGACGCGGGGCAGCATCGTCTGCATCGCCGTTTGCATCGCCGCCGCCACGACGTCGGTGTCGCCGGAGCGAACCCAGGCCTGGATCTCCTCCAGCGACTCGGGGTGACGGTCGGCCGACGTGTTGCACCCCATCTTCACTTTCCACCGGCCGTCGGGGTAGACCAGCGGCGGCGCCATGTAGATGTCGGCGATGTCGGGATCGTCGATCGAGTACTGCACCGTGGGGATGGTCGCCAGCCGGCGGCCATCCCGATCGGACACGGTGCCGAGCATGAACACCTCGGTCTCGACGGTGATCCCGAGCCGCCGCGGCAGCAGCGGGAAGTGGTTGACGAATGAGCCGACCGCAACCAGCACCCGGCCGCACCGCACCTCGCGGCCCGACGCCAACCGGAGCGTCATCGCCGCAGCGTCTTCGCTGGCTCGGGTGACGATGTCGGTTATGACCGTCGCTCCCTGCGACCGGGCGACCTCGAGCTGCCTCGCAACAAAGGCTCGGGGGTCGAGCACCCCTGCCGGTGCCGCCTCGTAGACGATCGAGCAGCCCGCGGGGAAGTCGAACTCGGGGAATACGTCCCGCCAGCTCTCGTCGCCGATCTTGTATTCCGTCAGATCGACGGTGCCCTCCGTAACGGTTTCACGGGTGTGGCGGGGCGCAACCGCGGGGTTCCTCACCGTGAGGCAGCCGACCGGCCGCAGAATCGTCGCCCCCGTTGCGGCCTCGAGCATGGAGATGGCGGTGAAGGTCCGGGCCGTCATTTCGGCCCACAATCGATTGGAGGCGATTCGGCGGGTGAGGCGGCCCTGGTCGTAGTGGCTGGCGTACACGCCATTGTGGGTAGTGCGATCGGCGGGCTCATCGGGGCCGATGAGGACCACGCGGCCCGGGGCTGCGCTGAGGTGACGGGCCGCCGCCGACCCGAACAGTCCCTTGCCGATCACCGCGAAGTCGTAATCGAGAGCGCCGTCACCCATCCCGGCATGATCGCACGGGATCCAGCCGCGAGCCACGCGGGGAAGTGCTCGTCCGGAGCCGAACTCGTAAGGAACCCGTAGGGTTCCCCCCTACACTCGAAGCGTGGCGTATTCACGGGAGGACATCGACAAGGTGCGCGAGCGCACCGACCTCGCCGAGCTCGCTTCCGAGGTGACAAAGGTCAAGAAATCGGGGCGCTCGGTGATGGCGGTGTGCCCGTTCCACCAGGAGAAGACGCCTTCGCTGTCGATCGACGCCGCCCGCGGGCTGTTCCACTGTTTCGGCTGTGGCAAGGGCGGTGACGTCTTCCAGTGGGTCCAGGAGACGCAGAACGTCGACTTTGTCGGAGCGCTCGAACTGCTTGCCCGTCGCGTCGGGGTGACCCTCACCGAGGACCCGGATGCCCAGAAGCGGCGGGGGAAGCGGGAGGCGCTGATCGGGGCGATGCGGGCCGCAGTGGAGTTCTACACCCATCGTCTCAAGAACGCAGACGACGCCTCGAGCGCCCGCGCCTATCTGCGGTCGCGCGGCTACGACGGCGATGTCGTCGATCACTTCCAGATCGGCTACTCGCCGGCGGCGTGGGAGGAGTTGGCGAAGCATCTCGTCCAGCAGGGCATCGCCAGACAAGCGATCACCGGGGCCGGCCTCGCCGGTTCCGGCCGCAACAACACCCTGATAGACCGGTTTCGGGGCCGGTTGATGTTCCCGATCTATGACCTGCGGGGCGACCCGGTCGGCTTTGGTGCCCGCCAGCTCGAGGGTGACGGCCCCAAGTACCTCAACTCGGCCGAATCGCCGATCTATCACAAGTCGCGGCTGCTCTACGGCCTCAACTGGTCGAAAGCCGCCATCGTGACCAACGGCGAGGCGGTGGTGGTCGAGGGCTACACCGATGTGATCGCCTTCCATCTCGCCGGGCGGCCGGTGGCGGTGGCGACCTGCGGCACCGCGCTCGGCGAGGACCATCTCGATCTGCTGCGCCGATTCTCGGAACGGGTCGTGCTGGCCTTCGACGCCGACGAGGCAGGCGCCGGGGCGGCGCTGCGCGGTTTCGACAAGGCGGTCCCCGGTGACCTCGACCTCCGCGTCGCCACGTTGTCTCAGGGGCGCGATCCCGCCGATCTGGTGGCCGCCGGCGACACCGAGGAGATGCTCAAGTCCGTCGCCGAGTCGATTCCGCTGCTTCAGTTCCGCATCGAGCGCGATCTCGCCAAGTACGACCTCCACGAGGCCGAGGCCCGGGGCCGGGCGGTCCGGGCGGTAGCCCCGCTGATCCGGCAGCACCCCGATCCGGTGGTCCGCCACGAGTATGCCGTGCTGCTCTCCAAGCGCACCGGTGTCGATCTCGGCGTTGTCGAACAGGCGATGCGTTCCCGGCCGGCGCCGGTGCGGTCCGACGAGCCGCCCGACATGGAGCCGCCACCGGAGGACGCCGCGCCGCGGTCGCCGCGGCGCCTCACGGGCCAGGCCAAAGCCGAGCTCGAGTTGTTGCGGCTGCTGTTGGCCAACGCGGTGGGGGACCGGGTGATCGACCCGGAGTGGTTTGGTGAGGAGGCCCATTTGCGGGCGTACGAGATCATCGGGCCCGTCGTGGCGGCTCTCGAGCCGGCCGAGGTCCCCGATCTCGGAAGCCTGCTGGGCGATGACGAACGCCCCCCGGCGGCGTTGCTGAGGCGTATTGCTATGGAAGCCCGCCCCCTAGAATCTGTGGACTCGGTCGTTAATCGCCTCAAGGTGGGTGCAGTAGACCGCCGAATCGAAAGGGAGCGACGGGCTTTGGAGGGCATCGATCCGGCGTCACAAGAGTATTCCGAGCGGTTTGCCGAATTGATAGCTTTGGAACGGGAACGCCGCCGGCTGCGCGAAATGGGGAACGAACGTTGAACGAAATCGCGGCCAAGGTCCTAGAAGACCTGGCCCAACGCGGCAGGCAGCGCGGGTTCCTGATCATGACCGAGGTCCAACAGGAGCTCGAGGAAGCCGAGGCGCCTTCGGAGTCCTTCGACGACGTCTTCCTGGCGTTGCGCGACAGGAAGATCACCGTCCGTGAAGACTCCGAGGATGCCCTGGCGGCGACCGCCCTCACCAGCGACGAGCTGGTGCACGTCTCCGACCCGGTGCGCATGTACCTGCAGGAGATCGGCCGCTACCCGCTGCTCACCCCCCAGCAGGAGGTCGAGCTGTCGATGCAGATGGAGTCGGGGCTGGGAGCGGATGAGCGCCTCGCCGACGAAGCCGATCCGATGACGCTGGACGAGCGCATCTTCCTGCAGCGGGCCAGCCGTCAGGCCGACCGGGCCCGGAAACGCCTCGTCGAGGCCAACTTGCGGCTCGTCGTCTCGATCGCCAAGAAGTATGTGGGGCGGGGGCTGTCCCTTCTCGATCTGATCCAGGAGGGCAACCTCGGTTTGATCCGCGCCGTCGAGAAGTTCGACTATCGCAAAGGCTTCAAGTTCTCCACCTACGCCACGTGGTGGATCCGCCAGGCCGTCACCCGGGCGCTGGCCGACCAGGCCCGCACCATTCGGGTGCCGGTGCACATGGTGGAGACGATCAACAAGCTGATCCGGGCGCAGCGCTCGCTGATGCAGGACCTGGGCCGCGAGCCGACGATCGAAGAGGTTTCGGTTGAGATGGAGATCGAGCCGGGTCGGGTATCGGAGCTGCGCCGCATCGCCCAGGACCCGGTTTCGTTGGAGACGCCGCTCGGCGAAGAGGACGACTCGACGCTCGGCGACTTCGTCGAGGACACTGACGCCCAGGTGCCCGTCGAGGCGGCCTCGTTCCGTTTGCTCCAGGAGTACCTCGGGCTGGCGCTCGAAGGCCTCAACGACCGGGAGCGCCAGGTGCTCGTCATGCGCTTCGGCCTCGCCGACGGCAAGGTGCGCACCCTCGAAGAGGTCGGCGCCCACTTCAAGGTCACCCGGGAGCGGATCCGCCAGATCGAGACGAAAGCGCTGGCCAAGCTTCGCCAGCCGGCCCGCGCCAAACGCCTCGAGGGCTACCTGGAAGGCGCATAGCGGCGCTGAACGCCCTCTTGAGGTGTCTTCCCCCGGCGGGGGCGAGTCCGTCCGGCAAAGCGGCGCTGAAGCAAGCTCCCCTCTGTGTCTTCCCCCGGCGGGGGAAGTGGCGCCGCAGGCGCCGATGGGGGAGCCCCGAGCCGGTCCGACAAAGCGGCGCCCAGACGACATCACCTTGTGTCTTCCCCCGGAGGGGGAAGTGGCGCCGCAGGCGCCGATGGGGGAGTCCCG
>JBFISZ010000188.1:0-4509 GCA_041608315.1 Acidimicrobiia bacterium | reverse complement strand
TCATCCTCCAGGACCTGCAGGGGGACGGCCTGGTGTTCCTCCACGCCGGGGGGACCGTCATCGAGCACCATCTGCAGGGCCAGACCCTGCGGGTGGACACCGGATGCCTGGTCGCCTTCGAGCCGGCCATCACCTACGACATCGCCCGGGCCGGCAACCTCAAGTCGCAGGTCTTCGGCGGCGAAGGCCTCTTCCTCGCCACGTTGCAGGGAACGGGGCGGGTGTGGCTGCAGTCGCTGCCGTTCTCGCGTCTTGCAGACCGGATCGCACCCATGGGCGCCACCCAGGGCGAGGGCTCCGTGATCGGCGGGATCTCCACCATGTTCGAGAGGTGACGAACGTCGCCGAGCTGCTCGAAGAGCACCGGCCACCCATTGCCAAGCTGGCCCGGGCGGTGCGCCGGGTCGTTCTCGAGGCGATACCGGACGCCGAGGAACGAATTTACACCGGCTGGCACGGTCTGGGATATCACCATCCCGAGGCGGGCTATGTGTGCGGGCTCTTCCCGCAGGCGGGCCGCGTCAGCCTTGGCTTCGAGAACGGCGTGCACCTGCCCGATCCCGACGGGCTCTTCACGCGCGGCGGGCTGCAGGTGCGCTACATCGACCTGGAACCCGGCGATGAGATACCGGCCGCCGGCATCGTCGAGCTGATCGACAGTGCGGTTGCGCGGCGAAGCGCCCAATGACCGTCCCCTACCTCAGCCGGGAGCACCCGATTCGGCTGGCTCATCGGGGGAGCCGGGTGCTGTGGCCGGAGAACACGTTGGAGGCTTTTCACGGCGCAGTCGCCCTCGGCTACCGCTACATCGAGACCGACGTTCGCATCTCGAGCGACGGGCATGTCGTCGTTTTTCACGACGAAACGCTGGAACGGACCACCAACGGGCGCGGCAAGGTCGTTGATTGGACCCTCGATGAGCTGCGGGGGCTCGACGCCGGCTACACGTTCGACCCCGGCAATGGCTATCCGGCACGGGGCCGGGGCGTCGGCATCTCGACTCTGGCAGAGGTGCTGGCCGAGTTCCCCAACATGCACTTCAATCTCGATCTGAAGAGCCCCCGCTTGGAGTGGGCGCTCGCCGACGTCATCAAGGCGGCGGGCCGGCAAGAGTCGACCCTGGTCGGCTCGTTCCACGACCACCGCACGGCCAAGTTCCGCCGGGTCACGCGGGGGACGGTGGCGACGTCGGCCGGCCCGTCGGCGACGCTGGCGATGTGGCTGGCGTCCCGCCGCGGGCGCCACGTGCGCCGCCCCGTGGTTGCCTATCAGGTGCCTTACGACTATCGCGCGCTGCCGATCGACCAGAAGTATGTCGACGCGATCCACGCCGCCGGTGCCCAGGTCCACTTCTGGACGGTGAACGAAGCCGCCGCCATGACGCGCCTGCTCGACATGGGGGCCGACGGCATCGTGACCGACCGGCCTGATGTGCTCAATGAGGTCCTGCGTGACCGCGGGCACGATGTGTGAGGGGGGACCCGTAGCCGAGACGGGTTCGGGGGCCGGCGGCACGTTTCTGAGTGGGCACGAGCTGGTCGTGTGAGGGGACGGGTCTCGGTCACGGCATAATGCGCCGACGACCAAAGGAGACCTCATGAAGCATGTCGTGTTCGGTACGGGGCCCATCGGGACCGCACTCGCCGATTGTCTTGCCGCCTCCGGAGAGAAGGTGTCTGCGGTCAATCGATCTGGAGTGGCCCATACCAGCCCCAGTGTGGAGGTCATTGCCGGCGATGCCACCGATGAGTCGTTTGCGCAAGCAGTGGCAGATGGCGCCGCCGTCGTCTATCAGTGCCTCGGGGCGCCCTACGCACAATGGCAGGCGCTGTTTCCACCCATGCAGGCCGCCGTGCTGTCTGCGGCGCGTCTAGCCGGTGCCAAGCTCGTCTCCTTCGAGAACCTCTACGTCTACGCGCCCACGGGCGGAGCGCCCATCACGGAGGACCTCCCCCTGGCCGCGACCGGCAAGAAAGGAAAGCTCAGGGCCGACATGGCTCGGGACCTCATCGCGGCGCACGCCGCAGGAGATGTGAGGGTGACCATGGGCCGGGCCTCGGACTTCTTCGGACCCCGGGCGCTGATAACCCACATGGGGGAGCGCGTCTTCTATCTGGCGATCGCCGGCAAGAAGGCTCAAGTGATGGGTGATCCCGACCATCCGCACACCTTCAGCTATGTGGCCGACATCGCAGAAAGCCTGGCCGTGCTCGGACTCGACGATCGGGCAGACGGGAAGGCCTGGCATCTGCCCAATCCGCCCACCATCTCGATCCGCGAGTTCATCGGCAAGGTATACGAAGCGGTGGGCACCGAAGCGCGAATCGCCGCGATGCCGAGGTTCATGGTCAACCTCGTTGGCCTCTTCAACTCCGACTTGCGCGAGATCAAGGAAGTCCTCTACCAGTTCGAGGATCCGTTCATCGTCGATTCGAGCTCGTTCGAGTCAACATTCGGCATGAAGGCAACCCCGCTCGAAGAGGCTATTCCCGCCACGGTCGAGTGGTTTCGCGCCAACCCGAAGTAGCGCCCGGCTGGCGGAGCTGCCTAGACGGTTGCCGCCAGCAGCTCGTCGAGGACGCCGTCTTGGTGGAGCGCCAGAAGGCCGTCGAAGCCGCCGACGTGGGTGGCGCCGATGACGATCTGAGGCACCGAGCGCCGGCCGGTGATGGTTTCGAGCCGGCCGCGGGGGTCATCCCACTGCTCGACTTCGATCTCGGTGTAGGTGACGCCCTCGTTGTCGAAGAACGCCTTGGCGTTGACACAAGACGGGCACCACGGCGTCGTATAGATGGTGATCTCGTTCATTTCCTGGCCTTTCGAGTTCACCGCAGACTACAGCTATCCGGCGGGCGGCGAATAACCGGATCGCCGTCGCCGGCCGCGGCGATCTCAGAATCTGCCCGCTTTGGCTGCCGGAGCCGCCTACCATTCGGGTCATGGCGAGCTGCTACCCCATGATCATTCAAGGCGGAATGGGCATTGCCGTCTCCGGCTGGCCGCTCGCTCGTGCCGTGTCCTCGGAGGGTCAGCTCGGCGTGGTCTCGGGCACCGCCCTCGACGGAGTGTTCGTCCGACGGCTCCAGCGAGGCGACCCGGACGGCGACGTGCGCCGGGCGCTGGCGGCTTTCCCGATCCCGGGAGTCGCCGAACGGATGCTCGAGCGCTACTTCGTGGAAGGGGGTATCGAGCCCGGTGCCCGCTTCAAAGCCAGACCGATGCACAAGCTGACGCTGTCGCGTCACTCCCAAGAAATGCTCGTCGCCGCCAACTTCGTCGAAGTGTTCCTCGCCAAGGAGGGCCACGGCAATCCGGTGGGCATCAACTTCCTCGAGAAGGTCCAGATCCCGACGCTGCCGTCCATATACGGGGCCATGCTGGGGGGCGTCGACTACGTGCTCATGGGGGCGGGGATCCCCCGGGCCATTCCCGGGGTCCTCGACAAGCTCGCCAAGGGTGAAGGCGTTGAGCTGCGAATCGACGTCAAGGGTGCAACCGAAGACGACGACCCGTACAACCGCTTCGATCCGGCCGAGTTTGCCGGCGGGCCGGTGCCGCCGGTTACCCGCCCCGACTTCCTGGCGATCGTCTCTTCCCACATCCTGGCCACGATGCTCGCCAAGAAGATCGAATCCCGAGTCGATGGATTCGTCGTCGAGTACCCGACTGCCGGTGGCCACAACGCCCCGCCGCGCGGCAAGTTGGCGCTCACCTCGGAAGGCGAGCCGCACTATGGCGACCGCGATGTCCCCGACCTCGTTGCGATCCGTGAGCTCGGCCTGCCCTTCTGGCTGGCCGGCTCCTACGCCGAACCCGAGCGGGTGCAGGAGGCGCTCGCCATTGGAGCCGCCGGAGTCCAGGTGGGCACCGCTTTCGCCTACTGCGAGGAATCCGGCTTCGAGCCTGCGATCAAGAAGCAGGTCCTCGCGATGAGCCGGGCCGGGCAGGCCCGGGTGTTCACCAGCCCGGTGGCGTCGCCGACCGGGTTCCCGTTCAAAGAGGTGCCGTTAGAAGAAACCATGTCCGAGGAAGAGGTCTACGAGGTGCGACCTCGCGAATGCGACCTCGGCTATCTGCGCAGCGCCTATCGCCGCCAGGACGGCTCCGTCGGCTGGCGGTGCGCCTCCGAGCCCGTCGCCGACTACGTCGCCAAGGGCGGCGCTGAAGCCGATACCGTCGGCCGCAAGTGTCTCTGCAACGCCCTCATGGTCAATGTCGGGCTCGGCCAGACCCACCGCGACGGTTACGTCGAGTTGCCGCTGGTCACGTCGGGGGACGACGTCGCCAATGTCGCCCGCTTCCTACCCCCGGGCGCCGAGACCTACCGCGCCGCCGACGTGCTCGATTACCTGCTCCCGGACCGGCACAACGGGTAGGGCGGCATAGCGCTAGGAGCCTGCTGAGCAATCCAATTGCGGCGTCTCTGCGGCTCTCATCGCCCCTGCCTTCGCCCGACGACCTCGAAGTATCTACTGATACTCCTTCGCTCGCCGGACTGTGGCAGATGAC
>JBFISZ010000187.1:0-4524 GCA_041608315.1 Acidimicrobiia bacterium | reverse complement strand
GGCGCGCCGCTTCTGCGATCTCGCGGCGCTTCTTCTCGGCGATGTATTTTTCGAGCTCGGCCGCGGCTTTGTCTTTGGCCTTGTTGTATGCCTGGGCGGCAGCTCGCTGCAGCTGGTCGAGCGCGACCACGTTGGCGTCGGCCGCCGCCCGCAGCTCGAAGACACGGAGCTGGTCGACGTCGAGCTCGTCCTTGAGCCGGTTCATCTCCCGGCGGACGGCGTCGAGCCGGGTGACCGACACCATATCGTTGTCGGCTGCCCGATCGAGCAGTACCTGTCCGGCGAGCAAGTCCTGGATAGAGTCGACTTCAAGCGCGATCTGGACGAGATCGGTGCCGCCCGACATATACGCGCTTGCGACCAGTTCCTCAGCGCGCGACTTGAGATCTCTCACCTCTCCCTCGTAGTCCTTGATGCGGTCCGTGAGCTGCGTGATCTTCCATGTGAGCGCCTCCAGTTCCGCTTCCAGCGAGTGGTACTCGACCAGGGCCGCGTCGAGCTGTTCGTTGGCTGCCCGCAGATCGGTCAGGGCCACTTTGGCCTCCGCGGCTGCCTTGTCTGCAGAGTCCCGGCTCTGGGCGAGCGCGCCCATCGGCGACGCGTACAGCAGCGCCATGGCGATTGATAGGACCACAAAGCGGGGCCGGAAGGCTCGCATAGACTGCCAGGCTAGCTCCGAATTCGTCGCTCGAGGCGCGCCCTCGGCTTTCATGGGCCTCCGTCGCCTTTCGATTGCCCGCGGCGAAGAACCCGCTCAGCCGGATACGACCGGTGAGAACATCACAAGCGACGCCCACCACAGGGACACGCCGACCACGGCCGGGTCGACCATCGTCAGCATGCCCGGAGCGCGCACGGTGTGGAGCACATCGCCGTTGCGCACCATCGAGCCCAGCACGCGGCCGGCAATGAGACCGCCTGCGGTGACTGCCGACGCCAACAGCATGACGATGAGATCGAGAGAGTCGGCGATTCCCCCGGCGGCGGTTCCAGTGGCGAGTGTCACCAGGAGGATGGCCAGGTTCGGGTCGAGGGAGGCACCGCCGAACCGCCGACCGGCCCACGCCGCCACGGCGGCAACCGCGGCGATGGCGAGAAACGCCGATGTCTCGGTGACCGAGCGCAATCTCACGATGACAAGGCTGCCGCAGCCGAGCGCCGCCACTCCGGCCAGGAGAACGCTGACGGCGAATGTTTCCACTCGCCGATTGGTGCGATCGAATACGGTCCACGCCAGGGCCAGCATGATGCCGAGAGCGACACCGCCGGCGAGCCCCGGCTGGCCCCACCGGTAGGCCGCGGACGCGCCGGCAGTGGCGGCGGCCATCGCCGGGATGACCTGCATGGCGGGCCGTCGCGCCGCATAAGAGTCGGCGACGTCCCAGAGCCACGCGATCATGGCGCCGACTGCGGCGAAAGCGAGCGCCTCGGCCGAGATGAGGTTGCCGATGAGAACCGTGCCCCCGAGGGTGGCCGTGAACGCCAGGCGCGTCAGGTCAGTTGTCTCCTGCAGAGTGGCGGCGCCACCGGACACAGGCGGGATCAGTGCCATCTCGTCACCGTTGTGCAGCGGGGTATCCCGGCCGGCTTTGTCCCCGTTCACCCAAATCTGAGCGGTCGCCAGGCTGCGGGCGAACCTATCGCCGAACTGCGCGACGGCCTGGTCGAGGGCGTCTCCCACCGAATCCGCGTCTAGTTCGAGGCGGCTCGTTTGCGCGATCTCGCGCAAACTCGCGAACAGGCGTAGCGTGACCATCTCTCAGCCTTCTGATGCTTCAGGCGAGCAGCGTAATCATTCTGAGCACCGGGAGCGGCCGCAAGCAGGCAGAGCCAATGTCGGGAGTCGATGGGGAGAGCGGCGGGGACTTCTAGCTCGGCTTGCCGCCGTGGCCATCGCGGACGAAATCGATCAGCTCGGGTTGGCTGTGGACCCCGAGCTTGCGGAACATCGACTTCAGGTGATTGCGCACGGTGTGCTCTGAGACGGCGAGCCGCTGCGAGATGGTGGAGACGCGGTGCCCGTTGAGCAGGTGCTCGAGAACGTCTCGCTCTCGTGGCGAGAGTCGCGCCAGATCAGATCGCTCCAGGTCGGGCTTCGTGGCGGGCTTGTCGGTGACGATCCCCATGCGGCTGAGCTCGGACCCGATGCGTGCCAGGGCCTCTTCGAGTTGGCGCTCGCGCTGCGAGCGAGCAACCGGACCGTTCTCGGGAGAGCGGTCGGGAACTATGAGCCACAGAATCGGAACCGGGCCGGCAGTGGTGCGCTTCATTGGAATGAGCTTGAACAGCGTCGGAATCCGCCGACCCGACGTCGAAACGAGGGTCCATTCGAGTGAGAGGACCTCCTGGCTCAGTTCTCCCTCGCGGGCCCGCGTCAGATAGTCGAGATATCGATCATGTTGGGATTCGTCTATCCAGCTCGGTGCTCCGGCGTCGTTGGCGGGCCCGCACGGATCGCCGCCGACGAGATCTCCGAGAGAAGGGTTGGCGTAGGTGCGCCGCCCGCCCTCGTCGGTTATCAGGACTCCGTCGCTCATTGCGATCAGGAGCGACTGCAATGGGACTATTACGTTGGTTGTGTGATTGGTCTGTGTCATCGGGGACACCGATTCACGAGTGAGGACCCGTTGTCCTTGGCTTTCACGAAGTTGACTCCCTGGTCCTTCCCACAGGGACTCGCCTGACCCAGGTGCGATTCCCTTGTATTCCCTACGGGAGAGAGTACCCCTTGTTGACCCCGCTGCGGGGAGGGTTTTCTCATCCGTCATCAGGACTAGTTTCCCGAGCTGCCGCCGACCATTCGGCGGTATGATGGGCGCGGTGCCGGGTCGGAGCCCGGATTTCGGCTCGAGCCCGCCGGGAGGTCGCCGATCGAAGCTCTTTCACCATTGCGCACCGCGGATCAGGTCCTGTTCTCCGACCTGATCGACTATGCCGGGCTGTTCCCGCCGGCGTCGCTCTCCATGGACGAGTCCGTCGCCGAGTATCGGCGGGTTCGTGGCGGGGTCTACCACCGGCTACTGGGGCGCTTCATCTGTGCGGCAAGCCGGCTCGAGGAGCTCGCCGGTGTCCTCACGGCAACGATGCCGGCCGGCGAGGAACCGTGGCCGATCAGCTCCATTCTCGATGGTGATGTTGCTCATGCCGCCGTGCTGACCGGCAACTTCGACGCGGAAATGGAGCCGGCCGCCCAGGTCGCTGCGCTCGAAGCGCCGTTGCCGGCCGAGGTCAGCGACGGGCGCTCGGTTGCAGAAGCGACCACAGCGGCCGGCCCAACGGTCACCGCAGCTCTCGCGGCGTCGGCGGTCGCGACCCCGTTCTTCGAGGTGCGGGTGGCGGGCGGTGAAGTCGCAGGCGTCGAGAGGGCAGTGGCGGCGGTGGCTAACCTGCGCGCCGCGGTACGTCGCCCGCTGGGCGTGAAACTCCGATGCGGTGGCCTCGCCGCCTCCGCTTTTCCCGAAGCGGAGCAGGTGGCGGCATTCATCGCTGCCGGCGTTGCCGCCGGGCTTCCCCTCAAAGCGACGGCCGGGCTGCATCATCCGGTCCGTCACTATGACCCCGATCCCGGCGTCATGCGCCACGGCTTCCTGAACCTGCTGGCGGCCACGGCGCTGGCGCAAACCGGATCGCCGGTCGACCGGTTGGTCGAAGTGATCGAAGAGACCAACCCAGGTGCATTCACCACCACTGCCGCCGGGTTGCAGTGGCGGGACCACCGGGTGGGGGTCGCCGACCTGGTTCGCACGCGCCGGCAATTCGCGGCATACGGCTCGTGCAGCTTTGCGGAACCGGTGGCCGATCTGGTGGCGCTCGGCATGGTGAAGGCCTCGTGAGCGTGCTCCCGGGAGGTGACGCCACCAATGATGCCGCGTTGCGGAGCTGGCTCACCGTGGCCGAAACCTCGGACTTCCCGATCCAGAACCTGCCCTTCGGGATGTTCACCACCCGAGATGATCCGGTGCCGCGGGCGGGCGTGGCAATCGGCGACCACATCGTCGATCTGGTGGCGGTGCATGACAGCGGAGTCATGCGCTTCCCCTCCGAGGACATGTTGCGTGGCTCGTTGAATGAGCTCTTCGAGTTCGGAGCGGGCCCGGTGCGGCAACGGGTGTCAGAGCTCTTGACGGCGGGCAACAAGGAGCTGGGCCGCGCCGCCAATCGGGCCATCACGGCCATGGCCGGCGCCCGGATGCACCTGCCTTTCGCCATCGGTGACTATGTCGATTTCTACTCGTCCGAGCAGCACGCCACCAACGTAGGCCGCATGTTCCGCCCGGATGATCCGCCGCTGCTGCCGAATTGGAAGCGGATCCCCATCGGGTATCACGGGAGGGCATCGACCATCGTTCCCAGCCCCACGCCGGTGCGGCGCCCCAACGGGCAGCGCTCCGGCCCGAACGGGCCTACGTTCGGCCCCAGCACCCGTCTCGACATCGAGTTGGAGGTGGGGTTCTTCACGTCACGCTCTACCGAGCTCGGAGCCACGGTGCCGGTGGACGTCGCCCACGATTACATCGGCGGGGT
>JBFISZ010000186.1:0-4587 GCA_041608315.1 Acidimicrobiia bacterium | reverse complement strand
TGGCGAGGTCTCCGAGCCGGCGCTACCCGCCGCGGTTGTCGATGCGACGGGTGCCGGCGATGCCTTTGCCGCCGGCTACCTGGCAGGTAGCTGTTTCGGCTGGCCGCCGCGGGCGCGACTCCGGCTCGGCCATCTGATGGGGTCTCGGGTCGTCGGCGTCCTCGACGACATGGTCCCGCCATTCTCGAGTGTCGAGCTCGACGCGCTGTCCCCCGCCGAGCTCTCCGCGCGCTGGGCCGATGCCGCCGGATCGGCCGCCGACCGACTCGATCGGCACTAGCGAGGAACGCGTCCCCATCGGGTTTTGCAGCCGACCGACAAGAAACGGAGCACCGACGAACGTTGTGTTGTGGGCAGGGGCTGCCTGCCACCATGATGCTCACGGCAAGGGGCATTGAGGCGACAGAGGGCGGGGAGAAGTTGTTGAAGAGCGGCGAATGGAGTGGGTCGGCGACTTCTCCGACTCAACGATCCGGGCGATCGGCGCCCTCGAGGTGGCGGCCCGCAGGCCACCCGACCGGCGAGTGAATCTGCGGCGCGCCTGGAGGACCCGGATATCGTTAGCGATAGGAGGGCGGCACCATGGAACTCGGAGTTACCAGCTTTGCGGAAACGATCTCCGAAAACGCCTCGAGCGAGCCGATCGGCCCCGGGGAACGCCTCCGCCAGGTACTCGAGGAAATCGACCTAGCCGAGGCCGTCGGCCTCGATGTGTACGGGCTCGGTGAGCATCATCGTCCCGATTTCGCGTCGTCCTCACCGGCCACCGTCCTGGCGGCCGCTGCGGGCCGGACGTCCACGATCAGGCTATTCCCGGCAGTTGCGGTGCTCAGCACGGACGACCCGGTGCGGGTGTTCCAGCAATACGCCACGCTGGACCTGGTGTCGTCGGGGCGTGCCGAACTCCTCGTCGGGCGCGGCTCCTTCATCGAATCGTTCCCCCTCTTCGGGTACGCGCTCGAGGATTACGACGAGCTCTTCGCCGAGAAGCTCGACCTGCTTCTCGAGATTCGCGACAACGAGCGTGTCACCTGGACCGGCAACTTCCGGCCGCCGATCCACGGCCAGGGCGTCTACCCCCGTCCCGACCGCCCGCTTCCGATCCGAGTGGCGGTAGGCGGCACGCCGCAGTCGATCGTCCGGGCAGCCTCCCGGGGACTGCCTGTGGCGCTCGCCATCATCGGCGGCAGCCCCGACCGGTTCCGACCTCTGGCCGAGCTGCACCGCCGCACTCTCGTCGCCGCCGGGTATGACCCCGCCGAGGTACCGCTGTCGGTACACGGCCACGGCTACGTCGCGGACACCACGGAACAGGCAGCCGCCGAGTTCTACCCCTCGTATGCGGCTGCGATGACCCGCATCGGCCGGGAACGGGGGTGGGGCCCGATGACGCGGCAGCAGTACGACGCCATGCGGGCGCCGGGTGGCTCACTCGTGCTCGGTGACGCGGAGACCGTGGCGGCCAAGATCCTGGACTGGCAGGAGAAGCTCGGTGTGACCCGCTTCGAACTCCACGTCAGTGTCGGCACCTTGCCCCACGAGAAGGTCCTCCGCAGCATCGAGTTGCTGGGCACGAGGGTGGCGCCACTGGTTCGCGGCTGAACAGCCATCCGGGCACGCGCCGCCGGGGCGCCGGCGAGGGTGGCAGTCCGGCCGGGCCGCCCGGGCGCCGCGGGCCCCGGGACGCCCGACTCCGGGACCAGGCGACAAACACCGGCTCGGCAACGTAGCATTTGCCACCCGCAACTCTGGCTCGAGCAAAGGGTCACGTTGCAGTCGTTGGGTTCACCGGCGACAAACGCAGTCGCACGGAAGGACGGCCATGAGCAAGGTCTCGATGATGGGCACGATCACTTGTAAGGACGGCAAGGCCGACGAGATGGCGGATGTGCTGGCCGCAATGGTCGCGGCGGCGCGCGCCGAGCCCGGAGTGGAGATCTACTCGTATCACCGTGCCGAGGACGACACCTTCTGGTTCTTCGCCCTCATGGCCGACGAGGAGTCGATGCAAAACCACGGCCAAAGTGAGGCGATGCGGGCCGCCATGGCGGCCTTCGGGCCGCTGATGGCCGAGCCGCCGCGGATGACCGTCACAACGCCGATCGCCGCCGTGGGCTTCGACCTGTGACGCAGTGCCAAGTGTGGGCGCCTCTGCCCCGGACGTATTCCGACCGGAACCGCACATCTCGTCGCGATCATGCAGAAACCGAGACCGCGCGTAGATGAGGACACAGAAGGCCTGCCGGTGACCGAGCCGGCGGCCCCCACAAGCACCATCGCCGGGTTCGCGCTCGCGCTCGGCGCGGCTTTGGTGACCTACAGCAGCGCTGTTCAACTCATCCCCGGGTTCAACGCGCTCTACGTACCACTGAGCCTCGCGACGACCTTCGTGCTCGCATTCCTGGCGTCGCAAGTTGGCCTGGGGCCGGCCGATCTCGGGCTGCAACGGGCGACAATGCGAATCGGCCTTTCCTGGGGCCTCACGGTGGCGGCCTTGGCGGCAGTGGTGCTCACCGTCGCCGCGACGGTTCCCGCGCTTCACCCGCTGTTCGACGACGCCCGTATCGAGGGTATCGGACCCGGGCTCCTGGCGTACCGGGCTCTCGTTCGCATTCCATTCGGGACCGCACTGTTCGAGGAGTTCGCCTTCCGCGGGGTGCTCTTTGGCGCACTGGCGAGGATCACCAGCCCGTTGCGGGCCGCAGCCGGCAGCAGCCTGGTTTTCGGCCTGTGGCACGTCCGCCCGGCGATCGACCTGCTGGACGCGAATCGGCTGGCCGGCTCGACGGCGGCGCGACTATCGGCCCTCACCGCCGCCGTGCTGCTGACCGCCATCGCCGGCTATCTGTTTTGCCTACTCCGCCTGCGCAGCCGCAGCCTGCTCGCACCATTCATCGCCCACAGCGCCATCAACTCCTTCGCCATGGTCGCGGCCGTCGTTGTGGCCGGCGCAACGTGATGCCTTGATCGCAGCTAGCAAAATGATATCACTATGATATACTGCTGGTATCCGAGACATGGAGGTTCAAAATGAATGCGCTGTCCGAATCTGCAGGGCGGACACTCGGCGGAATCACATGGCTGGTGGCCGATGTCGTGTTGTACCTGGCCGCGATCGGGTTGTTCATAGTTGGTTTGATCACCGAGAGCGTGCCCCTGGTGGTCGTCGCGATCATCGTCTTTCTGGCGGCAGTCGCGATCAGCGTGAGCTTCTTCATGGTGCAGCCGAACCAGGCGGCGGTCCTCACGCTGTTCGGGGACTATCGCGGGTCTGACAGGACGGCGGGGCTGCGCATTGCGAATCCGTTCTATCTGAGTCGCAAGGTCTCCCTGCGGGTGCGCAACTTCACCACCGTGACGTCAAAAGTCAACGACGCCAACGGCAACCCCATCGATATCGCTGCAGTTGTCGTGTGGCGAGTGACGGACACCGCACGTGCCGTCTTCGGCGTCGACGACTTCACGAGTTACGTGCACACCCAATCGGAGTCTGCCGTCCGCCAGCTGGCCCGCACCTACCCCTACGACTCGTTCGATGAAACCGATGTCACCACGCTCATCGGCGACACGAGCGAGGTCAACCACAATCTGTTGGCAGAACTACAGGAACGTGTCACCGACGCCGGTGTCGAGATCCTCGAGGCTCGCATCACCGACCTGGCCTACGCACCCGAGATCGCCGAGGCGATGTTGCGCCGGCAGCAGGCCGCTGCAATCGTCGCGGCCCGGGCCAAGATCGTCGAAGGCGCAGTTCTCATGGTGCGCGAGGCGATCGAAGCGCTCGAGGAGGGAACCGGCGATCACGACCCCATTCCCCTCGACAGCGACCGCAAGGCCACTTTCGCGTCGAACCTGATGACGGTCATCGCCAGCGACCATCCCACCACCCCCGTAGTCAACGTCGGCACCCTCAGCCGCTAGCGGTCGGGCCGGCAGCACCTATGGCACGCCAGCGCAAACAGTTCCTGCTACGGATCCCTCCCGAGCTCTACGACGTGTACCAGTCGTGGGCCGCCGACGAGTTCCGATCCGTCAACGCCCAGATCGAAGCAGTACTCGTCGACACCGCCCGGCGGGCCGGCCGGCTACGCCGGGCCCGGCCGGCGCCGGACAACGCACCCGAGTAGCCGGAGATCGGCGAGGAAGGCGGCCCCGGCAGCGCCGGCAAGCAGGCAGATCGCGGCGATCCGTATGACGGGCGCAGGTAATGTAGCGAGGTGGGGACGGTGCGGTGAGCTTGCCCGCTTCCCGCTGCAGAGCGGCGCCGGCGCCACCACAGAGCAACACCTCAGAAGCAACCATCAGTAACAACCTCAGGAGGACTACGTGTCAGAGAACAGCACAAGCAAGTGCCCGGTGATGGGCTCCGCGCACCAAGCTGTTGGGGCCACGGCGAACCAGCACTGGTGGCCGAATCAGCTGAACCTGGGGATACTCCGTCAGAACCACCCCCAGGCCGATCCCATGGGCGAGTCGTTCGACTACGCCGAGGAGTTCAAGACCCTCGACTTCGCCGCGCTGGCCAAGGACGTCGACGCGCTGATGACCGAGTCGCAGGACTGGTGGCCGGCCGACTACGGCCATTAC
>JBFISZ010000185.1:0-4680 GCA_041608315.1 Acidimicrobiia bacterium | reverse complement strand
GGGGTGGCGCCGCGCCGCTCCGTTGATGACGAAGTCACCGACTCCGATATCGGCGGTCACCAGGGCGACCCGGTCGTCGTGGTCGAGCAGGTCGGTGACGGTGGCGGTGAAGCGCTCGCGCATCGTATCCATCTCAGCGATACTTCGATTCGATGTGGGCCACCACGGCGCGGGGCCGGTCGCCGGGGCGCCGGGTCAGCGCAGCCTCCAACGCATCGTGATCCCGGCCGGATACGTCGGCTGTCGACCACGCGGCGGTGCGGAATCGCGAGGCGATACCTCCCGGCCATCCCAAGGAGGCGGAGTCGTTGTCGACGGCGATGACGGTGAGGCGGTGGGCCCCGAGGCGGGGGGCGGCCTCGATCGCTTCCCAATTGCTGCCCTCGTCGAGCTCGCTGTCGCCAACCAGGCAGAAGACGCCGGCCGGGTTGTCGGCAGCGGCGAGCCCTAGAGCCATACCCAGGGCAATAGGGAGACCATGGCCGAGAGAGCCGGAGCCGGCCTCGACTCCCGGAATCAACACACGATCGGGATGCATGCCGAGCGGGGAGTCGAAGCCGGCCCACGACTCGAGCCAGGCGGCTGGGAAGAAACCGTGAGCTACGAGCACCGCGTAGTACGCCATCGGTCCGTGCCCCTTTGACAGCACGAAACGGTCCCGGTGGGGATCGTCGGGCTCGAGTGGGTTCACGTTGAGGACCCGGTCGTACAGGGTCCACAAGATGTCGAGAGTCGAGGTTGCCGCGACCGAATGCTTCTCGTCGCCGGTCATCAGGCTCATCAACCTCGGCAGGTCAGAGTACCGGTAGCGCTGGAGGGTCTTCATGTCCGTTAACCTACAACTTCAAGTACACTTGAAGTCAAGACTCTTTTGGCTACGGAGCCGAACATGGATGAGCTGCTGACAATCGGACAGGTGGCTGCCCGTGCCGGTGTGGCCACCTCGGCGCTGCGCTTCTACGAGGACGCCGGACTCATCACGTCGCAACGCACGGCGGGCAACCAGCGGCGGTATCCGCGCTCGGTGATCCGCATTGTCTCGGTGATCAAGGCCGGCCAGTCGCTGGGGTTGCCGTTGGCGCGCATCCGCCGGGCACTGGAAGACTTGCCCGACGGCAGGGTTCCCACCAAGGCCGACTGGGCCAAGATGTCGCGTTCGTGGCGGGCCGACCTCGATCGCCGGATCAGCGAGCTGCAGCAGCTCCGCGACGAGCTCGACGGCTGTATCGGATGCGGCTGCCTCTCGCTGAAGTCGTGCGCCATGTTCAACCCGGGGGACGTGGCGCACCGGCGCGGGGTCGGGCCCCGCTACCTGGTTGGCGACACACCAGAAACCCCCCGGCCGGCGTAGGCGGCGCAGGCATCACTTGGCGACTCGATCGGCGGGCGCTATCACGCCGGTAGCAGCGTGGGGTAATCCAGATCCCATATCTGGCGGTCGAGCTCCGCGTCGATCTCCGCAGCCGTCATCGGCTCTCCGACTCCTTCGTCGGCTGCGGTGGCGGCAACGGCTCGGGCTACCTCGCGAGTAATCGGGCGCAGCTCGGTGAGCGGCGGATACAACTCACCGCGGGCGAGCTCGTCCGCCCCGACTTGGGAAGCGAGCGCCCCGGCGGCGGCGGCGAACATCGAATCCGTCACTCGGCGAACGCGAGCGAGGATCGCTCCCAGCCCCACACCCGGGAAGATGTAGACGTTGTTGCACTGGGACACTGCGACGGAACGGCCCTCGTACTCGACGGAGCCGAATGGGCTCCCGGTGGCGACCAGGGCCCTGCCCTGGCTCCACGAGATGACGTCCGCGGGATCTGCCTCCGTCTTGCTGGTCGGGTTCGACAGCGCCATCACGAGCGGCCGCTCGACACGGCGCGCCATCGCCTTGATGACGCCCTCGTCGAAGAGGCCCGGCTGGCCTGTCGTCCCGATGAGGACGGTCGGGGCGAGCCGCTCGATGAGCGTAATGAGGTCCTGCGACGCCGGGTCATCCACACCCGCAGCCGCCACGGCGTCGGCCGGCCAAGCAACTTCTGTCTTGTAGCTCTCGAGACCCGGCCGGTCGATGGTCACCAGGCCGGCTGTGTCGGTGAGGGCCACGGCTCCCGTCACTTGGTCGGGAGCGAGCCCGGCGGCGGCCAGCTCGTGACTGAGATGCCGGGCGATCCCGACGCCGGCGGCGCCGGCCCCGACGAGGAGGAACCGCTGCTCGGCCAGCGGCGTGCCGGTCGCCCGGCAGGCAGAGGCGATCCCGGCCGCCACCACAGCCGCCGTGCCTTGGATGTCGTCGTTGAAGCTGGGGAGGACCGACCGGTACTTGTCCAGCAACCGAAAAGCGTTGCCCTTCTTGAAGTCTTCCCACTGCAACAAGGCCCCGGGGAATCGACCCCGAACTGCCGTCACGAACTCCTCGACCAGTGAGTCGTACTCGGCGCCGCGCAGCCGAGGTTGCCTCCATCCCACGTAGAGCTCGTCGTTGAGGAGATCCTCGTTGTCCGTGCCCACATCGAGGCTGATAGGCAGGGTGAGCGCAGGATGAATCCCGGCCGCCAACGTGTACAGCGCCAGCTTGCCGATGGGGATCACCATGCCGCCGGCTCCCTGGTCGCCCAGCCCGAGGATCCGCTCGTTGTCGGTCACCACGATCAGCCGGACCTCGTCATTGCGGGCGTGGCCGAGCACCTCGCTGATGCGACCACGGTGGGCAGGGGTGATCCACATGCCCCGGCCCCGGCGGAACAGGTGGCTGAAGCGAACCGCCGCTGCGCCGACGGTCGGGGTGTAGACGATTGGCAGGAGCTCCTCGATGTTGGTGGCCAGCACCTGATAGAAGAGCGTCTCGTTGCGGTCCTGGAGCGACAGCATGCGGGTGTAGCGATCGAGGGGATCGTCGCTCTTGGACTGCACGTTTTCGTAGGCCCGCTGCGCTTGGCGGGCCCGGTCGGTGGGCTGATGGGGGATGAGGCCCTCGAGCTCGAATACGATCCGCTCCTCAGTGGTAAATGCGGTGCCCTTGTTCAGCAGCGCGTCGGCCAAGAGCGCGGCACCCCGTTTGGTGACGTCGGCAACCACGAGCCTGCCCTTGCCCTTGTGCTCGATCCGATACTTCAACGATCTCGCCTTTCCCCGCTCAGACTGCCTGCTGCGGTCCCCGAGCCGCTAGGGCCGGACGGGCCGACTCGCGGGAGGCCTCAGTCCCGAATCGAGCGAGGCCCCTCGAGCAACCGCCTGCAGCGTGTGACGCCATATCATCCCGGGCATGGAACCTGCACCTCCCGCTATCGGCGTCTTCGACTCGGGCATCGGCGGCTTGTCGATTCTCCGTGAGATCCAAGCGCAGCTTCCGGGCGAGGACCTGATCTACTTCGCCGACCAGGCCTGGGTGCCGTATGGAAGCCGCCCCCTCGAGCAAGTGCGGGAGCGGGCGGTTACCGTCGCCGCCGACCTGATCAGGCGGGGCGCCAAGCTGGTTGTCGTGGCGTGCAACAGTGCGTCGGCGGCGGCGCTGCACCATCTGCGGCAGGTCTATCCCGAGGTTCCCTTTGTCGGCATGGAGCCGGCCGTGAAGCCGGCAGCCGAGCACAGCGACCGCGGCGTGGTCGGCGTGCTGGCGACGGCAGCTACCTTCCAGGGCGAGCTGTATGCGTCGGTGCTGGACCGACATGCCAACGGTGTCGAGGTTCATGAAGTGGCCGCCGCCGAGCTGGCGATGCTCGTCGAAGACGGGCGCTTCACTGATGCCAAGGAGGCGCTGCGGGGTCTGCTCCAGCCTTTGATCGCGGCCGGCATCGATCGGCTCGTGCTGGGCTGCACGCACTATTCGTTCCTCAGCGACGAGATCAGAGCGGTGATGGGGCCCGAGGTAGAGCTGGTTGATCCGTCGGCCGCGGTCGCCCGCCAGGTGGGCCGGGTGTTGGCCGCCAAGACCCAACCGGGGCGGAACGGGCAAATCGCCTATTTGACGACGGGAGATCCGGCGCGCTTGGGCAGCCAGCTGGCGGCGTTGTTCGGGATCGACGCGATCGTGCAGCCAGTCGAGTTGGGTTGAGGAACGAGCGGGCCCGGCCGCTTGCCGGGTAGATTCGCCTCACCCGACGCGCGCAGGAGGTACCGATGGGCAACAAGATCGTCCACATCGAGTTCATGGGAGCCGACGGAGCCGGACAGCACAAGTTCTACACCGAGCTCTTTGGTTGGCAGGCGGAGGAAGTACCCGGCTTCAACCACTACTACATGGTGTCGAGCGACAGCGCCGGCGTGGGGTCCGCCGTTGGTCAAGGCCCGGAGGACTCGCCCACCTACCTCACCGTGTACATCGAGGTCGACTCGATCGACGACCACCTCGCCAGGATCGAAGCGGCCGGCGGATCGACGGTCATGCCCCGCACCGTGGTTCCCGACGTGGTGACCTTCGCCATGTTCCGCGATCCGGCCGGCAATGTCGTCGGCCTGGTGGAAGCCGAATCGGGCGAGCCCGCGTGATCCCCTCTGTTTGATGGGTACTGTTTGATGGGTGCTGTTTGATGGGTGCTGGTTGATGGGCGCAGGTTGATGGGCCCAGGTTGATAGGCGCAGGTTCATAGGTGCAGCGTCACAGGCGCCGCACCGCGCTCACCCACTGCAACGGGACGAACTGCTCGGTGGTGCCTACCAGCATGATGTGGTCTGAGGCGACTGCTTCGATCC
>JBFISZ010000184.1:0-4881 GCA_041608315.1 Acidimicrobiia bacterium | reverse complement strand
GATGTCGGCGGCGATCTGGGTTGTGTCGATCGCGCTGAGCGGGGCGTAGCGCTGGACGTACAGGCGCCCCACGCCCAGCGCGGCCAGCTCATGGGCCCGTTCGGCAAGCCGCTCGTGCGTGCCGCAGAACATGCCGCGGCTCAAGAAGCGCTCTTCGAGCTCCTCCGGCTCGATCGCGCGCTCCGCAGCCGCCGCCGCCAGCCGCTCCCGATACCCGGCCTCGTCGGCGCCTCCGATCACTTGGGACACCATCGAGATGAGGATCTCGTCGGGGTCACGCCCGGCCTCGGTCGCGGCGCGCCGCATCACGGCAACCCGGCTCGCCAGGGTGGCGGCGTCCGTCATGAACATGTTGTATTCGTCGGCGAAGCGGCCGGCGAGTCGCGGTGTCTTCTCGGGCCCGCCGCCACCGACGATGATGGGGAGCGGGCCGGCCGGCCGCGGCCTGACGTCGGTCACGTCGAGGTGATAGTGGCGGCCCCGGTAGGTGTCGGATGCCTCTCGACCGAAACAGGTGCGGACGAAGGCGAGGGTCTCGAACAGCAGGCTGAACCGGGTGCGCATGTCGGGAAGCTCGATGCCGAACTGAGCGTGCTCTGTCTCCATCCAGCCGGTGCCGACCCCGAGCTCGAAGCGTCCCCCCGACATCTCATCGAGGGTTGCCGCAGTCTTGGCGATCACAGCCGGGTGGCGGAAGGTCAACGGGGTCACCAAGACCGTGAGCTTGATATTGGTCGTCTCCCGAGCGAGGCCACCGATCGAGGTGAGAGCGTCGGTAGCCGGTTGTGATGCGTCGCCGTCCAGGTAGTGGTCGGAGCGGGCGAAGGCGGTGAGCCCCGTTTCGTCGGCCCAGCGGGCCAGCGCGAGCAGCTCTGCGTACGATCCGCCTGCCTGCGGCTCGACCATGAATGCGATGTCCACTGATCCTCCTTGGATTCTCACCAGCCGCGGCGGCGCCAGTCCTCCACCGAGCCGCGTTCGGCTCCGATAGTCGTGTGCAACCCGTGTCCCGGCAGGATCAACGTTTCGTCCGGCCGGGTGAAGAGTTGGTTGTCGAGGCTCTCCATGATCTGGGCGAAAGCGGCGGCGTTGGCGGTCGCGCCGGGACCGCCTGGGAACAAGGTGTCGCCGGTGAAGACGACGGGCCCGATGCCGATGCAGCGCGAACCGGGCGTGTGCCCGGGGGTGGCGATGATCTCGAGTTCGAGCTCGCCGAGGGGGATCGAGCCCGCCACCAGTGGCTGGGTACCCGTCAGCCCGCTCAACTCCCGGTCTTCGGGCCCTATGTAGACGGGCACATCGAGGGCGGCAGACACTGCGGCGGCGGCGCCAACATGATCCCAGTGTCCGTGTGTCGTGAGGATCGCCCGGACGTCGGTGGCTGCGGCGAGCTCGAGAATCCTATCGGGGTCGGCGGCAGCGTCGATGACGACCGACTTGTTCGAAACGGCACAGCTCAGCAGGAACACGTTGTTGTCGAGCGGCTTGGTCACGATCTTGTCGACCAGAACCCGGTCATCCGCGTAGAGCCGTTCGGAGATCGATTCACTCACAGCAGCGAGGCTAGCGAGTCGGCCGCCCGGCGCCAGCACCAGCCGGGTGGCGGCAGCCGCGCTGCGCATGGCGGCTGAGATTCCGGGCGTGGCCACCGTGGCAGAATGTCCGTGAGCCAGCCGGAGGAACACTTCGCGATGAACTTCGCTCTGACCGACGAGCAGACCATGTTGCGCGACACCGTTCGCGCGTTTCTCAACGACAAGTCACCGCTCACGAGGGTGCGTACCGTCATGGAGAGCGACTCGGGCGTCGACGAGGAGTTGTGGATCGCCATGGCCGAGCTCGGTCTGCAAGCGATGCACATCCCGGAAGAGTACGGGGGAGCCGGGTTCACCCTGCTCGAGACCGGGATCGTTCTCGAGGAGCTGGGCAGGAACGTCGTTGCGGTCCCGTATCTGTCTTCGGTCGTTCTCGGCGGATCTGCTGTTCTGA
Organism: Acidimicrobiia bacterium; assembly: GCA_041608315.1. Classification (GTDB taxonomy): domain Bacteria; phylum Actinomycetota; class Acidimicrobiia; order Spongiisociales; family UBA5794; genus JAHEJX01. Next base: position 2,892 of record JBFISZ010000184.1, on the reverse strand, counting down.
TCGCCGGATCCGAGGAGCAGAAGGCCGAGATCCTGGCGTCGGTTGCCAGCGGCGAATTGCGCCTCGCTCTGGCGACCACCGAAGAGGGCCGCAGCTGGGATCCGGCCGATATCGCCCTCGAGGCCACGGCCGATGGCGACTCACTCGTGCTGCACGGAGCCAAGTCCTATGTGGTCGACGGACACAGCGCGGACATACTCGTGGTGTCGGCCCGAGAAGGCGCCGGCGTCAGCCTGTTCCTCGTTCCGACCGACGCCCCGCATCTCTCCAGAAGCCGCATCCAGACAATGGACATGACCCGCCAACAGGCCGTGGTGACTTGCGACGGGGTGCGGGTGCCGGCTTCGAGCCGACTCGGCGTTGCCGGCTCCGGGGTGGCGACTCTGGAGCAGCTCTACGACATAGCCGCCGCCATGCTGGCTTGCGAACAGGTGGGCGGAGCCCAGCGCTGTCTCGAGATGTCGGTCGAGTATGCGAAAGACCGCTTCCAGTTCGGTCGCGCCATCGGCTCCTTCCAAGCCATCAAGCACAAGTGCGCCGATATGCTCGTGCAGGTGGAGTCGGCTCGCTCTGCGGCCTATCACGCCGGGTGGGCGGCCGCCGAGGATCCCGACGAGCTGGCCGTGGCGGCCCCGACGGCGAAGGCCTACTGCTCCGACGCGTACTTCTTCTGCGCCGGCGAGACGATCCAGGTTCACGGCGGCATCGGCTTCACCTGGGAACACGACGCTCATCTCTACCTGAAACGTGCCAAGACCTCGCAGCTCATGCTGGGCGACAGCGCCGAGTGGCGCGCCCGACTGGCGATGAGGCTCGGGATATGATTACTAAGTACTGAGTACTAAGTACTGAGACTTGGCACCCGAGTACGCTTACCACCATGACTTCCGGCACCCTGCTCGCCCTCCTCGCCCTGCTGCTGGGCGCGCTGGCGGTGGGCTTTGCGTGGCAGGAGCGCCGGTCGCGTGATGACGACGCCGTTGTCTACAGCGTCGAGGACTCGATCAGGTACGTCACCGCGCGCCTGGCGCCCGAGACTGCTCAGATCATCAGACCGTCCGATGTGAGGCGAATCTTGGAATGGGAGGTGCGCTACCTCCAAGACCCCGGGATCCGGAACGGCGCCGGTCCCGTTGTGGCCGGCGGGCTGCCGGCGGCCGTGTTCGCCCAAGAGTCGCTTGCTCGTCTCGGGCACGCGTACGACGGGCCGCACATCATCGAAGTGCTCGACCTGCGCGCCGAGTATCTCGGCACGATTGGAGCCGTGGGGGAGCCCCTCACGGCAGCGGAAGTAGCCGATCTAGGGGCCCTCGATCGGGAGACGCCGCAGTCGAATGGGGGCCCCGCGTGATGCGCCAGGCCGTGCGGGACCTCCTGGTTGCGTTCTACTTCGCACTGGCGCCGTCGGAGCATCAGTCGTTCTGGGTTTATCTCGATTCGCGACCGGTCACGGTGCTACCCGTCGGGGAGCCCGCGATCCCGCTCGTCGCTCGCAGGAATTGAACCCGTCGCGGTTCCGGTAAACTGCCGGCGGGCGATTGAACCGCTTTCCCTTTCCCCGCCACCTGGATGTTTCACAGACTCGCAATCCTCATCGTTTCGTTTGCATTGCTCGGTGCCGCCTGTTCCCGGTCGACCACGATCAACACGGGGAGCGACTCGACACCGGCGGCCACTTCCGACCCCACGGCGACGATCGTGTTCGGCTCCGGGAGCGTGCCCGACACGATACCGGCCGAGTTCCCGATTCCGGAGGGCGCGGTCATCGGCAGCACGCTGATCGACCGCAATCGCAGCCTGACTGAGATGATCGTCCGTATCTCCGGGGAGGTCGAAGCGCTGACTGATTTCTATGACACCAACCTGCCGGGTCGGGGCTTCAGCGTCGACTCCTCGGGAGAATCGGGCGCCGGCTGGAGGCTCGAGTTCAGCAACGCCACCGGAGCGGGCACGATCGAATTCACGGCTGCCGGCCGGGGCGTGTCGCAGGCATTGGTCACATTCACCACCGATTCCTGACTTTCCCGTTATATTGCCCCCCGGCCGGCCGACGATAGGAGAACCATGGTCCGCATCAAGCGCTTCGAATCGCAGCGATATGTCGGCGCCCGCGACACCATGATCGTCTACGACACCAACGACGATTCCCAGGCGGAGGATCTGACGGCCCGTGCCAACGCCGACGATCTTCTCGGGAGGAACTTGCTGCAATCGTTCGCGCCCGATGAGCTGGCCGAGGCTCGCAACCGCGGCTTCAAGCCCGTCCGCTGAGGCCGGCGGCCACCAAACCGGCGACCTTCTCTTCGCGGAAATAGAAGAAGTGATCGCTGCCCTTCAGAACCCGCAATTCCGCTCCGATGGCACGTGCGTATGCCTCCGTGTCCTCAACTGTCGTGAACTGATCGCGATCGCCCAGGATCAGCAGTCGCGAAGCCTCTGTCAGCTCGGTTCGCTGAGGTAGCGGGCGCGATCGTGCGTTGTTGACCGGGGGGGCGATTCCGACCCACGGCAGCCGGCTCTGGTCCCGGGCCTGCCAGTGGAGCGAGGTGACGGCCCCAAAGCTCCAGCCGGCGACACCGATCGGAAGGGCCGGGTAGGCATGTTCGGCGGCGTCAACGGCGGCCGCCACGTCCGCAACCTCGCCGTCGCCGGAGTCGTGAGTTCCGGTGGAATTGCCGACACCCCTGAAGTTGAAGCGGAGGACGGCGAAGTCTTGGCCCACGAGCCCTTCGGCAAGCGCCGCCATCAGCGGAGCATGCATGCTGCCCCGCTGGAGGGGATGGGGATGACACAGCACCACGACTTGGCGCGGTGTGGCCGGAAGGTCCCACCGCGCTTCCAGCTCGATTCCCGCGGCGCCGTCGGCCCGGTCGACAGAAATGACGGTCCCTT
>JBFISZ010000183.1:0-4893 GCA_041608315.1 Acidimicrobiia bacterium | reverse complement strand
TGCTTGATCGCCGATGTCGGGCGTGATCAGGCACAACGAACGCAGGGGATTCAGCTCGGATCGGTCACCTGGCCGAGAAAGAGCACCTCGCCGGTCGAAGAATGCTCGATCCAGAAGAGGAAGGGGCGGTCGGCGGTGAAGGTGGCCGGGGGCGGGGCCGCGGTGAGCCCCATGAGGATCGCCGTGGCCGCCGCCGCCTCGGTACCGTTCTCGTCGAGGGCAATGAAGGACTTGTGGAGCGCATCCTGGACAAAGAGGGCGGCGGCGTCCGTGATCCCGCTGAGATCGGCGGCTGTGGAGAACGCGGTGCTCATGCCGAGGGCCTGGAGGGCCTGCTTGAGGCTCACTTCGCTGTCGAACGTGAACGAGGGCAGCGTCAGGTCGAGCTGGAACGTTTCCCAATCCATGGAGAAGTCGTCGGCCGTCATCGCCGCGGCCAGCTCGGCCGGGCTGGTACCGGCGCTCGGCAGCACCACAACCATGGCGGCGTCCCCGCTGTAGGGGAGGCGGACGGCAGTGAAGCCCGAACCGGCGGCGTATTGGCCGGTTGAGGTCGAGTGCATCAACGGGGTCGTCACCTCCGACCCATCGAGTCGCGTGAACGAGCCGGGCGCGGTTCGGTCCGGATCGAACTGATTCATCCAGTTGGCTTTGAACCAGATGGCGTTGACGAGCACCAATCTCGTCAGGTCGTTGATGGCATCGTCCGGAACCAGGTTCTCGATGCGGTCCTCGGTGGCCTCCTCCACCCAACTGTTGATGAGGTCGGCGGAGCCAGTCGGATCACCCGAGAAGTCGACGACCCGCAGGCCGGCTCCGTAGGCGGTGGCCAGCACCTCGAGGTAGTCCTCAGAGAAGGGGAAGCCGCCCTGACCCCATGCCGAGTTGGCGGGGCGGATGGTGAACGGCTCACGGTCGTCCTCGGGCGGGAGCGGCGGAGCCTCGGCCAACGCCCGTTCGATGTGGTTGCGGGCCGCGTGCAAGTCCGCGTCGTCGACGGCGAGATGCAGTACCGCGGCGATCTCCTCGGCAGTTGTGCCCCGGGCGCCCGGGTACAGCATGCTGAGCGCGGTGGCGATGGAGTACGGCGAGAACATCAGGTTGGTGTCGTCTGCGATGACCCCGAACAAATCGAGCCCGAACTGGGTATCGCTGCGAACCACCGCCGCCAGAGCGGTCGCGTCAACGTCACCGGGCGCCCGGGGGACGTCGAGCTTGACCAGCTCACCGGCCGTGAACGGGACTGAGCCGGGAGGCGGATTGGTGGTGGATGGCGGGTTGGTGATCGCGGGTCCTTCCGTTGTGGGCGGAGAATCCGTTGTCGAGCCACACGCCGCGGCGACGATGGCCACGGCCGTGAGCAGTATGGCGAGTCGCGTGCTTTTCATACAGCTGTGACGCACTCCGGCCGCTCCTGGTTCCCGCGCCTCTCGACCTAGAGCTTGAGCCGATAGACGTTGGTGTTGCGCACCTCGAAGCCGAGGCGCAGGTACAAGCGGTTGGCCGCCTCGCGGGCCGGGCGTGACGTCAGTCCGACGGCCTTGGCGCCGGCGGCCCGGGCTCGATCGATCGCGGCGTCGGTCAGCATCTCACCGATACCCGAGCCCCGGGCGGACTCGTCGACGATCACGTCTTCGATTCTGGCTTGCAGCCCGGTGGGGATCCGGAAGAAAGCGAGCGTCAATGTTCCGACGATCTCGTCCAGATCTGTGTCGCGGGCGGCGAACAAAACGATGTTGGGGTCGGCCGCCATTTGGCTCAGTTCGTCCACCGATGGCGGTGGGCTCGATGAGGAGAGCTGCGGGACGAGGTGATCGAAGGCGGCGACGACCTCGTCGGTGATGTCGACCAGCTCTGTGATGTGGATCATTTGGACCAGTCTACGGGGAAGCGGCCCGCTCGAAGTAGTGAGCCGGCCGCTTCGCCGAGGGGGTCTTTGTTCACCGGCCGACGGCGCAGTCTCGGTGGCCCGCTCCATCGTCCAAACGATTGTTGGGAGCGAGCCTATGGAGCACCGGGTGGTGTGCATAGGGCCGAATGGCCCCATTCAATCTGGCAGAGGACACGCGACTGGCCCCGCTCGGCGGAGCGGGGCCAGCCTCGTAGCAGCGGCGGGAGGGGGAGTTACCGCTGCACGGCCACAGTCACCTTGCGCGGCAGCTCGGCGGGCTGCTTGGGAACGGTGATCTCGAGGATCCCGTTGCTGGATGTCGCGGTGACTGCGTCAATATCAACCTCCCCGTGGAGGCGAATCTTCCGCAAGAATTCGCCTGCGACGATCTCACGACGCCGGTACGTCACCGCGGCGGCGTCGCCGTCTTTGGCGTCAAAGCTGCGGGTGCCAGTGATCGCCAGCACATTCTCCACGACGGTGACATCGATCGAATCCGGTTCGACCCCGGGAAGCTCGGCCCGGATGAGAAAGGCTTCGGCGGACTCGGCGACGTCGATACGGGGCCTCCAGCCCTCGTTCACGATGCCCCGACCACTGCGGGGCCCATCGAAGAGGCGGTTGAGGTCGTCGAAAAGCGTCGTTCCGACGAGGGCCAAGGGGTCGAGTTTCGTGGCGGACATGGTTCTCCTCATTGTGCGATAAAGCTCCTATCTCAAGAATACAACTTCACTAAACCTAAGTCTATTCCTATCAGATTCAGTCGTGAGTGGATGTGGTACGAGGGATCGCTACGCCCGGCGGCGGCTCAGAACGCCGGTCAGACAGCCGGTGTTGCCGGCGGCTCTCGATAGCTCCTCACTCGGCGTGGTGAGGCATTCGACGCCATGGCCCTCATAGAAGCCACGCACCTCATCGGCGCCGGCGGGCATCAGTATCCGCCGCGGCCCCAGGGTGACGAAGTTGACCGCCCGATAGTGATCGGCTCGCTCCGCGAATGCGGGAAACTCGACCCGGATGTCGCGCCGCGTCAGTGCCGCGACCGCGGCATGCGGGGTGCGGCGCGGCCAGGCGATCGCAAGGTCTTGGTCGAGGAATCGCAGCATTCCCATCAGGTGCATGGTTCCGTAGGGCAGGTCGACGGCGATCAGCGCGCAGCCGATCTCGTGGAGGGTCGCCCCGATCTGGTCGATACCGGCTTGGTTGGTGCGCGGGCCGCGACCGATCAGAGCCGTTGTCTCGTCGAGCCACATCAGGTCGGCCCCTTCGAAGGTCGCGGTGCCGGTCAGCGTGCGGATGATCGGAACCCCGAGGTCGGCGAGGCGGCGTGCCATCCACCGTTCCTCGCCCGCCCGCACGGTAGACGCCGGCCTGGCGAGGATGGCGCCGGCCGGCGTCATCACGAAGAGGTCGGCGCAGAACATGAGGTTCGGTGGGGGCTCGGCGCCCGGCGCCACCTGGTGAACGGTGACTCCGGCCGACTCGTATGCGGCGATCATGGCGCGGTGTTCTTCGACTGCCCGGGCCGTGTCGACGGGTGCCAGCATCTGTACCTCGTTGGGCGCGGCGCCGCCGGCGGCCAACTCGTTCCCGGGCGTATGGACGATCACGGCCTGCAGGGCGCGCCACTCCGAGTCGATGGCGCTTGCCGCCCAGATCGTCCCCAGCTCGTCGCGGTGTTCGGCGGTGCGGGGCGACCAGCCTTCGCCCCCGTAAGCCGCAGTTCCGAAGCTGTCGTGGCGCCGATCGTCCATGGACCCTCCCGGCGGCAACGATACCGGTAGCCTGAGCCGATGAGCGAACTCGACATACCGTTGCTGGAATGGCCGAATGGGAAGGCCTGTGCGCTGGCACTCACGTTCGATTTCGACGCCGAGGAGCTCTGGATCGGCAACGATCCTGCCAGCGCATCCGATCCCGGCGTGCTGGCGATGGGCCACTACGGTGCCCGGGTCGGCGTGCCGAAGATCCTCGAGCTGCTTGCCGAGGAGGAGATCGCCGCTACGTTCTTCGTACCCGGCGCCGTTGCGGAGCGCTACCCGGGCCACGTCCACGCCATCCTCCAAGGCGGCCACGAGGTCGCCCACCATGGCTATACGCACGTTGCCGCCAAGCCGGATGTCCCCGGTCTGGTGGCGGAGCAGATCGATCGCGGGCTCGAGGCGCTCGATCGGGTCGCCGGCATCACCCCGGTTGGCTACCGGGCTCCCGACGGCGTCTCGAGTCACCTCGGCTTGCGCACGCTGACCGACCGGGGTTTCCTCTACGACAGCTCGCTGCGAGACCACTTCGCCCCGTATCGCATCGTCCTCGAGGACGGCAGTCGCGGTCCCGTCGAGATTCCGGAACAGCCGACGCTCGACGACTGGGCTTTCGGTAGCTCCAGCCCGACCCAGTATCGGGTGCTGCAGTCGAAAGCGCATGTGCTCTCGATCTGGCGGGATGAATTCACCGAGCTGCGGTCGTGGGGTGGCGCGATCACTCTCGTGATGCACCCGCAGATCACGGGTCGTCCCGTTCGGCTGGCGACGCTGCGCGAGTTCATCGGGTTCACCCGCAGCTTCGACGATGTTTGGTACGCCACATGCGGTGACATTGCCCGTCACTTCGTCTCGCAGGAATTCTCGACTGCGCCCCAGATCCGATAGGGTCCGGTCGTGTCCTTCATCCTGGTCTCGAACGACGACGGTGTCGACTCGTTGTCCCTTCCCGCGCTGGCGCGCGCTCTGGGGGCGCGCAGCCCGGTGCGGGTAGCGGCTCCGGCCGTCGAGCGCAGCTGGATCGGCAAGGCCATAAGCCGCTTCGAAGAGGTGCGGGTGAAGCCGGTCGAGCGAGACGGCATCGAGATGATGTCGGTCGAGGGATACCCGGCCGACGCCGTGCAGCTCGGCGTGTACCGGTTATTCGGGGAGAAGGCTGCGATGGTGGTCAGTGGCGTCAACATCGGGGCCAATTTCGGCTCGGCCTATACCATGGGCTCCGGCACGGTCGGCGCCGCCCTC
>JBFISZ010000182.1:0-4925 GCA_041608315.1 Acidimicrobiia bacterium | reverse complement strand
TGGCGGCAGTGTTGAGCGCCGTCCCGCCGCCGCACAACACCGCGCAGCCAAACACGCAAGTGTCTCCGGGAGCCAGGCCGGTCGCCACCTTCACGGCAGATTGCTCGGCCACCAGGGCGTACTCGGCGAATGCTGCGAGCCCCATGTGGTGGTGGAGCGCCTCCCCATCGTGCGTCAGCCGAGTGCCGCCGGTGATGAGCTCGCCCTTGCCGTTGGCTGCGCCGCCGGTCTCACACAACCACGGCTCACCGTCGCGACAGCGCACGCACGTGCCGCATTGGGGCAGATAGACGAGCACCACATCATCTCCCGGAGCCAAGCCGGTGACGCCTGTGCCCACCGCCTCAACACGGCCGGCGGCCTCGTGGCCGATCACCATTGGCAGCGGCCACACCCGGGCCCCGGTCACGACCGACAGATCGGAACGGCACAGGCTGGCGGCGGCGATCTTGACCAGGACCTCACCGGGCCCGGGATCCGGCAGCTCCAGCTCGACGATCTCGAGGGGACGGGACTCCGTGTAGGGACGGCGCACGCCGGGCTTGCGCAAGACGGCGCCGAGAAACTTGGTCATGCAGCGTGTCCTTCGTAGCCGAGCGCGGATTGTAGTTGTGGCCTGCCCGATGACTCAGCCGGGCGCACCCGGATGGCAAGAGACCTGCCAACGCCGGAAACTCTCGTCCTCGATAGCGGGGAGGACGACGCTGAACTCCGGTACGTCGCCTGAGCGAATCGTGAACCCGTCGATGATGGCGACTTCGTGCTCGGCCGATACGGGGTCCAGGTCGGGCGCAATTGCCTCGTCGAGATCGTACGGCAGCCCGGAGTCGTCCAGCGCATAGATGCGGCAGGAGGCCGCAGACTCGCCGGGGTAATCGAACACATCGAGCGTCAGCCGATAGCAGCGGCTCTCGGCGATCTGCTGATCACACTGCCGTTCGTCGAGATCCCAACCGCGAATGAACGGGCGGTCGACGGTGTCTTCAGATTCGCCGCAGCCGACGGCCACGAGAATCATGGGAACCACCAGAAGCACGAGACGCAGATTGCTACTCGCAGCCGACATCGATGCTCACGATCTCCTTCATCTCGGCCGGAATCCACGGCATTTCCGAGAGGCCCGTGCGATCGATCGTCGCGTCGTACCGTGCCTGGAAAGCGAGGCAGAGCGCCAGGATCTCTTCGTTCACGGCGTCCACCACGGCCGCCTCGGCTGTGCTCCACCACTCCTCGGGTTCGGTCGCAGTCTCGAATGAGGTGACCCGGGCCGCCAGAGCCTGCTCGGCGGTGATGAGCCGTCCGAATAGGTCGAGACCGTCCCGGTGCATCGCGGCGATGGCGTCGGGGGGATTGAGTGTGTCGAGCTGTTCGAGCAGCTCCCGGCGCGCCCGCAGCCGTTCGTCCCAATAGGCCCGGACCCGCGCGACGGTCGGGACCTGAGCCCGCCAGTCGGCATCGAGGGCTGCGATGCGCTCTTCCATTACCGCAGTCATCTCCCCGCCCTGCGTCGCGTACTCCGCCAGGGAGAGGTTCTCCCCGCCACAAGCTGCCAGGACGAGGACCAGGCAGGCGCCAACCCGAACAAGGTGCAACCGTGTCCTCCTATCCCCGCCCGCCTCGACTTCAGACTTCGAGCAGGATCTTGCCGGCGATGCCCCGGCCCTCGAGGGCTCGATGAGCGCCGGCGGCCTCGGCCAGCGGGTGGACGGCGCCGATCCGCACGTCGAGCTCACCCGATTCCATCCACCGGAAGAGATCGGCGCTGCGGGCCGCCAGAACCTCGTCCTCGGCGATGTAGGCGAACAGTGTGGGTCTGGTCAGGTAAAGCGAGCCTCCCGCCGACAGCCGCAGCGGGCTGACGGGCGGCACGGGCCCGCTGGCATTGCCGAAGGTGGCCATGACGCCGCGCGGTGCCAACAGGTCGAGACCGTCGTCGAACGTTGCCGCCCCGACACCGTCGTAGACGACTGCCAGCGGGTGCGGCCCGGCGATCTCCTCGATCGCATCCTTGAAGCTGGTGGTCTGGTAGTTGATCACGTGGTCGGCGCCGGCCGAGCGCGCGATCTCCATTTTCTCGTCAGAGCCCACCGTGCCGAACACCTCGGCGCCGGCCATCTTGGCGATCTGAACGAGGAGGCGGCCGACCCCGCCGGCGGCGGCGTGGATCAGACAGCGGTCGCCGGGTTGCAGTGCGTAGGTGTCGGTTGCCAGGTAGTGGGCCGTCAAGCCCTGCAACATCACCGCGGCACCCAGCTGCGGCGACACGCCGTCGGGCAGCGGCACGATCCGATTGGCTGGAGCAACGACACGCTGGGCATAGCTCCCGATCTCACCTGTCCAGGCCACGGAGCGTCCCACGAGCGATTCGTCGACAGCGTCTCCCACCGCAATGACCCGGCCGGAACCTTCGAGGCCGGGCGTGAAGGGCAGCTCCATCGGATAGAGCCCGCTGCGGTGATAGGTGTCTATGTAGTTGACTCCGCCGTAGGCGATGTCGATCAAAGCCTGGCCGGGCCCGGCGGTCGGATCGGCGACTTCGGACCACTCCAGAACCTCGGGACCGCCGGTGGCGTTGATGACAATGGCGTGCACGTTGTACTCCCCGGATGGCTGGGCCCCCAGGCTAGGTGAGTCTGAGCTAGCTGTGTTGCTCCGGTGGGTTGGCGGCGCCGCCAATGAGCGGGCCGCCGAACGGGCCCGGGGTCGACTCGATCACTTCGGGGACCTCGATCGAAACCGCGGGGTCCATGCCGGCGATGATGTAGACCAGGTTGTCGAGAGTCAGGGTGCCCGGCTTGAAGTAGTCGGAGTGGCCGACAGAGCCGTCGGTGTGAATCTCGATGGCCCCGAAGTCCTCATGGGTCGGATTGGTCCCATGGTGCAGGTCCCTGATGGCGTCCTCGCCATCGAGAGAGTCGAGCAGCCGGCGCACCGTCTGGTCGAGTTGTTGAGCAGGTGTGAGGAACTCGGCGATGTCGATGCCCGCCCCGATGGGGTCGCCGTCGGCGAGCCCGGCCCAGACGACGCCACCGGGCTCCAGCTCGGCCTCGTCCGCATGATCCAACCCGGTACCCGGGCTGCCGACGAAGACCACCTCGTTGGCGGCGAGACCGGCTGCGGCCGCCAGGCCCGTTACGAGTGAGCCGTAGCTGTGGCCGACGACCGTGAGGTGACGATTCCCCGGCAGCGCATCCATGCCGGCAACGAAATCGACCAGGGCGCCGTGACCCTCATCGGCGGCCCGGCGGAGCACGGCGTCAACACCGTCGGGAGTGTCGTAGCCGAGCCAGGCGACGGTCGCCACGTCGCCGATGTCGAGCTCTCGAGCGCGGTCGTGGAGGTTGCGAGCATTGGCCCGGAAGCCGCCGGCGCCGTCGCTGAAGTTGGCGCGGTCGTTCGTGATTCCGGGCACGACCACGCCGATGTTGCGGGCGCGCTCGAGATCCCCGAACACCTCGGCGACCCGGCCGTCGCCCGCCGGATCGAACAGCAAGATCTGTCGATCCTCCGCCAGCCACAGCTCGAGTTCGGCAATCTCGCGCGACGCTGCCGCCAGCTCGGCTTCGAGGAAGCGCTTGATGAACCACACCTGGTCACCTGCCGCCAGGCAGGCGGCAACGGTCGCCACTCGGTCACCGAGCGCGGCGATGCGTCGGGCAATGACGAGGTCGCTGGCCGCATAGCGGGCCCGGGGCGGGGCTCCGTCCATCGAACTCACCGCGGCCGGATAGGCCGCGGCAAGAACGCTGATCGACTCGTAGCTGTGGGACGCGAAGTAGGCGGCCCGATCCTGAGGCGTCATCTGCACCAACCGCACAACCTCTGCCGGAGCAATTGACACCGGCCCGGCCGGCGGCCCGGCACCGATGGGTCGAGCCGTCGCCAAGATCGCACCGTGCAGCGCAAACCCAGCCCAAGGCTGCGAGAACGCCGCCGCCGGCTCACCGTTGAGCACTGCGTCGATCCGCCAGCGGAAGTCGCCGGCGGAACGCCGCAAGACATGGGCGGTGGATGTCAGCCTGGTGCCAACGCGATCGGCCGCACGTTCCCTGCCGAGCCGATGAAGTGGATCCGTCGCCCCCGAGGCAGCCCGCTCGATCACATCGGCCCGGCGGCCCAGCAGTGCGCCCAGTTCGGCCAGGCCGGACGGATCGATGCCGACGAAAGTCACTGCCAAGCCACCTGGCACAGTTCCACTTTGCCCTCGGCGACCAGGTATCCCCTTCCCGCCGGGAAGAATGCCGGCCCGTGACGCGGCAAGGCGGTTTGCCACAGATCGCCGTCGCTGGTCGGATTGGGCCTGAGCGCCAGGCCGAGCCGGCTGCGCCGCACCGCGAGGGTCCAGTGTCCGTATGCGGAACGGAGCACGTCGCCGGCACCGGCGGCGAAGATGTGGAGGTGCGGTCGCCGGTCGGCAATGAGCGAGGCCACGACCCCGGCCGGGTCGTCGACGTCCTCGGCGTCGTCGATGAGGATCGCATGGGGCTGCTCCGAGCCGGCCTTGCCCGTCGCGGCGCGCAGCAGTCCGGGATCGTCGACCAGCAGGTCGACGGCCGCACAATCGGCCAGCGGGCTACGCCGCGTTGTCAGCGCGGTGATGTGGATATCCGGCCGGGCCGAACGGAGCACGGCCGCAATAGTGGCTAGAGCTGTGCTCTTGCCCGAACGGGCCGGGCCTGCGATCAGGACGTGGTCACCCTCGTGCAGGCTCCAGGCGATCGGTGCCAGCGAGTCGTCGCCCACGGCAAGGGGGACCCGCCATTCGAGGTCGTACACCTCGGCTCCACCGACGACGTCGGGAATCTTGACCTCGGTCGAGAGCAATTCGATGGCCCACGGCGCCCGGTCGGGATCGGGGCTGCCGGTCGCCCCGACCAGGTCGGCGACATCCTCCGCAGTGACGGCGGCCAGCTGAACCTCGAGGG
>JBFISZ010000181.1:0-4935 GCA_041608315.1 Acidimicrobiia bacterium | reverse complement strand
GAGCATTGCGGCCGTGGAAGACGGCAACACCCTGGCGCAGCAGGTTGTTGATCACACGTGACACCTTCGTCTCATTGCCGGGAATCGGCGTCGCCGACAGGATCACCGTGTCGCCGGCTTCGAGAGTGATCGAACGGTGTTCCCCGGCCGCCATCAGCGACAAGGCGGCGAAGGGCTCCCCCTGGCTCCCGGTGCAGATGACTGCGGTTTGGCCCGGTTCCATCTCGAGCAACTCATCGACGGTCTTGACCCGCGCTTCGGGCACCGCGAGCAGACCGAGCCCGGTCGCCACCTCGACGTTGCGCAGCATCGACCGCCCCAGGAGCGCGAAGTGGCGATCATCGGCGAGAACCGCATCGACGGCTTGCTGGACGCGGTGAATGTGGCTGGCGAAACAAGCGATGATCACCCGGCCGGTGGCACCGGCCACGATCTGATTGAGCTTGGGACCGACCGTCGCCTCCGACGCCACGAAGCCGGGGCGTTCGGCATTGGTGCTGTCGGCGAGCAACAGGCGCACCCCCTGGCGCCCGAATCCGGCGAACGTCGCCAAGTCGGTCGGCAACCCGTCGATCGGCGTCGGATCGAGCTTGAAGTCGCCGGAGTGCATGATGATCCCTTCCGGCGTGTCGAAAACGACCCCGGTGGCCTGGGGCACGGAGTGGGCCACCCCGACGAGGGCGAACTTGAAGGGGCCGGCTTCGACCCACTCCCGCTTCTCGACGGGACGCAGCTGCGGTGCCACGCCGAGCTCCTCGAGACGGCTGCGAGCCAGCTCGACGCTCAACGGCGTGCCGTAGACGGGTACGTTGACCTCCCGCAGCAGGTATCCCAGCGAGCCGATGTGGTCTTCGTGGCCGTGGGTGAGCACGACACATTCGAGATCATCCGGCCGATCGAGGATGGAGGTGAAGTCGGGCAGCACCAGATCGACGCCGAGCATGTCCTCGTCGGGGAACATCAACCCGCAGTCGAGAAGCGCCAAGCGCCCCTCGATCTCGAGCACGGCGCAGTTGCGGCCGATCTCGCCGAGGCCGCCGAGGAACCCGATGGATACTGTCATGACACTCCCCCAGGTCGGAGCTCTAGAGCGCGGATGCGGCCTCCAGCGCCTCGATGACCATGGTCGCCGTCTCGCCGGAGGCGGCCACCAGCGGCAACCGCGGCTCCCCGACCTCGCCCCACACCCGCGCCATGGCCGCTTTCACCGGCATCGGGTTTGGTTCGACGAACAGCGCCGTGAACAACGGCGTCAACCCGTCGTGGAGCTTGCGCGCCGCCGACTCGTCGCCGGTGTCGGCCGCCTCGACCAGACGCCGGATGAGCGGCCCGACGAGGTGGGAGGCGACGCTGACGACCCCGACTCCCCCGGCCTCGACGATGTCGCGCGTCATACTGTCCGACCCCGAGTACACCGCGAAGTCTTCCGGCAGCGCCTCGAGCTCGGCGCGGGTGAATGCGATGTCGTCGACGGCGTCCTTCACGGCGACGATGTTGGGGTGGCCCGCCAGCTCGACGAGCGTGTCGACCTCGATCAGACGTGCAGTCCGACCGGGGATGTTGTACAGCATCAAGGGCAGGGCGGTGGCATCGGCGATGGCGCCGAAATGACGCACCAGCCCGGATTGGGGCGGTTTGGAGTAGTAGGGCGTGACCGCCATCAGGCCGTGACACCCGGCGGCGGCGGCCTTGTGACTCATCTCGATCGACTCGTGCGTGTTGTAGGTGCCGGTGCCGGCGATGACGCGACCGCGGCCTCCGGCGGCATCTACGGCCGCTTTGAACAGGGCAACCTTCTCTGCGTTCGACAGCGTCGGCGACTCGCCGGTGGTACCCGCAACGACAACTCCGTCGGAACCATTCGATAGCAGGTGGCGAACCAGTTTCCAGAAGGCGCCGTAGTCGACGGCACCTCTCGAGTCGAAAGGAGTGATGACCGCGGTGAGTACGGGCCCGAACGGAGCCCCGCTGGAGGTTTCCATGGCATGGACGGTAGCAAACCTGAGAACAACTAACCTGTTATCGGAATCCAATCCCGGAGCTGGCGGAGAATGTCCGATCGATACATCCAAGACATCACGGCTGCCGACTTTGGCGTGGCCGTACTGCAAAGGAGCCAGGAGGTTCCGGTCGTCGTCGACTTCTGGGCCGAGTGGTGTGGTCCGTGCAAGACGTTGGGCCCCCTGCTCGAACGGGTCACCGCACAGCACAATGGTGCCTTCGAGCTGGTGAAGGTCGATGTCGACCAGAACCAACAGCTCGCCGCCGAGTTCGGCATCCAGAGCATCCCCACCGTCGTCGCGTTTCGTCACGGCGTCCCGATCAGCCGTTTCTCGGGAGCCGTCCCCGAGCCCGCCCTGCAAGCCTGGCTCGCCGAGATCATGCCGAGCGACCTGGAGCTGCGCGTTGAGGAGGCCCGCGACCTCGCCCTCGACGGCAACCACGAGGCCGCCGAGGCCATCTTCCGCGAGGTGCTCCACACCCAGCCCGACCAACCCGAGGCCGGGATCGGACTCGCCAGCTTGCGGCTCGCTGCCGGCGATGCGGAGGAGGCGCTGATCATCCTGGGCCGGCTGACGCCGACACCCGAGGTGGAACGTCTTCAGGGCGCCGCCCGGATGGCCACGGCACGCGGCGATGACATCTCCGGCCTCGAAGCGGCCCTGGCGGCCGACCCGACCTCGGGCCGGGCTCGTATCATGCTCGCCCGCGCCCTCGCCGCTAGAAACGAGTTCGAGCCCGCCCTCGATCACTACCTCCATGTCGTGCGTGCCAAGGGCAAGGATCAAGACGAGGCCCGCCTCGGCATGCTCGACATATTCGGCGTACTCGGCGAGGAACACCCCCTGACAGCGACGTACCGACGCCAGCTGGCCAGCGCGCTGTTCTGAGCCGACAGCATCAACTACTAAGTACTGAGTACTTAGTACTTACCTCGCTATATCCCCAGGATCGGGTCCAGGCCCACCGTGAGCTTCTCTGGCAAGTCCGCCACCGCCCGCACCGCAGCCAGCATGCCGGGCATGAAGGCCTCACGGCTGAACGTATCGTGGCGTATCGCCAGGGTCTCGCCGAGGCCGCCGAAGACGACCTCCTGCGAGGCGAGAATGCCCGGCAGCCGGACCGAATGAACCGGTATACCGGCGATGTCGGCGCCGCTGCCGCCGGGGACCGCATCGTTCTTGCCGCCCGCGGCCGCAATGCGAGCCGCGGTCGCCAGCGCAGTGCCGGAGGGCGCATCGGGCTTGTCACCATGGTGCAACTCGATGACCTCCACGCCCTCGAAGTGGGGAGCCGCCAGCTCGGCGAAGCGCATCATGACGACGGCGCCGATCGAGAAGTTGGGGACGACCAAACAGTTCCCGGCGCTTTCTCCCCACAGCTCGGCAAGCTGCTCGAGGCGTTCGGCGCTGAAACCCGAGGTCCCTACAACGGCGTGGAAACCGCGCCTCCCCCACCGTTCGAGGTTGCCCATGACGACCCCGGGAATCGTGAACTCGATTACAACGTCGCAGTCGACTGCGGCCGGGTCGGTGACGGCGGCAATACCTGCGATCGTCTCCCCGGCGCCGGCCGGATCGAAAGCCGCCACGAGCTCGAGGTCTTCAGCTGTGGCCACCGTCTCTGCTGCCATACGGCCCATCCGACCGGCGGCACCCGAGACGGCGACTCGGATCATGCCACGTAACTCTCGAGCTCGCCGGGCTCAAAGGGGCCGACGGCGCCCAATACGAACGGGCCGGAGTACATCACCGCGGCCACATCGGTGGTGTCCTGCGCAGTGACCGCCTCGATCTTCTCGACGACCTCATCGACCGAGTAGTGCGTCATGCCGACCAGTTCGTTGCGCCCCAGCCGGCTCATGCGGCTGTTGGAGTCCTCGAGCGACAGCGCCAAGCTCCCCTTGACGTGGCCCTTGGCCCGGGTGAGCTCCTCGGGCGTGAGGCCCCGGGTCGCCAGCTTGTCGCACTCGGCGCGAATCAGCTTGAGCACCTCGGGCGCCTGCGAGGGCGTGGTGCCGACATAGATGGCGTTGGCTCCCGTCTCGAGGAACGGTAGGCGAAAGCTGTGAACCGCATACGCCAGGCCTCGCTGCTCGCGGACCTCACGAAACAGCCGCGAGCTCATGCCGCCGCCGAAAACGTGGTCGGCAACGTCGGCAGCCCAGCGGCGGTCATCGCTGCGCTTCAGCCCGAGAGCGCCCAGCACGAGGTGGGCCTGCTCGGTGTCCTTGCTGCGCAGGGAAACCCCTTGCGCATTCGGTGCGGCCGTCGTGACCCGGGTCGTGTCGGCGCCCTCCCACCCGCCGAACCGGTCACCGACCTGCTCGACGAGGACATCGTGGTCGATCCGCCCGGCTGCGGCGATGACCACTGTGTGTGGCGTGTAGCGACGCCGCCAATACTCCGTGATCACGTCGCGGGTCATGGCGTTTATCGAGTCGCGGGTTCCCAGGATCGGCGGCGCCAGCGGGTGATCCGACCACAGTCGCCGAATGAACAGCTCATGAGCCACGTCGGTGGGGTCGTCCTCGTTCATGTTGATCTCTTCGAGGACGACGTGGCGCTCCGAGTCGATCTCGTCCTGGCGAAAGGCCGGACGCTGCAGCATCTCGGAGAGCACTTCGACGGCGAAGCCGAGGTCGGCGTCACGCACCTTGGCCCAGAAGACCGTGTATTCCTTTGACGTGAAGGCATTGTGGCGGGCGCCGATGGCATCGAAGCCTTCGGCGATCTGGTGGGCGTCGAGGTTGTCGGAGCCCTTGAAGAGCAGATGCTCGAGGAAATGACTCGCTCCCGCCTCCGCCTCCACCTCGTCACGGCTGCCCGTATCGACCCAGGCTCCGATCGTGGCGGAGTTGACCGAGGGCATGTCCTGGGTGATGACACGCAGGCCGTTGGGCAGCGTCGTGAGCCGATAATGCATGCCGGAAGT
>JBFISZ010000180.1:0-4960 GCA_041608315.1 Acidimicrobiia bacterium | reverse complement strand
CGGGGGCTCGTTCATCTACGTGCCGCCCGGCGTGCACGTCTCGGATCCGCTGCAGGCGTATTTCCGGATCAACGCCGAGAACATGGGCCAGTTCGAGCGAACCCTGATCATCGCCGACGAGGGCGCGAAGGTGCACTACATCGAGGGCTGCTCGGCTCCGGTGTACAGCACCGACTCGCTGCACTCCGCGGTGGTCGAGATCGTGGTGAAGCCGTCGGCGCGGGTCACCTACACCACCATCCAGAACTGGTCGAACAACGTCTTCAACCTCGTCACCAAGCGGGCTGTGGCATACAAGAACGCCACCATGGAGTGGGTCGACGGCAACATCGGCTCCCGGCTGACGATGAAGTACCCGGCGGTGTGGCTCATGGAGGAGGGTGCTCACGGCGAGGTGCTCTCGATCGCCTTCGCCGGTGAGGGCCAGCACCAAGACGCCGGCGCCAAGATCGTTCACGCCGCTCCCAACACGACGTCGCTGATCACCTCGAAGTCGATCTCGATGCACGGCGGGCGCGCCGGATATCGCGGGTTGCTCCGTGTCGAAGAGGGTGCCGACAGCGCCAAGAGCTTCGTGCGTTGCGACGCGCTGATCCTCGACCCCGAATCACGCTCCGATACCTATCCCTATATGGAGATCGAGGAGTCCAACGCCGAGATCGGGCATGAGGCTTCGGTATCGAAAGTCGGCGAGGAGCAGCTGTTCTATCTGATGAGCCGCGGCCTCTCGGAGGAAGAGGCGACCGCCATGATCGTGGCCGGGTTCATCGAGCCGATCGTCAAGGAGTTGCCGATGGAGTACGCCGTCGAGCTCAACCGCCTCATCGAGCTGCAGATGGAAGGCAGTGTCGGCTAGACACTGGTAGGTTCCGAGGGAAGACGGCAGCGAGGGCGTGCCGCGGACGAAGGAGGCTGGCGCGTGGCGGACAACTATCCTCATGGGCTCTTCACGTGGGCTGACCTGGCATCACCCGATCCGGAGGCGGCGACCGAGTTCTACTCGAGGCTGTTCGGATGGGAAGGTGCTCCTCAAACCGATCCCGACGGCAACTACATCTACACGATGTTCACCAAAGACGGCAAGAACGCCGCCGGGCTTGGGCCGCAGCCCGAGATGATGAAGGAGATGCCGCCGATCTGGAACTCCTACATCAACGTCACCAGCGTCGATGATGTCGTCGCCAAGGCGGTCGCGGCGGGCGGCTCCGTCGTCGTCCCGGCCATGGACGTGATGGACTCAGGTCGCATGGCATACCTGTCCGATCCGACGGGCGCGGTATTCGGGCTCTGGCAAGCGGGCAATCATCGCGGGGCCGACGTCTTCACCGTGCCCGGCTCGATGTCATGGAACGAGCTGGCGACCCGCGACCTCGAGGCCGCCCGAGCCTTCTACAGCGCCATCATGCCCTGGGAATTCGAGCAGTTCAGACCGGCTGACGACGCCACGCCGCCCGAGTACTGGGTGATCAAGCTACCCACCAAGGTGGACGGTGACGGCGATGCCGACGACGACTTCAACGGCGGCGTCATTCGCATGGACGAGAACTGGCCGGCGGAGATCCCGGCCCATTGGATGGTGTACTTCCTAGTCGAGGACACAGAGGCCACGGCCGCCAAGGCCGCCGAGCTCGGCGGCAACGTCAGCGTTCCGCCTTTCGATACCTCGGCGGGGAAGATCGCGGTGCTCAACGATCCGCAGGGTGGGACCTTCTCGATCATCTCGGCCACGTCCGCCGCCTAGCTGTACTGCCGGCGAGGTGGTGAGTGATCTTTGTGGCGGGTGCGTCTCCGATGTGTCCCACCGAAGGGGGGAAGGGCCCCGACGGCGACGGAGTCGCCGAGTGGGTAGGGGGGCGTGGGGCGTATTCATGGCGACAAGGGTTCTATCGCCGCGAGCTCTCGAACCAGGATCAACCGGGAGCGGCGCCTCGCGGTGCGCCCCTCTACCTCCTTCGGCGCCCTGGCGGGCGCCTCGCAGGGACCTTCTCCCCTCCGGGGAGACACATCGCGGTGGATCGCCACGATCGCCAGATACGGCGCCATACTCGCCCATTCCCCCGGGTGCTCAGGATCGGCGGTCCCCATCGGCTCAGGCCGCTCGGTCAGAGAGTCGACAACGTCTGTTGCACTACACGTAGCGGTCCGCTGGGCCATACTCTTGTGATCGCAGAATGGGGGCTTCCTCGGGGTGCCCCATTTGCCGGATTCGCGACGAAAGGAAGGCCGCCGTGTCGGACCTGATCACGTTGTACCAACGGAACGAGGCCTTTGCGGCGACGTTCGACAAGGGCCACTTGGCCATGAGGCCGAACCTGACCACGGTGATTCTCACCTGCGTCGACGCCCGGGTCATTCCGGCCCATTTCGCCGGCCTCGAGATGGGGGACGCACTCACTATGCGCACCGTCGGCGGGCGGGTCACCTCGCGGGTCGCCCTCGAGGTCTCGCTACTTTGGATGTTGCTGAGTCTGGACAATCCCAATCCCTCTATGGAGCTGGCGATCATTCATCACACCGACTGCGGCATGGCCCGCTTCGCCAATCCCGACGTGGCCGCCCGGCTAACCGAGCGGTTTGGCTCCGAATACGTCGTCGAGACGTATGCCTTCACCGACCCGCGCGAATCCCTGGCGGCAGACGTTGCGCGGCTGCGCGCCAACTCGCTGGTCCCGCGCGATCTGCGGGTCTCGGGTCACATCTACGACGTGACGACAGGCCTGTTGACCCAGCAGATCACGACAGCCCGCATCGGGTGAGCCGGCGCCGGCGCCGTAGCGTGCCGGCCGGCCGTGACTCGAGGGGACCGCCAAGGAGACGAGCGGTGGCAGGTCCCGCCATGCGCCTGGTCGGTCAGTCCGGCGGGTGCTCGGTGAGCCCTCCGGCCAGTACTGAGATCTGTTGGGCCAGAAACCGCCGGTCCGTTTCCGTGACGGCGAGGTGGGCGGCGCGTTCGTAGGCTGCCTTGGCGGCGTCCCATTCTTCCAGCCGGCGCAACATCGCCCCGCGAGCCGCATGCAGCAGGTGATAGTTGTCGAGGTCGGATGCGACGGCATCGAGCGCAGTGAGCGCCGCCTCGGGGCCCTCCGTCTCGCCAAGCGCGATGGCCCGATTCAGCGCTACGACCGGCGTTGGCAGGAACGACAGAAGATGATCGTAGAGGGCGACGATCTGCTGCCAGTCGGTTGCCTCGAACGAGGCGGCGTCGCAGTGCACGGCCTGGATCGCCGCTTGGAGTTGATAGGGGCCGGGCCGATCGCGGCGGATACAGCCGCGCACAATGGAATGTCCTTCTTCGATCAGGGCTCGATCCCATCTGGACCGATCTTGCGCGCGCAGCAATACGAGGTCTCCTTCGGCCCGGCGGGCGGGCATGCGCGCCTCGCTGAGCAGCATCAGGGCGAGCAGCCCGGCCGCTTCGGGCTCATCGGGCATCAATGCCACCAGAGCCCGGCCGAGACGGATGGCATCGCCGCGCATGGCGGCTCGTTCCGGATCGTCGGCCCCGGTGTTGTAGATGAGATAGACCACCGACAGGACAGAGCGGAGACGCTCGGGCAGGTCGGCTTCGGTCGGGATTCGGTACGGGATCCTGGCCGCCTTGATCTTGTATTTGGCGCGTACCAGACGCTTGGCCATCGCCGCCTCGCTCACGAGGAAAGCGCGGGCGATCTCATCGACACTCAGGCCGCCGAGCAGGCGCAAAGTCAGGGCCACCTGGTGCTCGATCCGCAGCGCCGGGTGGCAGCACGTGAAGATCAGGCGGAGTTGGTCGTCGCCCACCGGGCCGTCCTCTCCCCAGTCGTCGGGGTCCGGGCCGCCGGACATGGTTGCCGCGGCACCGATCTCCTCATGCAACGCCCGGCCCCGCGCCGATCGACGGAGCACGTCGATGGCGCGGTTGCGTGCGGTCGTGATGATCCAGCCCGCCGGGTTCGGTGGGATACCGTGCGTCGGCCAGCGATCACTCGCCACCGCGAAGGCGTCTTGGACGGCGTCTTCGGCAAGCGTGATGTCACCGAAGAGCCGTACCAGGGTGGCCACAGCTTGGCCGTATGCCTCGCGGAACACGCGCTCGACATTGGTCGCTCCCCGATCGGCGGAGGCGGTACGGGTCACCCGCTCAGGCACCCGGCATCTGATCGGCGACGCGGCCGGTCGCCTGAAATGGGCGGACTTCGATCGGATGGTTGATTGCGGCAACGACCTTGTCCGCCCAGGCCAGCGCGGCGTCGAGGTCGTCGGCGTTGATGATGTAGAACCCCGCGACGTGCTCCTTCGACTCGGCGAAAGGGCCGTCGGTCATGATCACGTCGCCATCACCCGGGCGGAGCACGGTGGCGGCATCGGGATCGTAGAGTCGGCCGCCGAAGACGAACGTGCCGGTTGCGTCCATCTCGGCTTCGAGGTCGATGACCCGCTGCATGAGGAGCTGCATATCCTCCGGGGTCGGCGGGGCGCCGGGGACCTCGCCCGCGACGGCATAGGTGGACAATAGGTACTGGCTCATGAGGACTCCTCCTGGTTGGCGCGGGCCATTCCCGCTGTCACCATACCTACGAATGGAATTGGCCCCCGAGGACACCTCACCGCAAGAAATCCTCGAATATGGATTGGGGCGGGTCGCGTCGGTCCGGCCCCTCGAGGCATTCGGGTACTCTCGTCACCCATGCGAATCGTCGTCGCCGACTGCACCGTTCAATACGAAGGCCGCTTGAACGCCTTCCTTCCCCCGGCTACGCGCCTGGTGATGGTCAAGGCGGACGGCTGTGTGGCGGTCCACGCCGACGGCGGCGCCTACAAGCCACTCAATTGGATGAATGCTCCCAACGATCTCATCGAGGAGGAGGGGCGCTGGGTCGTCATCAATCCCAAAGGGGAGCGGCTGACCATCACCTTCAACGAGATCCACTTCGAGACGGAAATGGACATGGGCGACGACCCCGGGCTGCAGAAGGACGGG
>JBFISZ010000179.1:0-5010 GCA_041608315.1 Acidimicrobiia bacterium | reverse complement strand
CGGTACGGGCCGCCGCCCTGAGGTCGATACGGCCGGCGCCGCTGTCGAACGGTGTGCTTGGCGTGACCCCGTCCTCGAGGAGAACCGTTTGACTGGCGGTGAGCATGAGGGCGGACTCGATTTCGGCCGGAGTCCAGTCCGGGTAGAGGGACATGAGCAGCGCGGCGGCACCGGCGACATGCGGGCTGGCCATCGATGTTCCGCTGCGGAATCCCCAGGCAGTCTCGCCGTCGGTGCCGAGCGCCGCGATGATGTCGGCACCGGGTGCGGCGAGGCTTGGGCTCACGATATCGATGCCGCGATTCGGGCCCCGCGAGCTGAAGCCGACCAGAATGTCGCCGTTGGCATCGGCGACGGTCTCTACTGCTCCACCGATGGTGGCCATGTGCCCGCTGCCCGTGGCCAGCCAGGCCTCGAGGAGACCTCCGCTCAGCCCATCGATGTGGGCACCCGGCAGATCGTAGGAGTCGCCGACCGGTCCGTTTCCATTGTCGATGAGCACAAACCCTCCCGCCCCGGCGGCAAGCACGTTGGCGCTCTTCTCCACCCGACCGAATACCCCCCGGTCACATACGACGATCTCACCTGTGAATGTGCCGGCCGGCCACGGCGAAGCCTCGTCACCGAGGAATCCGACGCCACAGAGCTCGGGCGTGTCGGTCAGCGGAGACGGATAGTCGCCGGCGTAGACGATTGGCGCGGGCCCGTAGCCGGCGGTGAATCCGGCGCCCACGATGTCGGCGAGAGGGGCGTCGCCGCCGCGGAAGCTCCCGATGGTGTTGGTGAATCTCCGGTCGTGGCTCGCCGCCGCCACGTGCGTCATCCATGGTGCGTTCGGCGAGCCCGTCGTCGCCGCGGCGGGACCTTCGTTCCCGGCCGAGTGGGCGACGAAGATACCGGCCTCACGCGCCGCCAGCCAGCTGAGCTGTTCGGTTTCCGCCCAGGGGTTGGTGGGAGTCTCACTCCCAATCGAGTAGTTGATGACGTCGACGCCGTCGGCGATGGCCTGATCGATCGCGGCGAGAATCGCCGAGCCTCGACAGCCGGACGGATTGCACACGTCATAGACGATGATGTTGGCGTGCGGGGCAACTCCCGAGATCGTCGGCTTGATACTCAGGGTCGGGGCGGCCACAGTCGCCTCGACCACATTGCCGGCTGCCGTCGCGGCCGTATGCGAACCATGGCCTTCGTCGTCGATGGGCCCGGCGTCGTTCGTGAAACTCCAGGCTCCGATCAGCTTGTCGTTGCAGGCGAAGCCCTCCTGGTACCCCGGCTCGGCGGGATTGCAGACACCGACATAGTTGCCGCCGCCGAATGGGTTCGTATGGTCGTAGCCGTCACCGCCGATATCGGCAAAGCTCGGATTGAGCGGGTTGATCCCCGTGTCGAGCACTCCGACCACGATGCCCTCACCCTGGGTGCCGATCCCGGTGGCGCGACCGTCCCAGATAGTCGGCGCGTTGATCCAACCCGGTCCCGAGTCCGTGTCGATGTGACGCATGAGGTCGGGCACCACCGAACTGACTCCAGGCATTCGGAGCACCCGAGCTGCCTCGTCGGCGGTGAGGTGCACCGCCATCGCGTTGGCGGCGTTGAAGTACTTGTGCTCGGCGGCCACCTGGCGGCCCAGGTCCCGGTTCAGGCGGCTGATCAGTCGGGCTTGCTGGCTCTCGAGGTGCGTCCGATAGGCCACGGCGGCCGGTTTGGCGACATCGAGCTGGATCTTGCCGCCGGTACTCGTTGGTCGCAGCCGGCCGATGCCGCCTTCATAGAGCGCGATCGCCGGGTCGTCGAGGCGGACCACGAAGATGCCGGCTTCGGTGCCTTTGAACGGGTTCTCGCGGGCAACTGCCGCGCGGGCCGACTCGAGATCTGCGCGATCCGGGGTCTCCGCCGCCGCGGGGGCCACCGCGAGCACCGAGTAGACCATCGCCATCGACGCCAGTGCCGCCAGTGCCCGTCGTGACACGGAGTGAACCCTCCCCATTACCGAATCGGCAAACCCTTCAACTGTGCATCGATCCATGGCCTGCCGAGGCCGGTGCACTTCTTGGTGTTGCAACCCTAGCTCCCCCGTATTGAACGCAACAAGCGACCGTTGGCAACATTGTGTAGTGGCCTCGCCCGGTCTAGAAGCCCCAAGAGCCCTCGTAGATAGACCTACCGCCGCGATACAATCTGCCCATGGAAAACAACGTAAAGACAGTCGGTCTCATGGCCCTCCTCGGTGGTCTTCTGGTCGCCCTGGGCTGGGCTTTGGGCAGCACAAACGGAGCCGTAATCGCCCTCGGCTTTGCCGCACTCATGAACGGCGCCATGTACTTCTTCTCCGACAAGATCGCCCTCAAGACCACCGGAGCGGTCCCCGTCGACGAGCTCGAGCTCCCCAACGTCTACTCGATCGTCCGCTCGCTGGCCCAACGCGAGAACATGCCGATGCCGAAGATATATGTGATCAACAAGCCGCAGCCGAATGCGTTTGCCACGGGGCGCAGCCCCAAGCACGCCGCGGTGGCGGTCACCCGCGGCATCCTCGAGATGATGACCCACAATGAGCTCGAGGGTGTTTTGGCGCATGAGCTGTCCCATGTCCGCAACCGGGACATCTTGATTGCCTCGGTGGCGGCGACCATTGGTGCGGCCTTGTCATTCCTCGCCCGGTTCGCTTTCTGGACGGGTGCCGGTCGCCGCAACAACGACAACCCGGTCGGCGCCATCGTCGGATTGCTGGCGGTGATCATCGCGCCTCTGGGCGCGATCCTGGTGCAGATGGCGATCAGCCGGAGCCGCGAGTATCAAGCCGACGCCAGCGGCGCCGAGATCACCGGATCGCCGATGGCGCTGGCGAGTGCCCTGGCGAAGCTGGACGCGGGTACCGCTCGGATCCCGATGGAGGTCAACCCTGCGGTCTCGCAGCTCTTCATCGCCGATCCGCTGAAGGCCTTCGGCGGCCGCAGGGACCGCCGGTCGGCCCTTGCCCGGAAGTTCAGCACCCATCCGCCGACGGCGGAGCGGATCGCCCGTCTCGAGAAGATGGCGATGGGCATTCGGTAGCGGCGCGGCACGTCCGGAGCGCGCCGTGAACCGCCGCCAACGGATGCAGCTGATCCTCCAGCGCGATGGCAACAGCTGCGTTTGGTGTCGGCGCCCTCTCAACGTCGATTTGGTTGCAGCCACCACGGAGCATCTGGTGCCCCGGCTCAAGGGTGGCCCCCGCTGGATCGAGAACGAGGTTGCCGCCTGCCGCCGCTGCAACGGGCAGCGAGGCCATCGCACCCTCGGCGACTGGCTCGATGAGTGCGAGCGCCGCGGTTGGGAACCCGACCGCGCAACGATCCTCGATGCCCTCGAGTCGTTGCAGGCCGCGATCGCCGAACGCGGCGGACAGCGGCGGGCCCGACCCTATCTGGAGAGCCAGCTCCGCCGACTGCGCGGGTAGCGGGACCTCCGTGGGTTCGCAGATTTCCCCGATCGGTGGCGCGGCTATCCTGTCGGCGCCCGGAGGCGCACTCGTGCTCGAGGGTGGGTTGCGGCGGCGGTGCGGCGCCGGATCCCGAGCCTGCGGGCTCCAGCCGGGATGCCCGAGCGGCCAAAGGGAGCAGACTGTAAATCTGCCGGCATCGCCTACGGAGGTTCGAATCCTTCTCCCGGCACAGTTGCCGATTCGCGCTCAGAGAGTCGCGGCGAACTCCCTGAAAGCGGTGCCGGCGCCCCGAGGGATCGGGTCGGCATGGCCGAAGCAGGCGATCTCGAAACCTCGTTCCGCCAGTGTCCGCATGCTTCGGTCGATATCGGGCGTGGGGCGATTGAACCATCCACGCGACACGGTGCCGCCCCGATGTCTTGCGGCGTCTCCCACGAACAGTACGCCGCCGGCTCTGTCCAGCAGGTAGCTCATGTGGCCCGGTGTGTGGCCCGGGGTGGCGATGGCCATCAGATCCTCCGAGAGATTCGGTACGGGGCCTGATTCGATTTCCAGGTCTACAACCGCTGGGTCCGCGGACGGCATCAGCCGCAGCAGCGGTTTGAGTATCTGCAGCGGTGTGCGGTCGAAGACAGGCGGGTCGATGGGGCGCCTCTCGCCGCGTACTGCAGGAGCGTCGCCGGCCGAGCAATACAGCGCGGCATTCGAATCGCGTTTCAGGGCCGCGGCGCTCCCCGCGTGGTCGGCGTGGTTGTGAGTGAGCACGATGGCTCTGATGTCCACCACCGACCTTCCGATCGATTCGATCCCGGCAACAAGGGCCCCGGCCCGTTTCGGCAGGCCGGTGTCGATGAGGGTCAGGCCTTCATCACCGTCGATGACAAATGCCCGAAAGCCCTTCTTTACCTGATAGACCCCATCGGCGACGCGCTCCACAATGACCTCCTCACATGACCTCGGGCGAGCGTACTGTTCGGATGAACGTCGCGTCGGAGCCCTGAAGTGGCTACTGCGAATCGGACGCCGTACCAGGTTGACTACAATCGCTCCCGCGAATTGGCCTCCTCAGCTCAGTGGCAGAGCGTGCGATGAGCCGTTGGGCGAAGAGGCGTGTGGCAGTGAGGAAGCCAGTTCAATAGAGACAACTGAATATGTGCCTCCTTAGCTCAGTGGCAGAGCACTTCCATGGTAAGGAAGGGGTCCCGGGTTCAAATCCCGGAGGAGGCTCGGTCAGGCGGCGGCGTTGCCGCCGCCTGACTTCAGTATCGGCGCTAACAGCTCGGTGCTGGACGGCTCCGCACGCGAGCCGACACGCCGCCGAAGGCGGCTGTGTCGAACGTGATGCGAAGCATCACGCGGCGGCGTAGCTCAGTTGGTAAGAGCGCTCGACTCATAATCGAGAGGTCGGCAGTTCAAGTCTGCCCGCCGCTACGGAAACGAAAGACCGACACCTTCAAAGGAGATGCCTGAGGATGGCGAAGGCGAAGTTTGAGCGGACGAAGCCGCATGTGAATGTTGGGACTATGGGTCATATTGATCATGGGAAGACGACGTTGACGGCGGCGATTACGAAGGTGTTGGCG
>JBFISZ010000178.1:0-5031 GCA_041608315.1 Acidimicrobiia bacterium | reverse complement strand
TGCCTCATCGAGTCGATGCCGTAGCGCACCATGGCGAGGCGCTCAACGCCGGCGCCGAAGGCGAAGCCGGTCACCTGGCTCGGGTCGTACCCGACGGCGGCAAAAACGTTCGGATCGACCATCCCGCATCCGAGCATCTCGAGCCATCCCGTTCCGCCACACAACCGGCAGACCGAGTCCTTGCCATCGCATGCCGGACAGGAAGCGTCCATCTCTGCGGAGGGCTCCGTGAACGGGAAGTAGTGCGGCCGCAGCCGCACCCGCGTCTGGGGCCCGAAGAACTGCCTGGCGAATTCGGCGAGGGTCCCCTTGAGGTCGGAGAACTGGATGTCGCTGTCCACGGCGAGGCCCTCGATCTGATGGAAGACCGGAAGGTGGGAAGCATCCACTGTGTCGTTGCGGTAGCACTTGCCCGGCACCACGATGTAGACGGGAGGCTCATGCTGTTCCATGTAGCGGGCCTGAACGGGTGAGGTGTGCGCCCGCAACAGCATCTCGTCCTCCGGCTTGCCGTAATCGAGATACATCGTGTCGGACTCGAGACGTCCCGGATGATCCGCCGGCGTGTTCAACGCGTCGAAGTTGTACCAGGCGAGCTCGGCCTCCGGGCCGTCGGCGACCTTGTAGCCGAGGCCGATGAAGATGTCGCACGCCTCATCGATCACCTGCTGAACGAGGTGAAGCCCGCCGACCGAGAAGCGCTGGTGATCCAAGGTGACGTCGATGCCCTCGGCGGCGATCCGACCGGCTTGCTCTTGGGTTGCGATCTCGTTGCGCCGGGCCGTGACTCGCGATTGCAGGTCGCGAAACACCTCATTGATGCGGCGGCCCGCCTCACGGCGATGCTCATTCGACATCTGTCCCAGCCTGCGTTTCTCGCCGGCAACTGCGGATTCCGGGCCCAGGTGGCGCCGCTCGAACTCCGCCAGCTGCTCCGAGTCGGCTACGGCATCGAGCTCTGCCTGCAGATCTGCCACGTCGGGCAGTCGCAGCTCGAGCAGCATCTCGTCCAGCTTGGCATCCAGATCTATCGGGTCTTCTTGGGTGTTCTCTTCGCTCATGATTCGCTTCCTCGGAACGGCGGAAACGCTCCATAACGCAGCAGCGCCCGGAGCGTCGGATCGGCCCCGGGCGGTTTCCTGTTTGCGGCTGTGGCTAGGCAGCGAGCAGCGCCCGGGCGTCGGGCCCGGTAAACGCGAAGTCGCGGCGGCTAGTCGTAGTCACGAGCCTCATGGTATTGATCGAGCGGGCCGACGGCAAGAACGGGGGCCGTCAGCCGCGACCCTGTGCGATGGCGAACATGGCGATGCTGCCGGCGACAGCGGCGTTGAGACTCTCAACGGCTCCGGAGGTCGGCACCGTGAGGGTGGCGCTTGCGGCCGCCAAGAGCCGGGCAGACAGCCCGTGGGCTTCGTTGCCGACCATCAGGCCGATCGGGCGCGCGGACTGCTCGGGTTCGTCACTTCCGTCCTCCACCGGAACGAGAGCCACCAGACCGATCCCGACGGCGGCGACCGCCTCGGGTGAGCTTCCGGTGACGATGCCTGTGGCGAAATGAGCCCCGACAGCCGCCCGCAGCACCTTCGGGCTCCACAAATCGACGGTGTCGGGGGTGGCGACCACCTGAAAGCTGAAAGCGGCGGCCGACCTGACGAGAGTCCCGGCATTTCCGGGGTCGCTGATTCCGCAGAGAACGATCGAGTCGACAGGCGCGACCGAGCCGGATTCCGGGACTGCTGCGATCGCAACCGGTCCCCGGGGGTTCTCGGTGCCCGCCAGCTTGTTCATCACCGAGTCGGAGACCACCACGACTTCGGTGCCGGCCTGAGCGGCCCGGTTGGCGAGCTCATCACGGTCGAGGGTGAACAGTAGTTCCGGGGCGAGACCGGCGGAGAGAGCGGCGTCGACGACGTTTGGCCCCTCCAGGAGGGTATCGCCGGTCTCCCGTCGATTGCGGGCACGATGGAGTCTGGCCGCTCGAACCACCCGCGGGTTGCGGGTCGATTCGATCATTGCCGCTATTCGGCGCTCGCTCCTGCGACCTCGACGAGCGCGGTGAAGGCCGCCGGATCGCTGACGGCGATCTCGGCGAGCATCTTGCGGTCCACCTCGATCTCAGCTGCCTTGAGCCCGGCAATCAACTGCGAGGATGTGGTGCCGTTCTGGCGGGCGGCCGCGTTGATTCTCGTGATCCACAACCGGCGGAAGTCGCCTTTGCGTGCCCGCCGGTCGCGGTAGGCGTATTGCATCGAGTGCATCGTCTGCTCGCGGGCGGTGCGGTAGCGACGACTCTTCGCTCCGGTGTAACCGGAGGCGCGCTCCATGACCTTGCTGCGCTTCTTGCGCGCTGCTACTGCTCGCTTGACTCGTGCCATGGTTTACTCCTAGCGACCCAGCAGGCGTGCCGCGCGTTTGGCGTCGCCCCCGGTCAGCGTCTTGTCCCCGGCGACGCGTCTCCAGCGTCGCGAGTTCTTCTTGTGTCGGTTGTGCCCGCGCCAAGCGCCGTTATGGGTGATCTTGCCCCGGCCCGTCACCTTGTAGCGCTTGGCGGCGCCTTTGTGTGTCTTCTGCTTCGGCACGGTTACTCCTCGTCTGCCGGAACCGCTTCCGCAGACCCTTCGTCATCGGCCCCCACCGGCTCGGCGGCGGCTCCTTCTTCCGTCAGTGTCTCTTCAGGTGCCGGCGCTCCCGATGGCGCCGCTTCTGCCGCAACGCGGCTATCGGGGCTCCCATCCTCGCCGGCCGCCACTTCTTCCTCGGCAACCGCGGCCACCGGGCGCTTGCCGGGTACGAGTACCATCGTTATCTGGCGTCCCTCGAACTTCGGCATTGTCTCTACTACCGCGAGCTCTCCGAGCTCGTCCATCAGCCGTTCGAGGATCTTGCGCCCCAGCTCGGGGTGCGTGACCTCCCGGCCTCGGAAGCGCAGGGTGCACTTGACTTTGTCTCCTTCAGCCAGGAACCGTTCCACCCGACGCCGTTTGACCTGGAAGTCGCTGTCGCCGATCTTCGGCCGGAACTGGACTTCTTTGACGACAGTGCGGGTCTGCTTCTTGCGAGCCGCACGATCGCGGACCGACTGCTCGTACTTGAACTTGCCGTAGTCCATCATGCGTACCACCGGAGGCCGGGCTTCGGCGGCGACCTCGACTAGATCGAGGCCGAGCTCTTGTGCCAGCCATTTGGCTTCATCAATCGACTTGATGCCGATCTGTCCACCGTCCGGAGCAACCAGCCGCACCTCTTTGGCGCGGATCCGGTCGTTGACTCTCGGTTCTCTGGTTGTAATAGGAACCCTCCTGGTTCGTAGCTATCTGTTACTCGTCGGGTGCCGGTCCACGTCTCCGGCCCGGAAACAAAAAGGGCAGCACGGAACGGGTGCTGCCTGAAACTGGACCACGGCGCACTAGTCGATCCGGCGGATGCCGGGCGTGGCCGGGTGGGAAGCAGGCGCCTCCGCTTGGTCAATTGTGGACGGGAGTATACGGGCAAGATCCGGCCTGTCCAACGTCAGATGGACTTGAGGGCGAGGGCGGCGCCCACTGCGGCTCCGGCCGCTTCTGCGCCTTTGTTACCGGGGCCGGGCGCCGAGCGAGCCATCGCGTGATCCGCCGACCTGGCCGTCAGGATGCCGAACGTCACCGGGATTCCGGTGTCGAGAGCGACTCGCATCAGTCCCTCTGAGGCTCTGTGAGCGACGTGCTCGTAGTGGTCGGTGTCTCCCTCGATCACCGCCCCGAGCGCCACCACCGCGTCGACGGCGCCGCTGTTGGCCAGCTTCTGGGCCGTCAACGGAATCTCGAAGGCTCCAGGAACCTCAACGACACGCACTACCTCGGCGCCCACCTCGTGCAGGTAAAGCAATGCTCCGGTCAACAGGCCGCCGGTGATCTCTGCATTGAACGCGGCGAAGACGATGCCGACGCGGACCCCCGACCCGTCGTGGTCGGAGCTGCCGGCCTCAACCCCCATCGAGCTTCGTGCCGATCAGATGCCCGAGGCGAGCCGCCTTTGTGGCCAGATAGTCCTTGGTACGCTCCGTCGGCGTCATCTCCAGGGGAGCCCGGCCTGAAACCTCGACGCCGAGCTGCTGCAATCCCCCGACCTTCGCCGGGTTGTTGGTGAGCAGAACCACCGAGGCGATCTTGAGATCGTTGATGATCTGGGCCGCCGGGCCGTAATGGCGGCCGTCGACCGCCAACCCGAGCTGCAGATTGGCGTCGACGGTGTCGACCCCTTCATCTTGGAGACGGTATGCCCGCAACTTCGAGAGCAACCCGATCCCGCGGCCCTCGTGACCCCGCACGTAGATGATCACGCCCTCGCCGGCGGCGGCAACCTGGGCCATCGAATCCATGAGTTGGTTGCGACAGTCACACCGCTGACTACCGAGGACATCTCCGGTCAAGCATTCGGAGTGCACCCGGACGAGCACATCGCTCCGGCCGGCGACATCACCCATCACCAGGGCAACCTGCTCGGGCTCACCGACGCTGACGCGGTAGCCAATGGCCTTGAAATCACCGTGCTCGGTCGGCAGATCCGTTTCCACCTCGCGACTGACCAGGGCCTCGGTCGCCCAGCGATAGGCAATCAAGTCTTCAATAGTGAGGATCGGGATGTCGTGCTCGGCGGCGAAGGCGACCAGAGAATCGCCCCGAGCCATCGAGCCGTCGTCATTGACGATCTCGCAGAGGGCCCCGGCGGCATGGAGCCCGGCCATACGGGCCAGATCGACGGCTGCCTCGGTGTGGCCGGGGCGCACGAGAACGCCACCTTCTCGATACCGGAGCGGGAAGATGTGACCGGGCCGGGCCAGGTCCGTCGGCCGCGTTGCCGGGTTGGCCATAGCCCGCAGCGTCTCAGCCCTATCCGCCGCCGAGATGCCGGTCGAGGTTCCCGGGACATAGTCGACGGACACCGTGAACGCGGTCTTGTGGGAGTCGGTGTTCTCCAGCACCATGAGGGGAAGCCCGAGCTCATCGAGCCGCTCGCCGACGACGGGGAGGCACACGAGCCCGCTCGTGTGGC
>JBFISZ010000177.1:0-5044 GCA_041608315.1 Acidimicrobiia bacterium | reverse complement strand
TGTCGGGGAGCCGCCGATGACGATGGGCGGGTGCGGCTTCTGGACCGGCTTCGGCCACGACCACATCGCGTCGAACGATACGAACTCACCGGAGAAAGTCGCCTCGTCCCGGGCCCAGATCTCCTTGATGGCGAGAGCCTTTTCCCGTACCAGCGCTCTGCGTCGCTTCGGGTCGATGCCGTGGCTCTCCATCTCCTCGACGTTCCACCCGTAGCCGATCCCAAAGTTGGCCCTTCCCCCCGAGATCACGTCGAGGGAGGCGATCTCCTTGGCCAGCCAGATCGGGTCGCGCTGAGCGAGGAGGGCAATTCCCGTTCCCAGCCTGATGTCGGTGGTGCGGGCTGCGATCGCCGCGAGCGCCACGACCGAGTCGTGAGTTCTCCAGTAATGCTCCGGCAGGGGAGGGGCACCCGCCCGGCCGCCCCACGGGGTGATTCGGCTCACCGGGATGTGGCTGTGCTCGGCGAACCAGATGGATTCGAAGCCGGCCGCCTCGGCGGCCTCGCCGAACTCGATCGGTTGCATCGCCTTGTCGGTTGGGAAATAGGCCAGGCCGTAGAGCATCGGTCCCTCGTTCTTCGATTCCGAAAGAGGCTACCGGCTCGCAACCGGCGTGCCGGCGCGCCACATGGCGGCGGCCCCCCGGGCCAGGGCCTGGTCGTCGCTACAGACCGTGACCATGCGGAAGCCCTGGTCGCGGCGTTTCTGTGCCAGTTCCGGGTTGGCATGGATTCCGGGAACTATGTCGTGGCGCTCGCACGCCGACAGGATCGCCTCGATCGCTTCCCCGAAGGTCCCGGCATTGTCACCGGCGGGGGGCAAACCATAGGTGAGTGAGAGATCGGCGGGGCCGACGTAGACGGCATCGATTCCCGGCACCGCCAGTATCTCGTCGATGGCGGTCACGGCCTGGGCCGTTTCGATCATCGGGATGCACAGGACGGTGTCGTTGGCCGTGTGCGTCTGGTAGTCGCCATGGATTCGAGCGGCGCGAGTCGGCCCCCAGCTCCGGGCACCTGCAGGCGAGTACCGGCAGGCGGCCACCGCGGCAGCGGCCTCCTCGGCCGAGTTCACCATGGGCACGATGATTCCGAGCGCGCCGGCGTCGAGGACGCGGCCGATTACCGCCGGGTCGTTCCCCGGAACCCGCACCAGCGGCACGCTGGCCGAGGCGGCGACGGCCTGTAGCAGGCGGACCACCTGGGTGTAGTCGGCCAACCCGTGCTGCATGTCGATGACCAGGTAATCGAACCCCACGTCGCCCATCACGGACGCGGCGAAATCATCCGTGAGGCTCAGCCAGCCGCCATGAGCGGTTCCGCCGTCCTGCCAGATCTGCTTCAACCCGTTGTCCATGTTCGCTCCTTGCCGTCTCGACGGAACGCTAACCCATCGTCCCGAGCGGCCCTTGGCCGACTCGGCGCAGTCGCACTGCCCTTAACCTCTACCCGTCATGGCAAACGCTCCATCTGTTGCGAATCTACGCGCCCGCCTCACCGGCGTGTCGCTCCGGGATCGGCACCGGCTGGAGCGGCGCCTTCGTCAGGCAGGCCGGCTCACCGGGCGACGGTCCGCGGAGGAAAGAGCTCGGATCGCGCAGGACATCGCCCGGGCCGAGACGCGGCTCGAGGAGCGGCGCAACTCCCTGCCGTCACAGATCGCCTACCCCGAAGACCTCCCGATCGTCACTCGGCGTGACGAGCTGTTGGCGGCGATCCGCGCCAACCAGGTAGTGATCGTCGCCGGCGAGACCGGCTCCGGCAAGAGCACCCAGCTACCGAAGATCTGCCTCGAGCTCGGCCGTGGCGTCGCCGGGCTGATCGGTCACACCCAGCCGCGTCGCATCGCAGCCCGGTCCATAGCCGAACGAATTGCCGAGGAGCTGTACACGGCGGTCGGAGAGACGGTTGGCTACACGGTGCGATTCACCGACCAGGTGGGGGAGCAGACCCTGCTCAAAGTGATGACGGACGGCATTCTCTTGAACGAGCTCCACCGGGACCGGTCCCTGCGCCGCTACGACACGATCATCATCGACGAGGCACACGAGCGCAGCCTGAACATCGATTTCCTGCTCGGCTATCTCAAGCAGCTACTGCCGCAGCGCCCGGATCTGAAGGTGATCATCACCTCGGCGACGATCGATACTGAGCGCTTCTCGGCTCACTTCAACCGGGCGCCGATCGTTGAAGTCTCCGGCCGGGCCTACCCGGTCGAAATCCGCTATCGGCCCCTTTTGGGCACCGACGATGCCGAGCCCCGGGACCAGACCGATGGCATAGTCGACGCAGTGCTCGAGCTGAGCGGTGAGGGTCCCGGTGACATCCTTGTCTTCTGCTCCGGTGAGCGTGAGATCCGCGACGCCGCAGACGCGTTGCGCTCCCTCGAGCTGGCACACACCGAAGTGCTCCCTCTGTTCGGGAGGATGTCCGCCGCCGAGCAGCATCGCGTGTTTGCCCGCCACACCGGTCGCCGCGTCGTGGTCGCCACCAACGTCGCCGAGACCTCGCTGACGGTGCCCGGTATCCGCTATGTAGTCGACGCCGGCACTGCACGGATCTCCCGGTTCAGCCGCCGCACCAAGGTGCAGCGGCTTCCCATCGAAGCCATCTCGCAGGCATCCGCGAGTCAGCGGGCCGGGCGCTGCGGCCGTCTCGGACCCGGGATCTGCATCAGGCTGTATTCGGCCGAGGATCTGCTGGCCCGCCCCGAATTCACGGATCCTGAGATCCTGCGCACCAATCTCGCCTCGGTGATCCTGCAGATGGCTGCGATCGGACTCGGTGAGATCGAGTCCTTTCCGTTCCTCGAAGCCCCCGACACCCGGACGATTCGCGACGGTGTTGCCCTTCTCCGCGAGCTGGGTGCCGTGAAAGGCGAGCGGCTGGGGAGCAGGGGCTGGCTCACCGATGTCGGGCGGAAGCTCGCCCAACTGCCTCTCGACCCGCGCCTCGGCCGGATGCTGCTTGCCGCCGATGGCGAGGCCTGCCTGCGGGAGATGCTGATCGTCACCGCCGCCCTGTCGATCATCGATCCCCGCGAACGTCCTACCGGCAAGGAGGAGCACGCCGCCCAGATGCACCGCCGCTTCGTCGACGAGACCTCCGATTTCCTGACCCTGCTCAACCTGTGGCGTTACCTCGAGCAGCAGCGTCGGGCGAAGACATCGAACCAGTTTCGCCGCATGTGCCGTGATGAGTTCTTGAACTGGAGGCGGGTCCGTGAATGGCAGGACATTCATGCCCAGCTACGGCGCGCCGCCGACGACATCGGGCTGCGGGCGAATCGTTCGGCATCGCCGCCCGAACAGCTCCATCGCGCTCTGCTCACCGGCCTCCTGTCGCATGTCGGCGTCAAGGATCCGGACGGCTACGAGTATCGGGGCGCTCGCGGAGCCCGCTTCGCCATCAATCCGGGGTCGGCCCTCTTCAAGAAGGCACCGCAGTGGGTGATGGCGGCCGAGTTGGTGGAGACGAGCCGCTTGTGGGCTCGCGTCGTCACCGAAGTCGATCCGGCGGCCGTCGAGGAGGTCGGGGAGCACCTGGTCAGCCGCACCCGGTCGGAGCCGTGGTGGGACTCCGAACGGGGGGCGGCCGTCGCCGGGGAATCGGCGACGCTCTACGGACTCGAGCTTGCCGCAGATCGGGTGGTGCTCTACCACCGCTTCGATCCGGCGGCCGCTCGTGAGATGTTCATCCGCCATGCCTTGGTGCAGGGGGAGTGGGCCACCCACTTCGACTTCCCGGCGCGGAACGCAGCCCAGGTGGAGGAAGTTCGCGCCCTCGAAGCACGGGCCCGGCGCGCCGACATGCTGGTCGACGAGGACACCATGGTCCGTTTCTACGCCGCCCGCATTCCGGAGGATGTCGTTTCGGTGCGGCATTTCGAGAGATGGTGGAACCAAACCCGCCGCGATCATCCCCACCTGCTCGATATGACTCCCGACGACCTGATTGCCTTCGATGCCGCCGAGGTGGACGAAGAGCTCTTCCCGGCACGATGGCACTATGGCGATATCGACTTGGCTCTCTCCTACGAGTTCGACCCGGCCAGCGCCCATGATGGCGTCACGATCGAGATCCCGGCTGCCGCCCTCGATCGCGTCGACCCCACAGTGCTCGAGTGGAACGTGTCCGGGTTCCGGCAGGACTTGATCGAAGGTCTCATCAAGGCACTGCCGAAGCGATTGCGCAAACTGTTTGCGCCCGTGCCAGACACTGCGCGCGAGGTGGCGCGTGCGATCCGCCCCGAAGACGGCGGCCTCATCGAGGTGCTGCGACGCGAGCTGACCCGGCGGTCCGGGGCGACGATCATGCCCGACGACTTCGACCTCGATGCGGTGGCGACCCATCTCCGGCCGCGCTTTCGCATCGTCGACGACTCGGGTCAACTGATCACAGCAGGCGATGACCTCGCCGAGCTCCGCCGCGCGGTCCGCGATGACGCCCGGCTCGCCGCTTCGGCCGCTTCACACCCCATCGAGCGGGACGGCATCGTCCGCTGGGATTTCGGCGACCTTCCACCCGCGATCACGTTGCAGGGCGCCGGCCACGACGTGATCGCCTATCCCGCGCTCATCGATGACGGGGACGCCGTGGCGATCCGGCTCCTATCGAGCCCCCAGGAGCAAACCGAAGTGATGTGGGCGGGTCTCCGCCGCCTGCTCGTTCTCCAGTTGCCGAGCCTCACCGGGCTGCTGCGCTCCATCCTGACCAACGATGTCCGGATGGCCCTGGTCACCAGCCCCTATTCGGGAAGCGAGGAGTGGATGGAAGACTGCCTCGTTTGCGCCCTGGACCAAGTGATGCTCGATAGCGGCGGCCTCGTGTGGGACGAATCCGCTTTTGCGCGCACCCTGGCCGCAGTACGCGACGGCCTCGCCGAGGTCCTCGAGCGCGTTGCCCGGCAATCGGAGGCCATCCTGCGCGAGTTACACGAGGCAGTGAAGGTCATCTCCTCGGCACACGGCGACGCACTCCAGACCGGCATCGCGGACGTGGAGGCCCAGATCGGGCAGTTCATCTATCCTGGGTTTCTCGGAGGG
>JBFISZ010000176.1:0-5083 GCA_041608315.1 Acidimicrobiia bacterium | reverse complement strand
CCGGGATGCTGCTCGGCGCCGTCGTCGGCAAGGCTCAGCTGGCCGAGAGCGTCGGGGTGTTCGTTGCGCTCGCCTTCGCCATGGTCGGCGGGTCGATGGGAGGAACGGCATCGATGCCGGTACCACATGCGTTCGCCAACGAGGCGTTCGACAAGGTCACCGTCGACAGTGCGGGCATCGCGGATATCGGCATGGAGTTGGGGGTGCTGGCGCTGTACGCCGTGGCGTTCATCGGCGTCGCCGCCTTGGTGTTTCGCAGGACGGTTACTGGCAGCCACGCCTGACTGACTTGGATGGAGGCTCGCCGGCGCGGGCGGCTCCATGAGCCAAGCCGGTCCCGACTCGCGCTTTTGGCTCCGGTCGCGCATGCGGTACTGTCGATGCACGCGCCCCGGAACAGTCGCACCCGGCGCCGACGATCTCGGGCCGACCGAGCCAACCACGAAAGGGCCTCATGAACATCGCTGATGCGCTTAGCACGACGCCGGTCTCGAGCGTCGATCTGACCCGCTACGTGGCCGTTCCTGCGGATGGCTCGGTAGGTGAGACGGTGGCATTGATGTGCTCCACCGGGCGTTCATCCGCCTGTGTGGTCGACGGTGAGGAGCTGGTCGGGATGTTCACGCAGCGCGACATCTTGCAGCGCATCATCGGCCGCCCGGCCTCCTGGGATCGCCCGATCAGGGAGGAGATGACGCAGCCCGTCCACACCCTGCGCAACGCCGCCAGCGTCGCCGACGGGCTGGCGATCATGAACGAACGGTGGATCCGCAGCGTGCCCATCCTCGACGAGGACGATCGGCTGGTCGGCAACCTCTCCTTCTATACGGTCATGGGGACGATCGGCAACCTGCTGACCTCCCGGATCTCGGGGAGCATCGGCGAGGTCACCGTCCACCACGGCCTGACGCTCGTCGACTTCACCGGCCTCCACACGAGCCCCCCGGTGACGTTCCACGTCGATGATCCCATCGAACTGGCCATTCACCACATGCGAGTGCGCGGGCTGGGCTCGGTCCTCGTGATCGACGATCGGGAGAACCTCGTCGGCGAGCTGACCGAGTTCGACGTGCAGACCAAGATCGGCTGCGCCGGCGCCAACCTGGAGGAGACCCCGGTTGGAGCCGTCATGACCGCCAACCCGATCTCCTTGGACGCCAGGTCCCCCATTGCCGATGCCATCCACGAGATCCTCGAGCAGGAGGTATCGCACGTGCCGCTCACCGGAGAGTCGGGCCGGCCCGTCGGCGTGGCCTCGTTCCGCGATATAGCCACTTTCGTCGAAACCACCCTCGAGACCCTCGGCTGACTGCGGCCATGACACTCGATCGCGCCGCACTCCAGAAGAGCGTCAATGCCCTGTACCAACGCGAGCACGACGAGCTGGGTGAGGCCGGGACGTACCGCATGCTGGATGAGGCGCGCCGCTGGGACCTCAGCGACACGCTGGCCGCCGGGGGTGTCGTCGGGTTCGCCCACGTCGGCGTCGCCGACTGCGGCCTCCACGTGGCGGCGGCCGTCAACGCCTGCCTCGATGCCGGCGCCGACACGGTGCTCGCCATCAGCGTGCTGCACGCGTTCAGCGATGAGATGGAGACCGCCCGCAAGGACGTCGCCGCCGGCGGCAATCCCTCCCACCACGCCACCTGGGGGATCCAGGGGCCGGGCCTCGACTTCCGCGACGACTGGCGGGGCGACCACGCCTTGCGCAGCCTGCGCCACTTCTGGGCCGCCGCAACGAAGCGCCGCGGGATCTCCGATCGCCGGCTCGTCGAGCGCTACCCCTACCTCGCCGGTGGTAAACCCGGCGAGCTGCCCAACATCGACGAGGCCGCCCGGATCGCAGAGAACGCCGTGATCGTGGCCACCGGCGACCAATTCCACCACGGGATTGGCTACGGGACCCCGCCCGACGAGGCGCTGGACCCGGAACCGGACGGCCTCGCCGCCGCTCGCATCAGCATGGAGGAAGGCATCGAGCTCATCGAGCGCGGTGACTACTGGGGATACAACCAGCACTGCGTCGCCGCCAAGAGCGACGACCGCGACGCCGCCCAGCTGTTCCGGTTCCTGCGCGGCCCGCTGCAAGGCACGTTGGTCGACATCGCCTACTCGGATTCGACGGAGCTCTACAACCAGCCCGCCCCCACCTGGGCCGCCGGCGGCTTCATGAAGTTCGGGCCGTCGCGTGACCAGTGACCCTCAGTCACTCCTTGGCCAGCTCGATCAGCACGTTCCAGGCGTATTTGCTGGTGAACGGCGCCGCTCTCATGAGGGCCCGATCGCCTCGCGATAGCACCTTGACCGTACGGCCGAAGACCGGAAGGGCCCGCAGCGGCACGGCCAGCAAGGTCAGCAGGTTGAAGAAGGTCAGCTCAACGTGCGGGAAGGTGCGCCGGGCCATTGCGAAGTCGGACATCAGAAGCGGGTGCTCATCGACGCTGCGCATATCGGGGGTTCGCCGCCGGTAGGCATTGATCGCCGGATTGTGGCCGAGCGGCTCGATGAAGTAGGCACGGCCCCCGGGTTTGAGCACTCGGTGGATCTCACTGAAAGCCCGCTCCAGATCGAGGTGATGCAGGATCCCGGTCCCGCACACCACGTCGAACTCGCCGTCGGCGAAGTCCATCGCCTCGGCGTTCATCTCCAGCAATTCGACATCCATCCCCTGGCGGATCCGGGTGCGGGCCTGGCGAATCGCCTCCGGGGAGATATCGATGGCGACAACCGAGGCTCCGGCCTTGGCGAGCCGAGTGGCGTACCCGCCGGGCCCGCAGCCGTACTCGAGTACCCGGCTACCTGGGGCGTCCTCGAGGATCTTGGCGAGGTAGGCCGCCCGGCACTCGGCGAAGACCGAGTAGTACTTGCGCGCCGCGGTACGCGTCTTGTGCTCGCCGGAATAGCGCTGATCGTGGAACTCTGCCTCACGGCGCGACCGCTCGTCGCCCACTGGTGCCTCGAATCGGATGGGAAGCGCGGAATGTAGCACGCGGAGGCCGCCGGCCGTTTGCGCCGACTGCGCCCTCGATCGGCCCCCGTACACTCCTCGCGGAACACATGGGCGCTGAGAAGGGACTGTGATGGGCGGCGAGCTGCGACGGCGGATCGAGACCGAAGCCATCCACGCCGGCGAGATTCCCGACGCTTTTGGGGCTCACATCGCGCCCATCTACCAGACATCGACCTACACCTTCGAGAACATGAAGGCAATCGAAGAGTGGGCCGCGGGAAAGAGAGAGGCGTACATATACGCCCGGGGCGGTAACCCGGCCCGAACCGCATTGGCCGACAAGATGGCGACGCTGGAAGGCTTCGGGCTCGAATCCGCCGCCGCCGAGATATTCGGCTCCGGCATGGCCGCCATCAGCGCCGCTCTCATGGGACTGGCCCGAGCCGGCGACCATATCGTGGCCCAGCAGGTGCTCTACGGATCGGCGGACCACCTCATCTCCCACGTCCTCCCCGACTACGGCATCACCAGCTCCCGCTACATCGGCCTGGAGCCGGCGGCACTCGACGGCGAGCTGTCGAAGCACCCCAACACCAAGGTCGTCTACCTGGAGACGCCGGCCAACCCGACGATGACCGTGATCGACATCGCGGCGTCGGCCGAGGTGGCCCACGCCCACGGAGCCAAGGTGATCGTCGACAACACGTTTGCGACGCCGATACTGCAGCGGCCCCTGGAACACGGCGCCGACATCGTCGTCCACAGCACAACCAAGTACATCAACGGCCACGGGACCATCATCGGCGGAGCCGTCATCGCCGCGGATCCCGCGCTGCTGGAAGAGTCGATCGCTCCGCTGATCAGGTTTACCGGCGGGGTTCCCAGCCCCTTCGATTGCTGGCTCACCAATATCGGCCTCAAGACCCTGCCGCTGCGAATGCGCCAACACTGCACCAACGCCGCCGCAGTGGCGAGCTTCCTCGAAACCCACCCGGCGGTGACGGCGACTCACTACCCGGGCCTGGCCGGCCACCCGCAGCACGAGCTGGCGGCCCGCCAGATGGACGATTTCGGGGCGATGGCGGCTTTCGACCTCGGCAGCTATGAGAACGCCGCCCGGTTCCTCGACAGGATGGAGCTGTGCACCCTGGCCGTCAGCCTGGGCAACGTCGACACCCTGGTCGAGCACCCGGCTTCGATGACGCACCGGGTCCTGGCACCGGAGGCCCGGGCGGCGGCCGGGATCACCGACGGCCTCATCCGGATTTCGGTGGGGCTCGAAGCCGCCGACGACATCATCGCCGACCTCGATCAGGCGCTCGCCGAATAGCGACCGTTCGTTCGGTCAGCCGACAAACGGCATCACTTCCTCGGCGAAGCGGTGCATCAGCTCGAGCCGCTCCTCCAATGAGTCGGCGGCGACGTGGAGCACGTTCACGTGGTCGATGCCCTGGTCTCGCAAGCGGTTGATCGATGCGGCGGCTTCCTCGGCGGTGCCGATCCAGTTGTTGGCGAGCACCTCGTCGAGCCGGCCCGTTGCCTCGCGGAGCCGCCCCAACCGGGTGCGCCGGTAGCTGGCCACCGCCGCCTCGTGGGTGTCACCGAGATGGAGCTCCCCCTCGGCGACCACATCGATCTCGTTGGGGTCACGATCGTGACTCTCGAGAACGGCGGAGAGCGCCGTCTTCTGCTCGGCCGCCCGCGTGCCGAGCACCATCAGGCCGTCGCCGAATCGGGCAATCCGCTCCAGCGACGCCGGATTGCGGCCCGGCATGTAGATCGGTAGCGGCGCCTGGACCGGCTTGGGGTGCAGCTCCACATCGCGTATCGCCGTGTAGTCCCCCGTGAAGCTGACGGGGCCGGCGTCGTGATCGAGCAGGCGGCGGATCACTTCGACGAATTCGCTCAGCATGTCGCCGCGATGGGGCCGTTCCCGCCACGCCGCGATCGCCGCCAGCTCCTCCCGCCACGCCCCGATACCGACCCCGAGGGCAAAGCGCCCCGTGCTGAGCTGGTCGAGCGTCGCCGCTTGTTTGGCGAGGATCACGGGGTCGCGGTTGGGCATCACTCGTGCTTGTGGATGCGCTCGAAGCCGAGATCGGCGAGGAAGTCGACGGCGGCACCCATACCGAT
>JBFISZ010000175.1:0-5112 GCA_041608315.1 Acidimicrobiia bacterium | reverse complement strand
CTCCTACATCGACGGTGCCTGGGGCGGCACGTTGCCCGCCATCTTCGGGCACGAGGCCGCCGGCACCGTCGCCGCGGTCGGACCGGGGGTCACTGCGATCACTCCGGGGGACACGGTGGTGGTGACCCTCATCCGGTCGTGCGGTCAGTGCTTCTACTGCCGTGCTGGTGACGAGACGATGTGCGAAACGAGCTTCCGACTCGACACTGAGCCGGGGCTCCACGGACTCGACGGCGAACCCATCAACCAGGGCCTGCGCACCGCAGGGTTTGCCGAACAGGTCGTGGTGCATGAATCCCAGGTGGCATCGGTACCCCGCGATCTGCCTCCGCGGGCGGCCGCCCTCCTCGCCTGCGGTGTCGTCACCGGCTTCGGCGCCGTCACCAAGACGGCCGAGGTCCCGGCCGGGTCCACGGTGGCCGTGGTGGGGGCGGGCGGCGTCGGGCTCAACTGCATCCAGGGGGCCGCTCACGTAGGGGCGGCGCAGGTGATCGCGATCGATCTCAACGAAACCAAGCTGGCTCTGGCCGAGAAGCTGGGAGCGACGGCGACGGTCGACGCCGGGGAACGAGATACCGCCGCCGCCGTTGCCGCCCTCACGGGCGGACGCGGGGTCGACTACGTGTTTGTCGCCGCCGGGAGCGCGGCCGCCGTCGAAACGTCGCTACCGCTGCTACGGCGCGCCGGGACGCTGGTAGTCGTCGGTATGCCTCCCAGCGGTCAGCTCGCTC
Source organism: Acidimicrobiia bacterium (assembly GCA_041608315.1). Lineage (GTDB taxonomy): Bacteria > Actinomycetota > Acidimicrobiia > Spongiisociales > UBA5794 > JAHEJX01. The sequence goes on along the minus strand of JBFISZ010000175.1, from coordinate 4,381 downwards.
GGATCGACACTGGAGAGCTGGCACACCACGGCCGGCGAATACTCGGCTCCAAGATGGGCTCGGCCCGGGTATCGCACGACATCGCGATGTTGACCGGCCTTTATGCATCGGGTGAGCTGAAGCTCGATGAGCTCATCACGGCGACATACCCGCTCGAAGACATCAACGAAGCGGTGCGATCGGCGCGAGCCGGCGAGGCGGCCCGGAACGTTATCGTTCTCGAATGATCCGCCAGAGGAACACGTGAACTGGACGTCTCAATGGACCAACCCGTCGATTTTGCAGTAGTCGGAGCCGGTATTGCCGGAGCATCGGCCGCCTACGAATTGGCCCACCACGGCACCGTCAAGGTATTCGAGATGGAAGCTACACCGGGCCACCACTCGACGGGCAGGTCGGCGGCGCTCTACACCGAGTGCGACGGGCCCGATCCGGTGCGCCGCCTTGCCATGGCATCGAGGAGCTTCCTTCTGGACCCGCCCGAAGGGTTTGCCGATTCACCCATCCTGCGGGAGCGCAGGGTGATGTTTCTCGCCAGGGCAGGACGCGGCGACGAGCTCGAGAGCTTCTACAACGATCGGCGCGAGCTGGTACCGAGCATCCGCCTCGTCGATGAGGCCGCCGCCGCGGCGCAGTGCCCGGTTCTCCTGGCGGATCTCTTGGCCGGAGCGGTCATCGAGCCGCATGCCATGGACATCGACGTTCACACACTGCATCAAGGTTTCCTGCGCGGTTTGCGCCGCCGGGGCGGGACGCTGGCAACCAAGTCGCCGGTCACCGGTCTCGAGAAGCTGGCACGGGGGTGGCGGGTGACGACGCCGGGCGAGACGGTGGACGCCGGCATCGTCGTGAACGCCGCCGGGGCCTGGTGTGACGTGGTCGGTACCATGGCGGGGGCGCGCCCGATCGGGCTGCAGCCGAAGCGGCGGACCGCCTTCACGTTCCCGGCGCCACCCGAAGCCGAGCACGCACGATGGCCGATGGTCGTCGACATTGGGGGGACGTTCTACTTCCGACCCGAGGGTCCCCACTTGCTCGCCTCTCCCGAAGACGAGACGCCGGTCGAGCCGCAAGACATTCGCCACGACGAACTCGACGTGGCGCGGGCCATCGAGCACATCCAACAGATGACGACGATGCAGATCCGCCACGTGCACTCGGCGTGGGCGGGGTTGCGCTCGTTCGTTGCCGACAATTTGCCCGTAGTCGGCATGGAGGCGGACGGCGACGGGTTCTTCTGGCTGGCCGGCCAGGGAGGGTACGGCATCATGACGAGCCCGGCAATGAGCCGAACCGCCGCCGGCTTGATCGCCGACGGCAGGATCCCGCCAGATATCGCGGCGCACGGGATCACCAAGGAGCAACTGAGCCCGCAGCGGCTCAGGTAGCCTCCGGTTCCGGACGGGGCTGCGGCGCGGTCGCCGTCATGAGACTCTCAGAGTCTGCGGTGCGGTGTCATGCCAATAGCTCCGACAATTCTGTCGGGGAGAGCCCGGCCAGCCCCAGCGAATCCATCGTACGGAGACCCTCGCCCTGGTAATCCCGGTCCATCAGCACTGATGTGACCTCTATCAGAGCTGAGATGATCGGGGTCTCGGCGCCGACCTGCGCCCCCAGCGATTTCAAGAACAGGAGCCCGTACCCGACATCCTCGTTGAAGTATCGGTAGTCCAGCTGGTGCTGCGCCCGGATACCCTTGAACCCGGGCGCGGCGGAGTAGCCGTGGTCATATGTTGCATCGGCCATGAACCCCTGGCGCAAGCCCAGCTCCGGCTCGGGGACCACTTCCACCGCGAGCTCGCGGCCGATCGCGATCCGCTCCCGGTCAACCGCCTCGATCAGGCGACCCACGGCGGGAGTGACCCCATCTTCATAGAAATGGAAATCACCGCCGGTCCGCTCGATCAACGCCGTGTTCAGCAGAGTCACCGCCGGATGGATGACCGGGTTCCCGTTCTGCAGGCTCGTCTGAAGCACATTGCGCGCCGCGGAGAGCCCGGGGTAGACCGGCGCCAGCGTTTCCATGACCGTCGCTGTCAGCCGGGCAGGAATCGCGGCGGTATAGACCGCATCCTTGAGCTTCAGATACACCTGGATCTGCCCGGGCGCCATCAGCCGTACCGCGTAGGGCAGAGTCGCCGTCTCCGCCACGATGACATCGTCGTCGCCCAGCTCGAGTGCAGCCCCGTTCTTGAACTCGATGCTCCCCCCGCAAGAACCGGGGCACACCACGATCATCTGGCCCTTCCGCAAGTGAGGTCGGCATGCTTCGGCAAACGGCTTCGTGCTGTAAGCCGGCCCGACCGCAAAGATCAGCTCGACGCCCTCGAGCGCGGTTTCGATCTCGTGGCCTGCATAGGCGACGGGGGCAAACCCGTCCAGCTCTCCGCTCGAAGAAATGCCCCCCTGGTTCTGCACTGCCCTGATGGTGCCCGGAAAAGACTCGAAGTCGAACAACCGCACCTCATGCCCATGCGCCGCCCAATCAAAGGCAGTGGCACACCCCCCGTTGCCCGACCCCAATACCGCAACTCTCATCGCACCCCTCCTCTCTCCAATCCTCGGACCAGCTCACCGATTCGTCGCGGCGCCTCGCTGCGAGACATCTTGCCCCCGGGCATCGTTGCTCGCCGGCCGACCACCTGATCGAACCCAGTCCCGCCGCGTGCTTCCATACGCCGGGTCGGTGACGGCGCCGTTCCTCCACCTACACCGAATGTACACGGCGGTGCCACATCGACGAGCCGGTCCACACCCGAAGTCCGTCCGGCCGGCAGTCACCCGCCCCCGCCGGCCGATCGCGAGCGGGGAACATCGTCCGCCAGGCGCGGATGACGCCCTAGATTGCCGGAGTGGACATGTCCGCGCTGCTCAGCGTCACGATGATCGTCTTCGCCTACGCCCTTCTGTCCCGCCGCCTCGAGGCGTGGTCGATCACCGCTCCGATGATCTTTGTCGTGGTCGGCTGGGTAATCGGACCCGACGGCTTCGCTCTGGTCGACATCGGGTTTGAGCAATCCGGCGTGCGGCTCCTCGCTGAGGCCACCCTGGTACTCGTCCTCTTCGCCGACGCAACCCGGGTCGACATTGGGATCATGCGACGCCAGTTCTTCGATATGCCGGGCCGGCTTCTGGGCATCGGGCTCCCGCTGACGATCGTATTCGGTGGCCTGGCGGCATCGTGGCTGGTCCCCAATATCTCGATCGCCGAAGGCTTTCTGATCGGAGCGATCCTGGCGCCCACCGACGCCGCTCTCGGCAAAGCGGTGGCGACCAACCGGCAGATCCCGAAACGGATCCGCCAAGTGCTGAACGTCGAGAGTGGGCTCAACGACGGCATCGTCCTCCCGGTCGTCACCGCACTCGTGGCGCTCGCCGCCGCCGGCGCCAACCTGGAGACGCCCGGGCATTGGGCGCAATTCGCGCTACGCGAGATCGGTATTGGGCTGGCAATCGGCGTCGCCGTGGGCGTTGTCGGCGGCACAGTCTTGCGTAACGCGTGGGACAAGGGCTGGACAACCGGCGCGGCCCGCCAGCTGACGACGTTGGCGATAGCAGTGATGGCCTTCTCGATTACCGAGACGGCAACGGGGAACGGGTTCATCGCCGCCTTTGTGGCCGGTATCGCCTTTCGCGCCGCGGCGCGTGAAATGCACGAGACGGCGGCCGACCTCACCGAAGACGTCGGGGAGCTGGCAACGTGGATCACGTTTCTGTTCTTTGGCGTGGGGTTGGTGGGCCCCGCGATCCGTGCCGCCTCCGTTGGTACGGTCGTTTACGTCCTGCTCAGCCTCACCGCGATCAGGATGGTCCCAGTTGCGCTGTCACTGCTGGGAACGCATTGCGCCCGGAGCACAACGGTATTCCTCGGTTGGTTCGGGCCCCGTGGCCTCGCCTCAATCCTCTTCGCCCTCCTGATCGTCGATGAAGCCGACCTGGTCGGCGAGTTGGCCATTCTGCGGACGGTTTCCTTAGCAGTTCTTGCCAGTGTCTTCCTGCACGGCGCCTCGGCGCGCAAGGGATCCGCCGGGTACGCCCGCCAAGCGGACCAAATGGGGCCCGATATGCCCGAAATCCGCGACGTGGAAGAGATGCGGGGGGTTCGCCGCGGCGGGCAACACGATTTTTCTTGATTTCGGGACAAATAGAGGCCTTAGCCTCTAGGGGGCGGCTCCCAGGTGCAGCAGTATGCGGTCGAGGCATAGTTCTCCCAGCGAGGGCTGGTCGTAGCTGTTAGGTAGCGCGCCAGCGGCGACAGAAGGTCCTCGTCATAACGGTACGGGCCCGGATTCTTCCGGGCCCGTACTTCGTCTTGGGTCTGTGTTTGCGGGCCAGAAGTGGCGTTCGTTGTGCCTAAACGGCTGCTATAGGGCACGATTAG
>JBFISZ010000174.1:0-5134 GCA_041608315.1 Acidimicrobiia bacterium | reverse complement strand
GTGGCCGAGTCGGGCATAGTCGGCGCCGCCTTCGGGATGGCGGTCGGCGGGATGCGGCCCATCGCCGAGATCCAGTTCATGGGCTTCTCGTATCCGGCATATGACCAGGTGATCAACCACGTGGCCCGGATTCGGAACCGCTCCCGGGGCCGATTCACCGCCCCGCTGGTGATTCGGATCCCGTACGGCGCCGGCATCGGCGCCGCCGAGCACCACTCCGAGTCGGCCGAGGCGATCTATGTGCAGGCGCCCGGCGTCAAGGTCGTGGTGCCGTCGACGCCGTACGACGCCAAAGGCATGCTGCTGGCGGCGGTCGCCGACCCGGACCCGGTGATCTTTCTCGAGCCGATCCGGCTGTATCGGTCGGTCAAGCAGGATGTGCCGGACGAGGCGTACGAGGTGCCGCTGGGAGCAGCCGACCACCTCCGGGAAGGAAACGACGTGTCGCTCGTCGGCTACGGCTCGATGATGCGGGAGGTGAATGCGGCGGCCGAGAAGCTGGCCGCCGAGGGGATCTCGGTCGACGTCATCGACCTGCGCTCGCTGGTTCCCTTCGATGCCGAGCTGGTCATCGATTCGGCACAGCGCACCGGGCGGGTGGTGATCGTCCAGGAGGCTCCCCGCAGCGGGGGGTTCGCCGCCGAGGTGGCCGCCCAGATCCAAGAGAAGGCGCTGTACTCGCTGAACGCCCCGGTCGAGCGGGTCACCGGCTACGACGTCGTGGTGCCGCTGCGGCGCGCAGAGAAGCACTTCGTGCCGTCGGTGGAGCGGGTAGTGGCGGCGGCTCATCGGACCCTGGCGGGGTAACGGTGGCGCACGAATTCCGGCTGCCAGACATCGGGGAAGGGCTCACCGAGGCGACCATCGTCTCGTGGTACGTCGCCGTCGGCGACGAGATCGGGCTGGACGAGCCGCTGGTCGAGGTCGAGACCGACAAAGCAGTCGTCGACATCCCCTCGCCCCACGCCGGTGTGGTGCTTCACCACGGAGGCGAGCCCGGTGAAGTCATTGCGGTCGACGCATTGCTCGCCGTCGTCGGCGAGGCGGGGGAGAGCTGGCAGTCGGCGCCGGAACCGGCAGACTCAGCCGCAGCGGCGCCCATCGTGGGCACGCTGGAGGAAGCCGCGTCCGTCAGCACGCCGTCACCGGGGCAAGTGGCCGCGCTGCCCAAGGTGCGCAAGCTGGCGGCCGAGCTGGGTGTGGACCTGTCGAACGTCGTCGGCAGCGGCGCCGGCGGTCGAGTCACCGAGGACGACGTCCGGGCCGCAGTCGCCGCTCCCGAGGCGGGACCGGTGGAGCGAGTCCGACTCAGCCCGACCCGTCGAGCCATCGCCGACAACCTGAGCCGGGCCTGGCACCAGATTCCGCACGTCACCACCTATGGCACCGTCGCCGCCGAGCCGCTGCTTTCAAAGCGAGACGAGCTCAGCGACCCGCAACTCGGCAAACCAGCGCTGGAAGCGCTGTTGATCGCTGCCCTTGTTCCGGTGCTGCAGGAGCATCCCGAGTTCAACGCTGCCCTGGCGGGGGACGAGATCGTCTATCGCAAGCTCTACGACATCGGCATCGCCATCGACACCCCGGCCGGGCTCGTCGTGGGCGTGGTCAGAGACGCGGCCGGCAAGTCGGTCGGCGAGCTCGATGCCGAGGTGCGCCGCCTGGCTGCGGCGGCCCGCAATCGGCAACTGGCTCCCGGCGAGATGCGCGGCCAGACCTTCACAATCTCCAACATCGGCGCAGTCGGCGGCGGTTTCGGGACGCCGATCGTTCCGCTGGGCACTGCGGCGATCCTGTCGGTGGGCCGGGCCGACCTGCGGCCGGTGGTACGCGGCGGCGAAGTCGTCGCCGGCCGCGAGTTCCCCCTCAGCCTCAGCTACGACCACCGCATCATCGACGGCGCCGCCGGGAGGTCCTTCCTGACGGCCGTGGTGGCTGCGCTGGGCTCCGCCGAGTAGCCGGCGTTGTCGGTTCTCGAAGCCTTCGTCCTCGTCCTGGGCGGAGGCGCCGCCGGCTTCATCAACGCCCTGGCGGGCGGCGGCTCGGTCATCACTATCCCGATCCTCAACGAGATGGTGGGCATCAGCACCGCCAACGGAACCAATCGCATCGCCATCCTGGCCGCCAACGTCACCGCCGTTGCCGGGTTCCAGAGCGGCAAGGCGATCCCGTGGCGCCGGGTGTTTCCCCTGGTGCCCCCCACCGTGATCGGCGCCGCATTGGGGGCATGGGCGGCGTCGGAAACGGACCCCGACGTGCTACGGCGGGTGTTCGCCGCCGTGCTGCTGCTGGTGGCGCTGTCGGTGGTGGGGCGGCCCAACCGCTGGGTGGAAGAGCGCGATGCCTCTCTCCGGGAGCCGTGGCGCAGCATGGCATTCCTGGCCATCGGCTTCTACGGAGGCTTCGTCCAGGCTGGCGTCGGCTTTCTCCTGCTGGCCGGGCTCGTTCTGGGTGGGGGCTTGACGCTGGTCACCGGGAACGGCGCCAAGGTGGTGTTGATCCTCGCCTACACCCCGGTGGCGTTGCTGCTCTTCGCCCGGGCAGCCCAAGTCGACTGGGGGGTTGGGGCGGTGTTGGCGGCCGGGCAGATGACCGGTGCTTGGATCGCCGCCCGCTTGGCGGTCAAGAAGGGGGCCGCCTGGATCCGCTGGGTCCTGGTGGCGGCGGCGATCGTTGCGGCGGTGCGGCTGTTCACGACCTGACGACATCACAGCCGGAACGTGACGCCGCGCCCGTGTCGGCCTCCCTCAGGCGATGCCGGTACCCCGGCACCTCATGTGGCCGACATCAAGGCAGACCAGGTGTGCAGCCCGACGATCCCGTCCACCTCGAGACTGCGCGAGCCCTGATAGTCCCTGACTGCCGTGTCCGTGAGTGGGCCGAAGAGGCCATCGTCTTCGCCCGGCTTGTGGCCGATTGCGATCAATCTCCGCTGCAGGTCCACAACGTCGAGGCCTTTGGAGCCGCGGTTGAGCTTGGGTCGCGTCGAGGCGTGAGAATCCGGTGACCGGACGGCCTGCTTGACAGGGGAGTCGCCGGGATCCACAGTCGGCTGATCCGTCAGGATCGCCGTCCACGTCTGTAACCCCGCGACACCGTCGACGTCGAGGCCCCGGGACGACTGATAGGCCTCGAGCGCCGCAACGCTCAGCGGCCCAAGGCTGCCGTCGACCTCCAACGGGAAGCCCGATGCAGTGAGGCGCCGCTGCAGCTCCTCGACGCTCGGGCCCCGGTCACCAAGCTGCACCACCGGCCACGTCCGCGGATCGTTGGGATCGGGCGGGATGCTCCTGACCGAGTCCCAGTCGATCCCGGAGCCCATCTCCGTGCGAGAAGCAACCACTTCGAAATGCATCGCATCCTTGACGCTCTTGTAGTCCCCGCCCCAGCGAAACACCACGGCCCCGCCGCTCGTGCGGATTGCCTTGATCGCAGCCACCATGGCGGGCGGCATATCCGTCACCAACTTGTTGTCGGCGCGATACGGGTTGGAGTTCCAGTTGATGTCGGCGGCGATACCGTACGCGTGAAGGCTGAATTGGGTGCCCCCGGTTATCGCCCGGCAGTTGTACGCCCCGGTGTCGCCCCGCCGCGGCGCATATCCGAAGGCTTGCATCACCGCGTCCAGCGCCCGGAATCCTTCCGCAGCCTCGGCGGCGACGGAGATTCGAGCGCCGGAATGCAGGGTGAGGACCGTCAACTGCCGTTTACACGCAGGTGACCAGATCTTCCTCAGTTCACTTGTCGACCTCATTCGGCACCTCCCGCGACCTGTGTCTTAGGTCTACCGCATGCGTGAGTCGACCGCGGCCGAATTTGGCTGGGCCGAGGGGGTCTCGTCACGACGCGTGGTGTCGAGATCGACGCCTTGGCAGCCGGCAGGCCATATGCGAGTCGCGCTGGGGCGGTCCGTCCTGCGGCGGACGTCAGCGCGCTACGGGGTCAGATCCGGAGGTAGACGCGATCGCCCAGGCCGATCTCCACCGAGTCGACCAGCCCCTGGGTGCCCATCACGAAGCCGCGGATCCCCTTGCGGAGGAACTCCCGATGCGGCTTGACGATGTCCAGATCGGCGCCCGGATCGGCGAGGAGGAAGCGAGTGAAGGGCACGCACGGCTCGGCCACCTGGGCGCCCTTGAGCTCGATGAGGTTGCCATCGGGGCGCTCGATGACGATCCCCGAGGAGACGTCGCCCTGAGTTATCACCCGGTCGGCGGCGACGATGATGTTCTCACCGGCGGCTCCGAGGGCAACGTCACCGAAGCGCTCGTGCATCACGTCGTAATGGCTGGTGAAGCCGACGGACAGCATGCGGTCGGGGTCGGGCATCGGGTTTGCCGGGTGGGCGGCGTGGTGCACGGCGACGACCCAACCGCCGTCGATCTTGGCCAGCGGCCCGTTCGGTGATAGCACCATCGACTCCACGGCGACCAGCGGCCCGGGGTCGTAGACGCGCTCGGGGCGGGCGCCGCGGATCAGACGTTCCCGCTGTATCTGTAGATGGCGGATCGGGCCCACCAGAGTGAGGTCGCTCATCGCGACAGACTAAGCGATCGCACCGATACGCTGTGACCATGGAAGGCTTCGATGGTCACAAGCAACGGCGGGCCCTGACCGCCGCCGAACAAGCGTTGCGGGCACTCGGCGCCGGCGACGGGGCCAAGGCTCGCCAGACCGCTGCCAAAGCCGCCGACCTCGATCAGATCGGCCTGTACGCAGGCTTCACCGCTGCGGTAGCAGCGCTGGCGAATCGGCTGGAGACGGGCGAGGCCATCGACGACGCCGGGTGGGACAGCTTGGTCGCCGTTCTGGGGGCCGGCCCGCTCAGCGGGCTGATCGACGAGCTGCGCACTTCGTGATCGCCGGGTGTCACCGGCGATTCGGCTAGCGGGGCCGGTCGGGGTCCGCCGAGTTGTCGTACAAGCGTGCCTGGCTGAGGTTCTGCCCCTTGTAGCCCTCGACCCGAATCAGCTCGACGTCGGGCAGCTGGATCTGGACGGTGCCGTCCCGGAGCACGTCGAGCGTGGTGTACGGCCGGTCGTCGGCGTAGATGTCGATCCGGTTGAGCCGCTGCGTGGTGATCGACAACGTGGGCCGCTTCCATTCCAGGCGCAGATCGGTCCTCGGCTCCGAGGCG
>JBFISZ010000173.1:0-5232 GCA_041608315.1 Acidimicrobiia bacterium | reverse complement strand
CTTCATCGAGGACGAGGACGCCGTCGACCCGGTGCGGGTGACCGAGGAGATGGACATTGCCGACAGCTTGCGCAAGTCGATCGAGCGACTTCCCAACCGGGAGGGACGCATCCTGGCGCTGCGCTACGGCTTCTACGACGGCGTGCCCCGCACGCTCGAGGAGATCGGCGACGAGTTCAACCTCACTCGGGAGCGCATCCGTCAGCTCGAGAAGCTGGCGCTGTGCCGCCTCCGTCATCCCAGTTTCGGTATCCGCGAACAAGATCTGATCTAGCTCTTCAAGTACTCAGTACCAAGTATTCAGTACTAAGTACTTGATACTCAGTAGTTCCCGGCCTTGGCAACTTGGCTCTGTGGATAGGTAGAGTCCTAGGTATCGGAGGAGGTCCGTCGTGCAGTTAAAGGGACTCGTGGGCGGATCGGCTGAGGTCATCGGGCCTGAGGCGACTCTGCTCGACGCCGCCCAGAACATGATGGATCGTGAAGTCGGCTACCTCGGCGTCGTCAGTCGTCGAGAGCTGGTCGGGATCCTCACCGAGCACGATCTGGTCGAGGCGGTCGCCGCCGACGCCGATCCGGGGGTCGCCACCGTGGCCGAGTGGATGAGCGAAGCCCCCGATACCGTGCCTTGCAGCATTTCCGTGCGGGAGGCTGCCACGTGGCTCCTGGAGGCCGGATATCACCATCTGCCCGTGATGGAGAACGGTGAGCTGCTCGGCATCGTCACCGTCAAGGACCTGCTCTGGGCGATGCTCGACACGCAATTGGTCTAGAGCCCGGATAGCGCATCACTGCGCGCTCACGTCAAGACTTGCGACATGCGCCGGTTGAGCGCGTCGAGGACCGCCTTCACGGTCGCCGTCGCCGAATCCGACGTCTGCACGAGGGCGCTGCCGACGAGGGGTTCATTCGAGCCGACGAGGCCGACCTGCGCCATGGCGACCCGCGAATCCCCGAGGTCGGTAGTGGCAATCGCATCGAGAGTCAGCTGGAGACGGCCCCCTGTGACCGCCTCGACGGCACGTAGCGTCGCCTCGCCGACGATCCGGGGGCGGGCGCTCACCGCGGCACTGCCCATCGCGTGGCCCTTGTATTCGGCGTCGTGATAGGTCAGCGTGATGGTGGCGCGCGCCTCCCCATCCTGGCTGCTCTCCTGGATCCCGACGATGGCGGCTCGCTGCGGGCGACCGCCGTAGGAACCTTGCGATAGCTGGGTTTCGTCACTCATACGGCAACGTTACACCCTCGATGCGCCAGATAGTGCCGTTCAACTCGGAACCCAAACGAGGGCCACGTCGGTAACGTGGATATCCGACTTCTCGAGCCCGATTTCGAGTCGCTCGATGTCGCCGCCGATGTCTTCCCACCGATCGTTGATCTCGGCGAGCTCCTCGCGGAGTTCCTGATCGAGTTCGAGCATCGCGTCCGCCATGTCGCCGATCTTGGCCTCGGCGGTCTCCAGCCTCTGTTCCTTCGAGCGGCGCGATGCCCGGCGCCGGGAGGAACCGGTGATCGACCGGGTACTGCCCCGTCCGGTGAGGATGTTGATCAGGGCACCGGCCTGATTCAACAGGTCGCTTTGACGGGCACCGTCGATATCGACCCGGATCTCTTCCGCCCGCCGTTCCGCCGCCTCCAGCTTGTCCTGGGCTCGGCGCAGCTTGGTTTCGTACTTGTCGCGCAGCTTGGCTGTTTCGGCGTCGGCACGATCCTGAGCCGCCTGGTCGGATCGCTCCAGGAAGGCGGCCTCGTCCTCGCCGACTCGCGAGTAGAGCTTGAGGTGGGCATTGCGATAGACGGTCACTTTGCGTTCCCGGTACAGGTAGTTCTTGATCGCAGTGGTGGCCCGGCTGAAATACGTCTTGGTGTGGAGGGGCGTGTCGGTCAGCTCATAGGTCGCCGTCGCCGGTGCCGTTGCGATCAGATCGCGGTCGTCGTAGTCCACGGCTCGAGCCACCTCGGCGTCGAAAAGCTCCGCCAGGGGAGTGAAGATCGCCTCCCACTCCTCACGATGGTCGAGCTTCGCCGCGGTGTCGTCGAAGACCAGTTGCACGCGAGCCGCCACCGCCGGCCGGTAGTGGGTCGAAGCGGAGTCGCCGCCGACCGCATCCAGCCAGGGGGCGGCGGGATCGACGTGATAGACGGGCACGCCGTCGGCAACAGTCGGCATCACGGGGGTGGCGGTGTCGCCGAGCGGCGTATCGGCCCGCGACGGCGGCGCCGGGGTGGGCGCGGCCGGTCGGGGAGCCGGTTCGGCGGGCGCCGCGCTGGGCTCGGCGGAAGGCGGCGGCGCCGCCCCTTCCATGAGCCGGCCCACCTGTTCGCGAGTCAGCGGCCCCGCCAGGTACGACAGCGCCCAGCGAGTGGTGAACAGCGCCGGCTCGTCGGCGTGGGTGTTGTGGAGAACGAACTGGCGGGAGTCGAGGCCGGAGATTATCTCATCGAGCGCCGCGACGTCTGTGCCGCCGCTGGCCGATTCCAGGGCTTCGAGGATGCGCGCCTTGTCCCGTTCGGTCTGCAGGCGACCGATGCACCAGGTGCCGGCGTTGGACATCGCTTTGTAGTCGAGGTCGACCGGGTTCTGGGTGGAGAGCAACATACCAACCCCGAAAGCGCGTGCCTGCTTCAACATCGTCAGGATGGGCTTCTTGGCCGGAGGTGCCGCACTGGGGGGGACAAAGCCGAAAACCTCGTCCATGTAGACCAGGGCCCGCAGGTCGCCGGTGCCCTGCTGCGTCCTCATCCAGGTGACCATCCGCGACAGGACCAGAGTGACGATGAACTGGCGTTCCTCGTCCGAGAGGTGCGCCAGATACAGGATGGCGGACTGGGGTTTGCCGTTGGGATCCCACAGCATCGACCCGACATCGAGGGAGCGGCCTTCCATCCAGGAGGCAAAGGACGGCGACGCCACCAGCCCGTTGAGTTTCATGGCGAGCGCCGTTCGATCCTTCTCCGGGAAGAACGTGTCGATTTCGAACACCCCGAGCTTGCGCAAGGGTGGCCGCTGCACCTGGCCCAGAAGTGCCGCCAAGTCCAGGTTGTGACCCTGGCGCCAGGCGTGCTCGATGAGGTTGGAGAGCAGGATGTGCTCGCGCGACGAGATCGGGTCGGCCTCCACCCCGATGAGACCCAGCAGGCCCGAGACGAATCCCTGGATCTCGTCGCGCAGCGTCTCGGCGTCGTCCTCCCAGCTGAGGTCGGGCGCCGCCAGCGAGCCGACGATGTTCAGGCCGACGCCGGCACCTGAGCCCGGGGTGTAGACGGTGAAGCCGGCGGCGTTCTTCAACGCAGCGATCCGGGTGCCGTCCTGATCCCACCACCCGAGGCCCTTCTTCCACAGGGCGGCCTTCTCTGTGGCGAGCTCATGACGGCTCTTGTCCTCCTTGCGGGCCTCGCCTTCGTCGACCCAGGGCTCGAAGTCCTCCGGGAGCAGATCGGGGAAGGTCAACAGGAGGTTCGTCATGTCGCCTTTGGGGTCGATTACGAGGGTCGGGATGCCGCTGAGCAGCGCTTCCTCGAGGTAGATGATGCCGAGCCCGGTCTTCCCCGATCCCGTCATGCCGACGATCACGCCGTGGGTCGTCAGGTCGGCCGGGTCGTAGTCGACGAGAGCCTCGGTGCGGTCCCCGGTTGCGGCATCGATCATCCCGCCTAGGTAAAAGCCTTCAGTTGTCATTAGTTGTGATCCTCGTTCGTCCTGCGGGAGATTGTATCGGCGGGTTTCTGAGGCTTCACCGGGTGCCGGCGATCACGGCCGCCACTGCGGCGTCGACATCCTCGACCCGGGTGACGAGCTCAACCGAGCCTTGCACCTCGGCGGCGATGTGGGCGACGAGGCTCGACCACTGGGCGCCCACCGCGATGACGGGCCGCGGGCGGCGTTGCGTCAACGAGTCGATGAAGGAAGCGTTCCATGCCACGATCAGCTCGGTGAGGGTACCGATGCTCCCCGGCAGAGCGATCGTTGCGATCGAGCTGTCGAGCAGCTGTCCGATTCGCCGCGGCAAGGTCGGCTGAGGCGTCTCGATGTGAGCCCATGGATTGGCACCCGCCCGATCGGGAAACAGCTCCGGGGCGGTGACTGCGATCACGGTGCCGCCGGCATCGGCCGCTCCCCGCGACACGGCCTCCATCAGGCCGCCGTATCCACCAGTCGCCACCCGGAAACCAGATTCGGCCAGTAGTCGGCCGCACCTCACAGCCGCCGCATAGTCGGGTTCGTGGGGCCGCGTCTGCGAGGAGCCGAATACGGCAACCGTCTCCTCCGGGGCGCCGGATGGCATCAGACGAAGTGGCGGGCGCGGCTGTGTTGCCGCTCGATGACTCCGCTGATTGCCCGCACCAGGCCCAGCAAGGCTCCCCCGAGGAGGGAGTAGCCGATCATCAAATAGGCATTCGAGTCGATGGAGCCTTCAACGGTCTTGCCGTCGAAAATGCTCCCGTAGAACAGCACGCCGACCGTCGCGATCGCGAGGGCGGCAAATCCGAGAGCCCACCAGTTGCCCGGCGATCTGTTCCACTCCGGATCGTCTCTGAGGAGAATGTCGGAACCTCTCCAGGCGCTATCGATATGCTGGCGTAGCACGAGGATATTGACGAGAGGTATGGCCCACATCCATAGGGCGGCCTCCGGCACGTGCTTCCCGAACACTGCGATATTGGCGACAACCCGGCGAGCCCACACCACCGTCACTAGGTACACGCCGAGAACGGCGATGATCAGAAGGGGCCGCAGCCAGGACCCGATGATCGACTGAACGGACTCGACCCGGGGGACGCTCTCCCCCGTTTGCGCGTAGTCGGTCAAGCGGTTGTTGAGCACTATGTGGGCCACGACCATGGCGACCGATATCGCGGCCGTTGCCAGCAAAGCCAGCTGAGTCAACTGACCGAGCGGCCCGGGATCTCGGAAGACTCGATCGATCGGCGCCAGCTCCCCAGTCGGCTGCGGAGTTGACTCGACCGGGGTCGGGGACCAGGTCGACGTCGAATCCGCCCCGATGGGCCGGGGTAGGTCGCGGGCGGGTCTCGGCGGGCTTCCCATGGGGGTTGGCAGTTCGGTCGGGACATCGGGACGCTCGCCGCCCTTTGGGGGCGGGATCACCACAGCTTGTGTTTCATCGATTCCGGGAATCGTCGTCGCCTCCTGGGAGGTGGCGGCGACGTCGGGGGCGGTATCCCATGCGGGGCGGTCGGTGTCGTCTGCGGTCGCGGCGACGTCGGGGGCGG
>JBFISZ010000172.1:0-5258 GCA_041608315.1 Acidimicrobiia bacterium | reverse complement strand
GCTCACTGGCTTTGCAGGGAGTCCCGGTGCGGCTCGCCGGCGAGGATTCCCAGCGCGGCACCTTCAGCCATCGCCACGCCGTGCTCGTCGACTACGTCACCGAGGACGAGTTCACCCCGCTGTGCCACCTTGCCCCGGATCAGGCGCCGATCCGGATCTACGACAGCCTGCTGTCAGAGTTCGCCGCATTGGGATTCGAGTACGGGTACTCGGTGGCAGCACCCGACACCCTGGTGATGTGGGAGGCCCAGTTCGGTGACTTCGTCAACGGAGCCCAGGTGATCATCGACCAGTTCCTTGCCAGCGGCTACGACAAGTGGAAACAGAGCTCCAGCGTGACGTTGCTGCTGCCGCACGGCTTCGAGGGCCAGGGCCCCGAGCACTCGTCGGCCCGGCTGGAGCGCTTTCTCACTTCGGCGGCCGAAGACAACATCCGGGTGGCGGTGCCCTCAACGCCCGCCCAGCTTTTCCACCTGTACCGCACCCAGGCGATGCATCCGATCAAGCGGCCGCTCGTCATCATCACGCCGAAGTCGTTGCTGCGCACTCGCCAGACCTTCAGCCCCATCGCCGAGATCACCGGGGGCAGCCTGCAAGCGGTCATCGGCGACCCGCTCGTCACCAGGAGCGCCCGTCGCGTCGTGCTATGTGCCGGCAAGGTGTACTACGACCTGGAACGGTACCGAGCCGACAACGACATCGACGATGTGGCCATCTTGCGGGTGGAGGTGCTGTATCCGTTCCCGGCAGCTGCGATCAACCGCGCCCTCGCCCCCTATGGAGACGCCGAACTGCTGTGGGTTCAGGAGGAGCCGGCGAACATGGGGGCCTGGCGCTTCATCTCGCGCCACCTCTTCGTCGAGGCCGGACGTTCCAGCCGGGGAATCTATCGCAAGGAGTCGGCCAGCCCGGCAACGGGAAATCCGCGAACTCACGCCCGCGAGCAGCAACTACTGATGGAGAAGGCATTCGCCCCGTGAGGTGCGGCTCCGGCTAGATGAGTCGCTGCGAGAAGGGGTCCGGCGTGGGCGCCGCCACACCACTGCCGCCGCTGCCACCGATCAGCGCCGGTTCCGTGGCGGGCTCGGGGCCGGGGGCTGCCGGCGCCTCGGGGACCTGCCCCGCCACCGGCGCGACGGCGCCGCCTTCCAGATCGGTCGACTGCTGGACGACGGCGATCACATCCGACCAATCCATGATCTCATTACATTCGACGCAGTAGGCAGCGCTACCGCGCGCCACCACGGCGGCGCGGCGGCAGCGGGCACACGAACGCGACACATCACTCATAGTGGCCGGTATCGGCCAGCTCCGGCTTCGCCTTGAGCCGGAGGTGCGGGATGAGCCTGCTGCCCGATGCCGCGACAGACGGCGACACACTTCCGCAGCCCATCCCTGGTGATCATGGGGCAGATTTCTAGTCGAGAGCTTGCGACGCCAAGAGCATTGCGATGTCCTGCACCTGGACGGTCTCGTCGCCAATCTCCTTGACGCCATCGTCCATCATCACGAAACAGAACGGGCAGCCGGTGGCGATGACATCCGCCCCGGTCGCAAGTGCCTCTTCCGAGCGCTCGATATTGACCTTCTTGCCGATCTGCTCTTCGAGGAAGAAACGCCCGCCCCCGGCACCACAGCAGAAACTTCCGGTGCCGTTGCGCGGCATCTCGACCCGGTTGCCGACCAGGTCGAGCACATCGCGCGGCGCGACGTAGACGTCGTTGTGGCGGCCCAGGTAGCAGGGATCGTGGAAGGTGATCTGCTCGTCCCCGGCGACCGGCGTCAGTCTGCCTTCGGCAACCAGTGAAGCGAGGAGCTCGGAGTGGTGGATGACGTCGTATTCCCCGCCGAACTGCGGATACTCATTGCCGAGGGTGTTGAAACAGTGGGGGCACTGAGTGACGATCTTGGTGATCCCGAGATCGTTGAGCGTCTCGATGTTCTGCAGCGCCAGACCCTGGAACACATACTCGTTGCCGGTCCGCCGGGCCGGGTCCCCGGTGCACAACTCCTGCGGTCCCAGGATGGCAAAGTCGACCCCGGCCGCATGCAGCAGGCGGGCGGTGGCGATCGTCACCTTGCGGTTGCGGTCGTCGAACGATCCCGCACACCCCACCCAGTAGAGATACTCGGCCGCGACGCCCGGCTCGCCGAGCACCTTGACCGGGAAGTCGAGCTGGTCGGTCCAATCGCCGCGGGTCGCCTGGCCCATGCCGTAGACGTTGGACGAGTTCTCCAGGCTGATGTAGGCCTTGCCCAGCTCGGAGGGGAAATCCGCCTCCATGAGCGACAGGTACCGGCGCATGTCGAGGATCTTGTCCAGAATCTCGATGTTCACAGGGCAGATCTCGTCGCACGCTCGGCACGTGGTACAGGACCACAGCTCTTCGGCAGTGATCCGCTCGAACACATTGTCGGATGTCACCGTGATCGCACCGTCGACACCCACCGGAGGCGATATCGGGCTGGCGGCGGTGCGCGCCGCCACCTCGCCGAGTTTGAGGACGATCTCGCGGGGATCGAGCGCCTTGCCGGTGGTGTTGGCCGGGCATACCGAGGTGCAGCGGCCGCATATCGTGCAGGCGTCGGTGTCGAAGAGCTGCTTCCACGTGAACTCCGCTACCACCGAGGCACCGACCGTCTCGATGTCGTCGGCCTCCATGAGGTTCGGCATCTCGCGCATCGCTCCCGTGGGGCGCTCCCGCGCCGCGAGGTACATGTTGGCCGGTGAAGTCACCATGTGGCGCAGCTTGGTGACGGGCAGGATGATCAGGAAGGCCACGAACAACAGGGCGTGAAGGGCCCACATCGCCTGGTGCCAGAAGGACGCCGACCCGGTGGGGAACATGTAGCTCATCAAGTAGCCGACGAACGACCACTGCTCCCAGGCAGGACGGCCGATGAGGCTGATGCGGGCGGCCTCGGCGAGGAGCCCGGAGACGCCGATCCCGGCGAGCACTCCGAGGATGACTCCGTCCTCGGGGCGCGTCTTGCCGCGCAGCCGCCACGGCCGCAGCCCATAGCGGCGCAGCGCGGCCCAGGCGAGGCCCCCCAGATAGACGAGAGCGGCCACATCGAGGGTCAGCGAGAACCCCTGGTAGAACGTGCCATGGAGGAACTTGAGGTTCGTGGGCAGGACGTGGTCGATCTCGAGCGTGACCGTCCCGAGGAAGAGGACGATGAAGCCGTAGTAGATGGCGGCATGCATCAACCCGGCGGCGGGATCACGGAGGAGCGTCTTCATCGCCAGCCCCTCCCGCAAATTGTGAAGCCGCTGCTTGAGCAGCCGGGAGCGGTCCTCGGCGGCGCCCCGGGCCCAGTTCCTCGCCCGCTGCGCGAAGAAGTAGGCGGACAGGAATATCGCCGCCGACACGCCGACATAGAACAGCGCTACGAACACTCCGGGGACGTTGCCGAAGACCTCACGACCGATTTCCAGCTCGGGCTCGGCCGACAGGCCACCGATCCACCACAAGGCCATCGTGGACGCCGCGCCGACTGCCCCAACCAGGAGCAGCAGGCTCGCCAAGTTGAACCGCGGCGCCGCCTCGCCCTCCGTCGAGTCCGCCGACTGCTCAACCGTCTCGGTGGTGGCCAATCCCGTCCTCCCGTTCGTTGTTCCTGCGTAGCGAGTCTAGGCATCCCGGAGCCGGGCTTCTTTGGCCGATCTGGCTCCCGTTACCCATCTCCAATTGCGTAGAAGTAGCCGTCGCGCGAGCCGACGTAGATCCGGCCGTTCCAGATGGCCGGGGTCGATTCGAGGCACCCGGCTGCCACCGGGATCTCCCACTGAGCTGCCGGCCGCCGGGGGTCGCTGAGGTCGTAGGCCCGCAGCGCCGGCGTCGATCCACAATTGACGGCCACGATCAGGGCGTTATCGACGACGATCGGGGACGACCAGGCGTGGAACCCGACATCGTCACGCCACACGACCTCGCCGGTCGCCGTGTCAACGGCAAGCAGCTCCCCCGGGTTGGTCGGCAGGTAGAGCAGACCCTGGTGAAGCGCCGGAGTGGCCCAGGCTCCGCCGACGGCGGCTTCGACCGAAGGGATCTCGAGGCTCCACACCACGGGGTCCTCCGGCCGGTCCGGGTCGAGCTTCACCAGCTGGCCGACATCGGCCGCCCGAGCCGTTGCCAGGTCGATCTGCGCAGTCACGTAAAGCATGCCGGCATCGTCGATGACGATCGTCGAGTCGATGTCGTCGCCCGCCCAGAAGTCGAGGACGATCTCGGCAGTACCGGAGCCAAGGGCGCTGAGGTCGATGCCGACCACGCGGCCGGCGCCGTTTCCGAAGTAGGCCCTATCGTTGAAAACCGCCGTCGAGCTCTCGATCGACTGCTGATTGCCGGCGGCTGCCAACGTCTGGTCGCTCCACGCCGGGATGGAGGCGACGATCTCGGGCGCCACAGTCACCAACCCGTCGTCCCCGATGGCGCGGTTCAGCCTCACAACGAACCACCAGCTGTTCTCGCCACCTTCGAGCAGGTAGCCGTCGTGGATGACGGCCGAGGAATCCCAGTCGTTGTTCCAGCGCCCACGCACGTAGTCCGACGGCAGCGACCAGATCTCGGTTGGAGTCTCCCGGTCGAGCGCCACCACCATGTAGCGGTTTGCCCTCGATCCCACGTAGAGCAGCGGGAAGCCATCCGGGTCGAGGACGACCGAGCCCTTGACGATGTCACCCGCGACGAAGTCGGGCCGAGTGCGCTCCCCGGTAGCGCCGTTGAGAAAGTGCACCCGCTTGTCGAACGCTCCGAAGATCACTTCGGTGAGGCCGTCGGGCCGCTCCCACACCACCGGCTGCCCGGTCCACCCGGTGCCGCACCACACCTCGTCCTCACCGCCGAGTGGGGAGGTGCCGCACATTGCGGAATCGGGGAACCGCCACAGCACCTCGGGATCACTGGGAACGGGGCCCGTGCCGTAGTACGTGCGGCTCGGGTTGCCGCGGAACATCGTCAGACCGGGAACCTCGCCGTAGGGCACGCCGACGACCGCAGCAGCCTCTTCCGGCGGCGCGCTCGTCGTGGGCGGGGCGGTCGTGGCGAGCGGAACTGTCGGCGGCGGCGTTCGGGTGGTCGCAGCCGCGGCCGCGCTGGTCGTCGATTCCGCCGCGATCGTCGCCGAGGTGGTCGGAAGGGCCGCGGCACCGGTACAAGCTGAGAGCAGAATTGCCAGGGCGAGGAGCTCAAAGAGTCGGCGCATGGCTCGATCATCCCACGGCGGGGCCGCAACGAAGCGGAGCGGGCCCGGGG
>JBFISZ010000171.1:0-5260 GCA_041608315.1 Acidimicrobiia bacterium | reverse complement strand
GACCACGACGAGCCCGGCATAGGGAAACTCGCGCCGCTGCGGATGAGTCCTGAAGACGTGCATTTCGTAGCGATAGGCGAAGACGAGCCCGATGAGGAAGATGGCCAGCAGGACGAAGGCCGCGGTGACGGCGATGCGGCGGTTCCCCACCAGCCAGGTCACGGCGATGAGGGCAACCACCGCCACGAAGATGAGAACGGGGGCTTGCCGGGACACGTCCGCCAGAGGCGAACGATCGGCGAACATCGACTCGATGTACAGATCAAAGAGGTGCCCCAGCCGCACCCCGGTCCGAGGGGGCCCGGCCGCAAGGATCGACCTGCCGTTGAGAACCCTCCGCAGCGCCAGAGTTGGATCGCCGACACCGTTGACGAGCTCGTACCCGCCTCCGCTGAGCGCAAACCCGGCGGCGCGCGACCACAGGCGCAAACCGGCCAACAGGCCGAGGCCCGGCACCACCCCGAGCACGAAGGCCTGCCGGTACGTCTGGCGCCAGCTGAGCCGGCCGAGGACGATCTTGGCCAGCTGGTATGAGGCGATGAAGACCACGGTCATCACCACCGTCACCCCGTGGGTCAACCCGGCCAGGACCATCATCACCGCCGCCAGCCAGCGCAGCTCCGGCACCCGTTCCGTGTCGGCGGCAATCACGGCCCACAGTGCCAGGAGCCCCAGCGTCATCCCCGCCGCCTCGATGGTGAGTCGCGAGTACTTGACGACGAGCAACGAATGCGCCGGGAACTCGAAGAACAGGAGAAACACGCCCACGGCGGCGGCGAGGCGACCGGCGAATGAGCGGAAGATGGCCCATGTCGCGACGAGGGCGCCGAACATCAGCGCCAGCGGCAGAAGCTGCAGCGACCTCGTGAAACCAATCCCGGTGAAGGCCCGCAGCGCCCCCAGCCAGGCGAACCCGGCCGTCTTGGTTGCCGCGAACGCAACTTCTGCGCCGTACTGGAGGTTCGTCTCCGGGAGCCCCCCGGCCTCGAGGATCTCGGCGGTGTCGGCGGCGTATCCCCAGGCGGACACAGCAGCCGGGAGCTTCTGCAATGCCCTGAAGACCGCTATCGCAACGACCCCGGCGATGGTGGCGACGACAACGACGGTTTCCCCATCCGGCCGGAAGCCGCCGAACGCAGCTCTTGCGGAGTCCCAATCGCGGCGGAGCCGGTGCCGGGCGACTCCGGCCAGCACCCCGGTGATCACGACGTTCACCGCGACTATCACCGCCGGCATGGCGATACCCAACGAGATCAACACCAGGCTCACGAGAACCAGCTGCGCAATCGACAGCGCCACGGCCGTTGCCACCCGCCCCGCCGGCGACAGCCGCTGGGCCACCCTCGGGAGCATCGCGGACGCCACCCAGCCGGGCACCAGCTGGACCACCACGAAGAGCATCAGCGCGAGGGGGGGAGGCATGTGCCTGCATGGTAGCCAGGGGCCGGTTGCGCAGAGCTCAGCCGACTGAATCGCCGGTCATAGCACCGGCAGATGTCAGCGGATCAGCTGAATGTCCAGGAGCTCGGGGAATAGGACGGCGTGGTCGAATGCTGGAGCGACGATGAGGAGGCCCTGGCCGGTCGACTTCAGCTTCTTGGATATGAACTGAGCAGAGATCTGGAGCTGGTTGCCCTGACCGGCGTAGGCGACGGTACCGCGCGGGACGAAGAACACGCCCGAGAGGTCGAGCACCGCTTGCCCGGCAAACTTGTGTTCAGAGGTGCCCTCGGACCACAGCGCCAGGTCGTCAAACCGGTACGCGGGATCGTTCGGTGCCTGCCACACGAGCTCTCCGGTGCCACCCCCCAGGTCCAGTTCCGACGTTTCCGACATGTACACGGTTGTTTTGTACAAGTAGAGGTTGGCACTGCCTGCCTTGCCAAGCTCGCCATCGCGCATATAGAAGATGCGCGGGATGTGCGGGATGCCCATGGCGGGCTTGTTGAACTCCAGCGTTGCGCCGGACTGGATGTTGATATCGCTTCTGACTATGACGTCCCCACCGGTGATTCTCACGGCGCCGTTGATACCCAGCCGCGGATGGCAATCGATGTACACATCCTTGTTGTTGATGTTGATACTCCCTGCCGGAGGCACCGTGCACGGGTGCCCCAAGGATGTCCACGACTCGAACCCGGCGGGAACAGTCCCCGCAACACCGTAGGCGGCGACGAGCTGGTCGATGTAGGGAGGAGTGGGGGGTGTCTTGGTACAGGGGCTGATGTCGTATCCGGGATCGAAGGTGTAGCCGCCGGGTTTGCAGTTGTAGCGGTGATCTACCGGCGACCGGGTCACTCGCCGCGGCAGCTGCTCGGGCAGTGGGGCCGGAGAATTGGGGAGGGCTGACGAGGTACATGCCGGCCGGTTGCAGCCCGGGTAGGGCTGCCCGTCCGCCAGCACCCGGATCTCGCCACAGCCGTCACCACTGCCCGGGGTGTTGATCTCGCCGGGACAGTTAGCTGGGCCATCGGCGCGGATCAGCCCGTTCGTGCCGTCGATGTCGAGCACGCCGTTGGCCGAGCAGTCGACGCCCGAGGAACCGTCCGAGTCGACTGCGATCCATCCCGGATCGAAGGCCATGTCGACCGGGTTCCAGATGGCGTCGGTGACGATTCCGCCGTCAGCTGCTCCCCCGCCGGCGGCCGATATCGCGTCGCAGTCGTAGCGCTCGAGGATCAGGAGGTTGAGCACCATGTCGGCCGAGTCACTCGGGGTGGCGCGGGCGACGGCGTGCACCTCAGTATCGCCGGAGGCGGCGCCGATCACGTTGGCGAAGAAGAACTGGCGGATTCCGTCGATCTGCACGCCGAGGCGCTCACATCTCACGCCGTCCTCGGTGTGGATCGCCTGGGTCGTCGCCCCGATCGCCGCCGGATCGAGCAGCGGGTGGCCGTTGGGGACCGGATACGTGATCGTTGCGGTCCACTGCCCCGAGGTCGCGCTCGTCGAGACCGCCGCGGTGGCGGGCCCACACGACGAAGGAAGTGCCCCGCAGTTGGCCCCGGTGAAAGGCCCGCCCGGCATATTGAGATCGATATAGGCGAGAGCGGTCTGGCAGGCGGCCTGGCCGTCGCCGTTCCACAGCTCGAGCGAACCGGCCGTCGCCGCTTGGTCACTCACAGAGGTGGAGACTGCACGGTCGGCCCGCAACGCGGCGAGATCGAGCACGAAGGCGGCGATGGCCAGCAGCAAGACCATCGAGCCGGCGACGATGAGGAGCACCGCGCCTCTCTCTGAGCTACGCAAGGCCTTCATTGGAGACGCTCGTAGCGGGAGACGGACTCTTCATCGAGGGTGACGGTCGTGGAGAAGAACAGCGCAAAGAAGTCGCTCGTACGGGTGACCCGCACCTGGACGCGACGCTCATCGTTGGGGCGGCCGTCTCCAAAGCAGGTACCGCCCGAATAGGTGCGCACCCCGGCGGCGTCGATGTTGACCGCCGCGGTCTGATCGGTGCTCAAAGTGCCGTCCGGATACACATAGGCGACGCAAACGGTACGCCCGGGGACACCGTTGTCGAGATCGCCCGTGGCCGACCGAATGGCCACATCGGCTACGTCGTCCAGCCAGGCGGACATCGTCGGGTCGACAGGGAGGGTTGCTCCGTATCGAGCCGCCTCGCGGGCGGCGTTGTTCAGTGAATTCTTGCTGTTGAGGGCCAGGCCCCCCGTGACGATTCCAAACAGCAGCGCCATCAGGATCGGCAGGATGATGGCGAACTCAACTAACGAAGCCCCCCTCTCGGGCGCTTCCCGCATTCGCCTGCCTTTGTCGTCAATTCCCCCGCGTGAACGGAGCCTACCTGAGCCGATCAACCGTGCCCCCTAAACCACTGCCGGCATGATAGCAAAGTAACGCAGCGCGCGTAAGTCGAATACTCAGAGAGATTGGATTCGGCGTTTTCCGTCACATCCGCTGCGCCGCACCGGCTGGGTCGTACGGCGACGGCGCGATGACTTTCGCCGGCCGCTCCACGCCGACGATGTGAGTGGTCAATTCGGCGCCCACGGCCGAGTGGTCGCGGTCGACGAGCCCCATCGCCAGGCTCCTGCCGACGGTGTGGCCGTAGTCGCCCGACGTTATGTAGCCGACCCGGCGCCCCTCGGCCCACACCGGCTCGTACCCGGAGGCATCGGCGTCGATCGCATCCACTTCGAGCGTCACCTGGCGGCGCGGCGCACCGCCGGAGTCCCGCTCGCGCCGTGCTGCTTCGGCTCCGATGAAGTCCGCCTTCGACCAGTCGATCCAGCGATCCATTCCGGTCATGGCCGGGGTGTACTCCTGTTTGAACTCTTTCGACCAGATGCCATAGCTCTTCTCGAGACGCAACGACACCAGCGCCTTGTAGCCGTACTCGATGGCGCCGAGGTCGGCGCCGGCCTCGACCAGGAGAGACCGCAGCGCCACGTGCTCGGCCGCCGTGCAGTTGATCTCATACCCCAGCTCACCCGTGACCGAGATGCGGCCCACCTTGGCGCGGATCAAGCCAACATCGATCGTGGCGCATGACATGAAACCAAGGGACGACGCGTTGTCCGCCGTCACCCGGGCCAGCAACTCGGACGACTTGGGGCCGGACAGCGAGAAACCGACAACGGCGTCGCTGATATCGCGCACCGTCACCCCGTCGCTCAGATGGTCGTTGAACCAGCGCATGTGCCAGGCACGCAGGTAGTACGAGCCCATCAGCCACCAGGTGCCGTCACCCCAGTTGAACAAAGTCAGATCGCCCTTGAGGCGGCCGTCGTGGCCGAGCATGGCGGCGAGCCGGATCCGGCCGGGAGCGGGCACCCGGCTGGCGATCAGCCGCTCGAGCCAGGCCGCGGCATTGGGCCCGGTGATCTCATAGCGCGAGAAACTGGAGATATCGAGGATGCCAACGGCAGACCTCACCCGGCGGCACTCCTGGCCCACGATGTCGAACGCGTTGGAGCGGCGCAGCGTCGGCTCTTCGACAAATCCGTCGGGGGCGAAGTACAGCGGCGCTTCCAGGCCCCACGAAACGCCCCACTGGGCGCCGGCGGCGGTCATCGCGTCGTAGGCGGGGGCCATGCGCAGCGGCCGGCCGGCCCACAGTTGCTCGTTGGGGTACGTCATCACGAACCGGCGCGAGTAGAACTGGCCGGTCATTTGGCGGATGTACTCGCGGTTCTCGGCGTACGACCCGAAGCGGGCGACGTCCATCCCGAAGATGTCCTCCTCCGGCTCGCCGTCGATCATCCACTCGGCCTGGGACTTGCCCACGCCGCCGCCCTGG
>JBFISZ010000170.1:0-5279 GCA_041608315.1 Acidimicrobiia bacterium | reverse complement strand
GGCCACCTCCCCCAACGCTCGCTGCGCGCGCGAGGGGTGGAGACACCTTGTCTCTCCCCCCGTTTCACGACGGAGTCGGGGAACGTTTGGGGGGAGTGGCGACGAGGCACGAGGAGCCGAGGGGGGCTGCGGGGCGTGAGACCAGCGGCTGGCGCGAGTTTCAACGAGATAACCTGGCTGGATGACTTCGTATCACATGACGCCGGACGAGTTTCGGGCCGCCGGGGCCGAGTTGATCGAATGGATCGCGCAGTACATGGAGACGGTCGAGAGCCGGCGAATCTCGCCGGACATCAAACCGGGAGAGATCATCGCCGGGCTGCCGCGAGAAGCGCCCGAGGAGCCGGAGCCGTTCAGTGCCATCGTCGCCGACCTCAACGACATCGTCATGCCCGGCGTCACTCATTGGCAGTCGCCGGGTTGGTTCGCGTACTTCCCGGCGAACACTTCCGGGCCGGGGATT
Source organism: Acidimicrobiia bacterium (assembly GCA_041608315.1). Lineage (GTDB taxonomy): Bacteria > Actinomycetota > Acidimicrobiia > Spongiisociales > UBA5794 > JAHEJX01. The sequence continues at coordinate 4,816 of JBFISZ010000170.1, read as the reverse complement.
CTCGGCGATCTGGTTTCGTCGGGGCTCGGCCAGCAAGGGATGTTGTGGGCGACGAGCCCGGCGGCGACCGAGCTCGAGATGGTGGTCGTCGATTGGCTGGTGGATCTGCTCGGCCTGCCCGCCGGCTGGAGGACGGACGGTCCCGGCGGCGGCGTCATCCAAATGAGCGCCTCCGACTCGACCCACACCGCGCTGGTCGTGGCTCGCCACCGCAGGAGATCCGTCGCCGCCGCCGACATGGTGGCTTACACGTCATCGCAGGCCCACTCCTCGATCGAGAAAGGCGCCAACGTGGCCGGGTACGGGCACGTCCGGCTCATCGCGGTCGATGACGAGTACGCCATGCGGCTCGAGGACCTCGAGTCCGCCATCGCCACCGACCGGGCGGCGGGCCTCACGCCGGCGTTCATCGGATCGGCGGTGGGCACCACAGGGACGACTGCAGTCGATCCGGTGCGCGGCATCGGGGACATCGCGCGGCGCGAGGGTGTGTGGCATCACGTCGACGCCGCCTACGCCGGCACCGCGATGATCTGTGAGGAATTCCGCCACCACCAGGACGGGCTCGAGCTGGTCGACTCCTACACGTTCAACCCGCACAAGTGGATGTTCACCAACTTCGACTGCAACGTCTTCTATGTCGCCGACCGCGAGCCCTTGATCGACGCCATGAGCATCACGCCGCCGTACCTGCGCAACCGGGTGTCGGACTCCGGTGACGTCATCGACTACCGGGATTGGCACGTACCGTTGGGACGCCGGTTCCGGGCTCTCAAGCTGTGGTTCGTGCTGCGCTCATACGGCGCAGCGGGCATCAGACACCACATTCGCGAGCATGTCCGGCTGGCCAAATGGCTGGAAGCGCGCATCGAGGCCGACGACCGATTGGAGACCGTGGCGCCGACGCCCTTCGCGCTGGTGAGCTTCCGTCACACCTCCGGCAACGACGCCACGGCGGCGCTCGCCGAGGCGATCAACGCCTCCGGCCATTCCTACATCACGGCTTCGCTGCTCGACGACGTGGCGTTCATCCGGGTCTCCATCGGTCAGACCTACACGACGGAACGGCATGTGAAGCGGTTGTGGGACCTGATCGCCGGCGAGGCGTAACCTGCGGCTGATGGACGGCACCGCAACTCCGCACGAACTGACCCGATTGACGCGTCGGGGTGAGTCCACCCGAACTCGTGACCTCCTCGTGACCGAGGCCCCGGTGGAGTTCCGGCTCGGCGGGGTTCCGTTGGCGGTACTGATGCGCACTCCCGGCCACGACGAGGAGCTGGGCCTCGGGTTCGCCATCACCGAGGGCATAGTCCTCGGCCCCGATGAGGTGGTGGGGGTCGTACCGGCCGGCGACCCGGACGATGGTGACCGCTGGTCGCTCGTTCTGCGCGACGGCGTGACCGTCGATCCGGAGCAGTTCCGCCGCAATCTCTACACGACATCGTCGTGCGGCGTGTGCGGCAAGGCGTCGATCGACGCAGTGCGGGTGGCGGCCCTGCGACCGCCGCCCGGCCCGCGGATCTCCACCGAGACGCTGTTCGGCCTGGTCGACACCATGCGGGCCGCCCAACACAGTTTCACCGCGACGGGAGGGATTCACGCCGCCGCCCTGCTCACGGCAGAGGGCGAGCTCATCGTCGTGCGGGAGGACATCGGACGGCACAACGCGGTCGACAAGGTGGTGGGCCACGCCTCCAGACTCCACTGGCCGATTGGGGAGCGGATCCTGCTGATATCGGGACGCGTGAGCTTTGAGATGGTGCAAAAAGCCGCCGTGGCGGGGATCCCAGTGGTAGCGGCCGTGTCGGCGGCGTCGTCGCTGGCGGTGGAACTGGCCGAGGAGATGGGCCTGACCGTTGTCGGCTTTCTCCGCGACGATTCGTGCAACGTGTACACAGATCCGGGGCGGATCTCCTAGAGGCGATCCGGGGGTAGTGTCGACAGGGTCCCCAGGCCTCGCTCAAGGTATACCATTCACTCATGGCTGTAGATCTCGCTGGATTCATCACGTATCTCAAAGACCACGCCGTCGAGCACGGCTTCCATGTTCACGACGAGCGTCACTTCATCGAGAGCTTCTCGTTGCGCCAGGCCTGGGAGGTCGACATGCACCCCGACTTCGCCTGTGACGGACCGCTCGACCTGAATATGGCGTTCGACGTCGAGCCGCGGACGTTGCTGGCGCTGGAGGATGCCGCTCTCGAGACCGACGAGCTGGAGGACCCGGAAGGGCGCTTCAACGTTCCGCTGTTGTTCAACTGGTCGTTGCCGCCGCTGGGCTCTCCACCGGATCTCGTGGTGTTGTCAGCCGAGCTGTCGGGCGTTGCGGGAATCGACCTGCCGATCGAGGTATCGGCGGTCGACTCTTTCGATGCGCTGGCGGACAAGCCGTCCCGGCGCCTCAGCATGGTTGGCAAATTCGACGTGCCGCTGATCGACGTGATGTACGGCCGCGAGAAGCTGTGCGATGTTCTCGACAGATCTCGCGAAGTCAGCGAGTCGATCCTGCGCATGGCTGAAGACTGGAAAGTGCTCGACCCGGAGCCCCAATGATCCGGCAGGCCGTCACTCATGAGGACTTCGCGGCTGCCGCCGGTCTCATGCAGGAGTACATCGACTGGTTGCCTTTCGAGCTGGACTTCCAGGACTACGAGACGGAGTTGGCGGACGTGGCGGCGCACTACGCCCCGCCCGGGGGCGCCGTCTTCGTGGCGTCCGCCGAGACGGGGGAGCTGCTGGGCGTCGTCGGTGTTCGCGCCATCGGTGACGGCATCGCCGAGTTGAAACGCCTGTTTGTCCGGGAAGAGAGCCGGGGAACCGGGCTGGGTCGCCGCCTCGCCGAGCGCGCCGTTGCGTTCGCTCGTGACGCCGGGCACGCGGCGATACGGCTCGATTCGGATCTCGAGTCGATGCCGGTTGCCAACCAGCTCTACGAGACGCTCGGCTTCGCGGATATCCCGCGCTACCGGGAGAACCCACTGCGCTGCTCGCGCTTCATGGAGCTCCCGCTGTAGCCCGGGGCCGCCCTCGTCGGCTCCTACACTTGCCTCGTGAGCGATCTCACCGCCAGAGTGGCAGTTGTGACCGGGGCAGCTTCGGGGATGGGTAACGCGTCGGCCGCGGTTCTCGCCGAGCGGGGAGCGACCGTTGTTCTCGTTGATGTGAACCCGAGTCTCGAGGCGATCGCGGTCGAAGTCGACGGCATCGCCCACGTCGGTTCTGTCGCCGATTCGGCATTCTGCGACGGTGTCATTGCCGCGACCGAGGAGACCTACGGCGCAGTCGACATCCTGGTGAACGCCGCCGGGACGATCGTCCGGGCCGATGCGGTGGACACGTCCGATGCGGACTGGCACCGCATCTTCAGCGTCAACGTCGACGGGATCTTCTACATGAGCCGGGCGGCCGTGCCCGGCATGGTTGCCCGCAGGCGCGGTTCCGTGATCAACTTCGGTTCGATCTGGGGGGTTGTCGGCGGGCCCGGCCACTCGGCCTACGCAGCTACCAAGGGGGCGGTGCATCAGCTCACCAAGTCGATGGCGCTCGAGCACGCCCGCCAGGGGGTGCGCGTCAACGCCGTGGTGCCCGGTGAGATCCGCACCCCGATGCTGTCCTCGGAGCGGGCGCGCCCGCCGACCGAAGATGAGTTGCACGCTCTCGCCGACCGGGCGGTCCCCATGGGCCGGCTCGGAGACCCGCGGGAGGTGGCAGAAGTCGTGGCGTTCCTCGCTTCCGACGCGTCGAGTTACATGACGGGCTCACTGGTGACCGTCGACGCCGGGTACACGGCACGATGACCGGTTTCATCGACAAGGCCGTGCTCATCACGGGCGGCAACTCCGGGATCGGCCGGGCGGCGGCGCTGCAGTTCGCCGCTGCCGGGGCCAGAGTGCTCATTGCAGCGCGCCGCCGCGAAGAGTCGCAGGCGGTTGTTGGCGAGATCGAGGCCGCCGGCGGCGCTGCTCATGGCGTGGCCTGCGATGTCACGAACTCCGCCGACTGCGACGCCGCGGTCGAGGCTTGCCTGGATCGTTTCGGCGGCCTGGACGTGTTGTTCAACAACGCCGGGATCATCTATCGCGACAGGTCGGCCCTGGACACGACCGACGAGCAATGGGCGCGGACGATGGCGGTCAATGCCACCGGCACTTTCCTGATGTCGCGAGCCGCAGTCGCCGTGATGGTGGCTCGTGGTGGGGGAGCCATCGTCAACAACGCCTCCTACTTCGGCCTCGTCGGCGGCCGGGGTGTCGCCGCCTACAGCGCCGCCAAGGGGGCAGTGGTGCTGCTGACCAAGGCGATGGCGCTCGACCACGCCCGCCAGGGTGTGCGGATCAATTGCATCTGCGCCGGCAGCGTCGATACGCCGATGTTGCGCGGCGAGATGGAAGAGATGGGGGGCATCGAGGCGGTGCGTCCTCGCTTCGAGGAAAAGCACCCCATCGGCCGCATCGCCTCCCCGGATGAGATCGCCGCGGCCGTCCTCTACCTGGCTTCCGACGAGGCGGGCTTCATCACCGGCGCCGCCCTGCCCATCGACGGCGGCCTGACCGCGGGTTGAGGCGGTCTGATAACACGGCGATCAGGCGACCTCCCCTTGTGTCTTCCCAGGGCGGGGGAAGTGGCTCCGCCAGGCGCCGAAGGGGGCGCCAGCTCGTGGTGAGTCCCGTCCGTCAGGGCTCCACCTCCCCCCGGGCCAAAGAACCCTTGCACCGGGAACTACGTCAGACGACGCGCCCCTCTACCCGCTCGTCGGCTGCGCCGCCGGCGGGTGCCTTCTCCCCTCCGTTCCGGGGGGACGCATCCCGAGCCG
>JBFISZ010000169.1:0-5353 GCA_041608315.1 Acidimicrobiia bacterium | reverse complement strand
CCCAACCTCAACACCATTGACAAACACCCGATACCCCACCACACCGACATCGTCAGAAGCCGCCCCCCACGACAACATCACCCGCGTCGCCGAGCGCACCTCAGCCACCAACCGCAACGGCCTCCCCGGCGGAACCACGTCGCTCGACTGATAACCGACGTCGGCGTCGTAGAACCAGCGATAGATGTTCTTGGTGCGGATCTGGGAGGGGAGGGTCACCGGCTCCTCGACCAGCGACCAGCTCGCAGCTTGGGACGGATTGCCGTCGGCCTCGAACCGAATCACGCGGGCCGACCGCGGCGTGGCCGACTCGTTGAGCCACCCGAGATCCTTGACGCGGTTGATGACCATTTGCGGGATGTTGGTCTTGTAACGCTTGTCATGACAGTGCGAGTCCATCCACGCCCGCACGGCAAAACTACGGCCGGGAAGGATCCGATCGCTGACCCTGTTGGCCACGGCGATTGTCTCCGGCATCTCGACCCACACGGAGGTGGGCTCGTAAGCCTCTTGGAAGTGAACGGTGGCCACGGCGATTTGCGGCGTCCCCTCGTAAGTCGGGTGCTGCATGATCCTCACCGGGGAGACCGGATTGCCGGCGCGATCGTCGATCGTCCACAATACGTAGCGGATCAGAAAGCGCGGCTTGCCGTCGATCCAGGCATACATGAACTCACCCGGTATGTTGATGGCCGCCGCCCCCCCGGGGCCGTAGGGATCTGGCGGTGGGTTCGATGAGTTCCACTCGGTATGCATCCCGAATCTGTTGACGCCGAGATGCATGCAATGGAGGGGATGGGCATGCCGATCGTCCGAAGTGTTGGGGAACAGCGCGGGAGCCGTCGAACCGTGCTCTTCGGCAATCGCCTCGACGGCCCGGTTCTCCGCACATTGGGAGTACAACCAGTCGATGCGCTCCTGGCGCTCCGCCGGCGACAATCCGGGGTGGGGATCGGCCGCATAGGCATCGGCGCGCCGCATGCACTTGTAGTCGCGCAGCGAATCCCACGCACCAGCCGTGGTCGGGACACTCATCAGAAGGCTGGTGACTACGGCCAGCGCGACAGCAAGCGGCAGACCCACTCTGGCTCTCATCCCCCGCCGCATCATGTCTCCCCTCAAACCGCACTGCTCAGGCGGTCGGCTCGCCCACCTCGGTCGACCCGGATTCTCCACGGGCTCGGCAAACGAGCCCCGCAAATTCATAATACTATGCCACCGAGAGTGGCTACACCGAATCATCGTTTGACCTACCCGCATAGGCACGGCCCGCACAATAACCCTGTGGAATCGCCGGAATCGGCCGCCACGCCACCGGCAATACGGCGCGAGCGGCCCGTCTAGATTCACGCACATGGCTCGCAAGGCGATCGTGACTCCGGCGATTCGGGCGCTACGCGCCGCCGGGCTCTCGTACACCGAGCATCACTACGAATACACAGCCCGTTCCGGCGCCGCCGGGAGCGCCGAGCAGCTCGCCGTCGACCCCCACTCGGTGATCAAGACGCTGATCCTCGAGACTTCCGAAGACCGTCCCGTTTGCGTGCTGATGCACGGCGATCGCGAGGTATCGTTGAAACGACTGGCGCGCCATCTCGGAGTCAAGGCCGTCGCCATGGCCGACCCGCGGCGCGCCCAGCAATACAGCGGGTATCGAGTGGGGGGCACCTCACCTTTCGGGTTGCGCACCAAAATGCCGATCCTCTGCGAGACCACCATCCGGGGCTTCGCCCAGGTGCTCATCAACGGCGGCAAGCGCGGTTTCCTGATAGGAATCGCCGTCGCCGACCTGATAGCCGCGTTGGACCCGATCTTCGTCGAAGTGGCGATCCAGCCCGGGACGCGTTGAAGCCCCCGCCGTAGCGGGGGCTTCAGGCTGCGAGTCTCTAGAGCCCGCTCTCGAAGTCGTCCTCGAACGAAACGACGCTGCGACCCGGCTTGGAGCTGCGGCGGCTGTCGCTCCGGTCGCCACCCCGGTCCCGGCTCTTGCCCCGGTCGCGGTCGCCGCCGCGATCGCGGCTGGAACGGTTGCCATCACGGCGACCCCGGTCGCGCGCCCCGCCATCCCGATCGCCGCCATCACGTCGACCGCGGTCACGGCCGCCGCCGTCCGAGTCGGAACGAGACGCGACCTTGGCTCCCTCCTTCAGCTCGAGTTCGACGCCCTCGACGAGGTCGAGACTGACCTTGCCGCGGTCGTCGATCTCGCGCACGACGACGTTGACTTTGTCGCCGAGGCTGAGCACGTCTTCAACCTGCTCGATCCGGCGGCCGCCACCCATCTTGGAGATGTGGAGCAACCCGTCACGGCCCGGCAGGATGTTCACGAAAGCGCCGAACTTGGTGATGTTGACCACTTCACCCTCGTAGTCGGCCCCGACCTCGGCCTCCGGTGGGAAGCCGATCGCCAGGATGCGCTCGCGGGCCTTCTCCATCGAGGCGGCGTCGGCGGCGCCGACCCGCACCGTGCCGTCGTCGTCGATCTCAATGGTGGCGCCCGTCTCCTCCTCGAGCTCGCGGATGACCTTGCCCTTGGGCCCGATGACCTCACCGATCCGATCCCGCGGGATCATGATCGCTTCGATCTTCGGAGCATTCGGAGCGAGCTCTGGGCGCGGCTCCGCGAGCACTTCGGCCATCTTGTCGAGGATGAACATTCGGGCCGCTCTGGCCTGGTCCATCGCATCGGCGAGAACCGAAGCCGGCAGCGACTCGATCTTGGTGTCGAGCTGCAAGGCAGTGATCATGTCACGCGTGCCGGCGACTTTGAAATCCATGTCACCCAACGCATCCTCCGCGCCGAGGATGTCGGTCAGCGTCACGAACTCACCATTCTTGGCGATCAGGCCCATGGCAATACCGGCCACCGGGGCATGGATCGGCACGCCGGCGTCCATCAGCGACATCGAGGATCCGCAGATCGACGCCATCGAGCTGGAGCCGTTCGACATCAGCACCTCGGATACGAGGCGATACGCGTACGGGAAGTCCTCGGCGGGGGGGATCACGGGCAACAGCGCCTTCTCGGCGAGGGCACCATGTCCAATCTCGCGACGCTTGGGGCCCCGCATGAAGCCGGTCTCACCCGTCGAGAAGGGCGGGAAGTTGTAGTGGTGCATATAGCGCTTCGACTCATCGGGGTCGATGGTGTCGAGCATCGCCTCCATCCGCAGCATGCCCATCGTGGTCACGTTGATCACCTGGGTCTCGCCGCGCTGGAACAGGGCGGAACCATGGCCCTGGTCGATGAGACCGACCTCGACGGAGATGTCGCGAATGTCGGTCAGCCCCCGGCCGTCCATCCGGGTGCCGGTGGCGACCACCCGATCGCGCATCACGCTCTTCTGTACCGAGCGGAAGGCCGCCTTGGCCTGGGCGATCTCATCTTCTTCCAAGCCGAGTGACTCGATGAGCTCGTCGCGCATCGCCTTCTCGGCGTCCTGGCGCTCATGCTTGTCGGCGATCACGCCCATCGATTCGATCTTCGGAACGGCGACGGCGGCGACCCGGTCGTAGATCTCCTGGCTGTACTCGCTGACGACCGGGAACTCCTCTTTGGCTCCGGCGCCGAGCTGCTGGGCCAATTCGAGCTGCAGATCGATCAGCGTTGCGATGTAGTCCTTGGCTTCCTCGAGGCCCCGGGCCACGGTCTCCTCGTTGGATGCCGGGGCACCCTCCTGGACCAGGCGGTAGCCGTTCTCGGTGGCCCCGGCCTCAACCATGGCGATGTCGACACCACCGGCGGCGTTGCGCTTGCCGGCGACGACGAGCTCGAAGACGGCGCCCTCGAGCTCCTCATACGTCGGCAGCGGGATCCACTCACCGTCGATGAGGGCCACCCGAACCGCGCCGATGGGCCCCAGGAACGGGATCGGGCTGATGGTGAGGGCGGCCGAGGCGGCGTTGAGCGCGATCACGTCGTATTGATTCTCGTGGTCGGCCGACATGACGGTCGCCACGACGTGGGTGTCGCAGAGGAAGCCATCGGGAAAAGAGGGCCGCAGCGGGCGGTCGATGAGGCGGCACGTCAGCGTCGCCTTCTCGGTTGCCCGGCCCTCCCGACGGAAGAACGAGCCGGGGATCCGACCGACTGCGTACATGCGCTCTTCGACGTCGACGGTCAGGGGGAAGAACGACTGTCCTTCACGGATCTCACGACGAGCCGTGGCCGTCGTGAGTACTTGGGTGCCGCCAATCGTCGCCATGACGGCGCCGTCGGCGAGCAGGGCGAGTTTGCCGGCGTTGAGAACGACTTCCTTGTCGCCTACTTGGCCGCGTACGGTGGTCTCTGCCACTCAATGCTCCTTGTGTTGTCCGAGGAGCTAACTCAATTGGCAGTGGAAGGGCCTCAATGTGGCCATCGATGCGCTTCCACTGACAACTGAGGGCTCGCTCCCCGGTATGTCTTGGTCACGTTGTTGGTGGAGCACTCGGGGCGAGCACCCTTCACCAAACGGCAGGAAAGGCGGCAAGAAGCCGCCTTCCGTCGCTGTCTCTCTATCGCCGCAGGCCGAGCCGGGCGATGAGAGATCGGTATCGCTCGACGTCCTGATTGCGCAGGTAGCCGAGCAACCGCCGCCGTTTTCCGACCATCATGAGAAGGCCTCGCCGACTGTGGTGATCCTTCTTGTGGGTCCGCAGATGTTCGGTGAGGTGATTGATCCGCTCGGTGAGCAGGGCGACCTGGACCTCGGGCGAACCCGTGTCCCGGCCGTGCGCACCGAACTCTTCAATTGCTGTCGACGTGTCTTTCACGTGAAGGCTTCCCTAGAAACGGCCTCGAGAAACGACGGACGACTGTCCGCGTCCAGAAGTGTAACACGTGTTGACGGGGAGCCAATCGTGCTGTTACTCGGGAGCATGAACTGCCAGATCTTGCCGTGCCGTGACGACGTCCCGAGCGATCTGCTCCGTGAGCTCCGCGATCCCGGCAAACCGTCGCTCCGGGCGAATACGGGTGACGAAGTCGACATGCAGCTCCTGGCCATAGAGGTCGGGGCTCTCGTCGAGCAGATGGACCTCGACGACCTCGACCATGCCGCCGAATGTCGGCCGAATCCCGATGTTGACGACGGAGGGATGCCAGATTCTGTCGGCGCCTCGCGTGAGAGCCGAGTAAACGCCCCGTTGCGGTACCACTCGGCGCGGATCGAGCTGGAGGTTCGCGGTGGGGAAGCCGAGCTGGCGGCCCCGGAGGTCGCCGACGACCACGACCCCTCGCAGCTGGAACGGCCGGCCCAGCATGGCGGCGGCTTGCTCCACGTCGCCCCGGGCGAGGGCGTCACGGACGACCGTCGACGAGACCGGATTGGCCCCACCTGTGATGTCGACGACCTCCAGCGAGTAGCCGTGT
>JBFISZ010000168.1:0-5400 GCA_041608315.1 Acidimicrobiia bacterium | reverse complement strand
GCTGCATGCAGGCCCGGTCGAGATCACTTTCAACCCGGCAGACTTGCGCACCTAGCGATGCTCGCCGATGGCGGCTGAGCCGCCCGGCACCCGCTCCCCTACGCCTCGAAGATGACGCCCTTGCAGCTGATGGCGCCTTCGGCCTTGGCGAACTCGTCGACGTGGACTTCAACGATGGTGTCCACGTGCTCCGCCAGCATCGCCAGCGTCCGGGGAGCCGAGGCGTCGGCGAGCAGCGTGTCTCGGATCCGGACCACGTTGGCGCCCTGCGGCTCGTCGGGATGGGCCTCGAGCAGTTTGGCGCCGAGAAAGGTCATATCGACGTACCGCGGGTAGACGATCAGCGTCTCGTCATCCACCACCGTGGCTGCCGACTTGAGGTGGAGAACGTCGTGCACGGGTACCCCGGCGACGGTGTAGCCATACGGCGCCAGCAGGTCGGCCAGCGCCGCAATGCCGCGCTCGTTGGAACGGGTGGTGTGGCCTACCAGGATCTGCTTGCCGAACACGATGACGTCGCCCCCGTCGAGCGTTGCCGGCGCCTCCATATATATAAGGTCTCGATATCGCTCGAGCACCGCCGCCATCGACGCCACCTCGGCGCGGCGCGATTCGGCGCCCGGCCGCAACAGCACCGCCACCTCGTCGAGCACCAGGGCGGTGTCCTCGACAAAGACAGCATCGGGATTGTCCGGCAGGCGGGGCAATTCGACCAGGTCCACGCCGAGCGCGCGGAGGACGGCCAGATAGGCGTCGTGCTGGGCGCAAGCTCGCTCGACATCGATCGGAACCCGTGCGATGTGGGTCAACTCACATTGCAGGAGCTCCGCACCGGTCGGCCTGGTGATCGCGGTGGTCATAGCGCCACATTAGATACCCGATCGGGTACTAAGTTGGCGCCATGGCAGAGAAGATCCAGTTCAATCTCTTCCTCGACAGGAAGCTGGTGAAAGTTGTCAGACGGGCTGCAGTCGAGGCGGAGAAGGGTGTCTCCGATTTCGTTGCCGACATACTCATCACCCACTTCGACCGTGAGAAGCGCATCGCCAGCCAGGTTGAGGAGCTGATGGCCCAGCGCCTCAAAGCCGAGGGCAGCTCCTAGGCCGCACCCCAGGGGACCACGCCCCGCAACACAGGAGGCCCCCCTCCGGGTGAGGGGGGCCTCCTGCCCTTTTTCGAGTCCTGAGCTGGCGCGCTCAGCGGTTCTTCTTACCCTTGTTGGGCTTCTCCTTGTTCTTGGCGTTCTCCGAGTTGCCTCTGGCCGGCTTTTCCTTCTCGACCTGCGCTTCGCCCTCGGCTTCCTCATCGCCGCCGGCGTCGTCACCATCGAGATCGTCGGGCACCGGGCAGTCGCCGACATTGGTCTTGCCGAGCTTGGCCACGCACCGCATGATGTGACCCTTCTTCAGGCCGCTCTCCTTGAGCATCGAGGGGTGGATCCCCTTGGCAGCCGTCGACGTGATGGCTCCGTGGTGCATCTCGCCGCTCGGATGATCGACCTGAAGCTCGATGCAATCGCCGGGACCGTATTTCACGACGCCTTCTTCGCCGCCTTCTTCGCCGCCTTCTTCGCCGCCCTCTTCGCCCTCTTCACCGCCTTCTTCACCGTCCGGGATGGGGGGCGGTTCGCTGTCTTCGGTTTCGCAGTCGAGGGGTACGTCGGCAACGACGCGAAGGGCGATGATCATCTTGCCCTCTTCGTCGACGGTGATCAGCGGCGACACCATGGTCGCCTCGGTCGGTTCTTCATGAGCATCGGCCAGAGCCAGGCCGGCCATCGCCATCGAAGCCACCACAGCGACGACGAGCACGGCGAACGATCTCTTCATGGGTCCACCACCATTCCTGTGCGAGAGATTTACTGAGAGTATACGTCATGACTACGCTGCGTGTCTAGACGGGTTTTGGTCAACAATCCCCAAAACGCGGCAACAACGCTCCAGCCCCAACGGAGACCAGGCATCTCAGGCGGGGGCGCCCTGATGCGACCGCTCACTGGATAGGCGCGGCCGCTCGGTGCGCAAGAACTCGAAGAAACACCATGTGGCGACTGCGCTCAGCAGGTGCCAGATGGCATGGGCCTGAATCAACGAATCGGGCCGGCACCACTCGTGCTCGTCGGTGCCGGTGAGCCAGATGGCATACGCCACGATGAACGAGGCACAACCGGCCCAGAACCACGGCGTATAGCGCCGCCGCCCCGGCGCCGGACCGGTGGCGATGACCCCGGGAACCCAAAAGAGCGCCACCCACCAGTACTCGCCGAGGTCGGCGAAGATCTCGCCCGGCATGATCCCGAAGACCGCCGCCACGACGAAGCCCACGAGACCCGACCACAGCCGCGCCGCCGGCGACCAGAACCGGTAGAGCACTTCACTGATAATCCACAGCCCGATGGAGACGCCGAACAGGTCGAGCCCGATGCCGAGGTCGTTGCCGAAGAACCAATAGCCGAACGCGTACAACCCGAGGAGGGCCCCGTAGGTGCGAAAGAGGGTGCTCTGGCGCCAGCGTCCCAGAATCGACAGGTTGAAGAGCCAGGGAATCAGGATGTAGGCGACCATGGAGACGTTGTCGATCCAGGCGCCGAAGAAGGTGTGGGTGCCGTGCATCACCATCGAGCCGGGGCCGAGGAAGACGGCCGCCGCCGCGTAGAGCAGCGCCACCGGCTGATGCCCGAAGAACCGATTGCCCACGGGGGCGCCGGAAGGCGTGTCTCGGGCGAGCACGCGGAACATGGCCAGCCCGGCCGCGATGAACCCGAGGTTGCCGAGCGTGTTCACCGGCTCCCGCAACAGGCCGGCACGCACTCGCTCGCACCAGCGCGAGATCTCTCCGATCGGTGACTCGTTGGCGGCCGGTGGGCCCCAGCCGATCAGGCCGATCGTGACGTAGAGGATCGTGAAGCCGGCCAGGGCATACACGGCGATCGTGGTGGGGCTGCGGCGGCTCACCCAGAACACGTTACCGGCGCCGGCTGCCCCCGACGGGGCACGGGCCGCGGCCATTACCCTGCTGCGGGCAACACACGTTGGGCTCGGGGGGAGACAGGGTGCACCTCAAATGCCGATAACAACTCCTCAGGAGCTGCGGGATCATCTGGAACTGGCCGTCGCCGTGGAGCTGTCCACGGTGCCGCCCTACCTCTATGCGATGTACTCCATCGAAGACCCCTCCTCGGAGGCCGCCCTCCTCATCCGCAGCGTCGTTGCCGAAGAGATGCTCCACGCCGCCCTGGCGGCCAACCTGCTCCTGGCCGTCGGCGGCAACCCCGACTTCTCCTCCCCCGACTTGATCCCGCGCTACCCGAGCGACCTACCCCACCACCGGCCGACCCTCACTTTGAATATCAAGCCGTGCTCGCAGCAGCAGATCGAAGAGCTGTTCCTGGTGATCGAGCAGCCCGAGGCCCACGCGGCGCCGCCCGAAGACGATATGTATACGAGCCTCGGCCAGTTCTATCACGCCATCGAGCGAGGTCTGGAGCGCGTCGCCGAGAACCATGACATCTTCGCCAATCCGCAGACGGACCGGCAGATGGCGAAATCGATGTACTACCGGCCGGTCGAATACGATGCCGAGGACAGCGGCGGCCTCCTGTTGATCAGCGATCTCGAGTCGGCCGACGAGGCGATCCACATCATCGTCCACCAGGGTGAGGGAGTGTCGGACGACAAATGGGCCGACCCGGCCCACCAAGAGCTCACCCACTATCACAAGTTCCTGCAGATCGCCGACGGCACGGCCCCGATCGGCAAGGTAGCCCCGGCCCCCGTCAACCCCCGCCGTGCCGACTTCCCGCCGGAGGTGCGGGCGATCGCCGACCTGTTCAACGCCGCCTATCGATACGTATACATAACGATGGACGGGATCTACCAGGCCGGCAGCAATCGGGATGCCCTGGTGGGCCGGCTCTACCGGCTCATGGTGGATGTCATGTCGCCGCTCGCCCGCTACCTGATGACACTGCCGGTGGGCGATGGAGTGGCCGGGCCGACCTTCGAGGTATACGACTTCGAGGACAGCGACCCGTGGGACCACCTCACCGCCCTCGCCGCCCAGGCCACTGAGGATCATCCCAACCTGCGCCCGGTGGCCGAGGCCGTAGCGGGCTTGTAGCGCTACCGTTGGCGGTATGGACGATGCATTCGTAGCCCCGCAGATCAACACGGTTGCTATCGACTGTCACGATCCGGAACGGCTCACCGAGTTCTGGACGCAGCTGCTCGGCGTCGAGGTCCGCTACACCCACGAGCAGTTCACCTGGCTGACCGCGCAGCGCAAAGGCGGAGTGACGCTGGCGTTCCAGAAGGTGCCCGACCCGACACCCGGCAAGAACAAGCTGCATCTCGATGGCTATCACGAGGACCTCGACAGGCTCACGAGCCGGGTCACCGAGCTCGGGGGCTCGTTCGTGGCCGAGCACACGGTGGCCGACTTCATCTGGAACATCTATGCGGATCCCGAGGGCAACCAGTTCTGCTGCGGGCACCCTCTCGAAGCCGGTGCCTAGCGTGGCGGTGACGCAGTGCGCTGGCTGATCGCCGGGGCACTGCTGCCGGCCCTCGGCTACGGGTTGCACCGGTTGGCCCTCTGGGCCGATGGGCGCGGCTATGTCTACTACCGGACCAAGCCGAGGTTCAAGGGATCCAGCCTCGGGCTGATCGAAGGCATCTACAACCCAGCGGTCGAGCACGTCGTCGAGGAGCGAGCCGGCGAGCGGGCCCGGGGAGCGCAGGACGAATCGGGCGACAAGCCGGGCCCCGGGGACGACGCGGCGTCGCCATAGCGGCGCGATCCCATTAACGATTGTTCATCGGCTTAATGGTTTGTTCACTGCGTTTTCGGCACTTTGGGGCCGGGCCGCCTTTACGTTGGATGGGGTACACGCACCGACCTGAGGGAGGTACCTCATGCGCAAACTCACGACCCTGGTGGCAGCCGGACTCATGTTGCTCGCCACCGCCGCTCCGGCTCTCGCCGGCGGCCCTCCGCCCCGCGGCGATGACGGCGAACGCGTCCGCGTTGTCGTCTACGTCGAGAGCCAGGGCCTGTTCTTCGACTCGATCGTCGGCCCCACGTTGCCGATGAAGGGGCCCTTCCAGGAGCTCACGATGGGTGAGCACGGACTGCAGACCGAGTTCGGCCCCGGCGATCCCGGTTACCTCGGCGGACGCTGGTGGGTCGACGTCAACGGCGACCGCGAGATGAACGATGGCGACATGTTCTTCTCCTGCCCCCTCCTCGGCCACGGCAGCGCCACCGCCCCGTAACCGCAAGCCAAACCCGCAACCGCACAGAGGCGCCGGCTCGTCCGGCGCCTCTGTCGCGCCACACGCGATGTTTCCCCCCGCAGGGGGGAAGGGACCCGCCGGCGACGCAGTCGCCGCCGCGGGTAGG
>JBFISZ010000167.1:0-5567 GCA_041608315.1 Acidimicrobiia bacterium | reverse complement strand
TCGCGGACGGAGCGCATAATGCGCGTATCGAGATAGGGCGGGGTTGGGTGCCGACCATCCGACGGTGACCGGCACCTCCGCGGCGTCCAAGCGGAGAGGGGACGGACCATGATGCGGCGTTTCGTTGAACGGCTCCTCCGCTTTGTGCTTTGCGCCTATCTGGTGGCGTCGATAATCGCGTTGCTTCTCGCCATCCTGCGGCTGCTTCGCTCCTGCTTGCGCGATCGGCCCCGACGCCCCGACCAGCCGGAGCTTCCCGCCGAAACCGGCTTCGTGCCGGAACACGCCATTCGCCAGGCCGACCCGCTGGTCTACAGCCAGCAGTGGTTGATCTCGCAGGGCCTCGCCGTCACGTGGCAGAACCCCGATTTTCGCATCGAGGAGGCGGCCGTCCCCGGCGTCGCCGCGCCGAGTTGGGATCTCCACCCCGACACCGACTACCGCGTCTACGTCAATGTGTGGAACGGCTCGGGATCGGCGCCTGCAGTCGGAGTTGGCGTCGAGGTGGGGTATATCGATTTCGGCATCGGCGGCGTTCTGGTTCCGGTCGGGACGACCGCGGTCGATCTGCCGGTGAAGGGCGCCGCCGGCACACCGGCGGTAGCCGCTGTCGACTGGCACACACCGTCAACCCCGGGCCACTACTGCCTGCAGGCTCGGTTGATCTGGCCCCACGATGCCGAACCGGGCAACAACCTCGGTCAGCACAACGTCGACGTCAAGCCCTTCAACAGCCCGACGGCGCGCTTCGTCGTGCCGGTGCGCAACACCGGGCGGTGGCCCATCGCCGTGCGGCTCGCGGTCGACGGGTACGAGCTGCCGGCACTGGAGCCGTGCCCGCCGCAGGATCGAGAGCCGAAAGACAAGCGGGAGGCGGCGCGCGCCCGTCATGCGCCACAACGCCATGAGCTCGGCGACGAGTGGCAAGTCGACCTCGACGGGGTCGACGAAGGCCGGATCCAGCTCGATCCCGGGGAAACCCGCCAAGTCCAGGTAGCGCTGACGGCGCCCGACGGCTTCACCGGGCGGCGGGCCATCAACGTGCAGGGCTGGGACGGCCACCGCTTGGTCGGTGGGGTCACGCTCATCGGGGAGGGAGCATCATGAACGGCCCGACGGGTGAGGTCATCATTGGCCTGGGCCGCTACACCAAGTGTGTCAGCGCCGCCGACTACAGCAACCCCGGCTCCTTCGGACTCGATTTCGGGCCGGGTGGCCTGGGCAAGGACGGATGCGACTACTTGCTGGGACGCAAGATGGTGTGTCTCGGAGGTACCCGCTGCGCCATCGGGACGATCATCCACATCGAGCCGGTCGGCTATCACAAGCCGTTTCCCGAGAACCTCGACAACGACTTCTGCATCAACCTGCTCCTGTTCCCTCACGAGGTCGAGGAGTTCACGAGCAAAGACAAGCTGATCAACTGGAACCAGGTGACGAGCGACGGCGTCCAGGGCGAGCTCATAGCCGAGCAACCGAATATGCCGACACCCCGGGAGCCGAGCGCCACCCCGACGCCCTACACCGTCACCTACCTCTTCGGCGACGGGGCGCCCAAGCCCTACGAAGCCAAGGAAGACAAGACCGAGGCCCTTCTCGAAGAGACCAAGCAGGACGCCGCCGGAATGAAGCGGCTCCCGATCCCGGTGCTCCACGGCGAGTTCGAGGGCTCGCGCATCTTCATGGTGTGCAAGGCGCTCGAGCCGTTCTTCGACATCATCACCGGCGGCCCCGGAGCCGGCGCCTGTCGCAACACGATCGGCAAGATCCCCCTGATAGGCGGGCTCATCTGCACGATCGTCGAGACCATCATCGCGCTCGCGCTGGCGCCGTTCATGGCGGCCGCCGCCGCCGCCGCCTGGGCTGCCGCGGGAGCGCTCGACGAGGCGTTCATCACCGGCCCCGTCGCCCGCCGCGTCCAACTGGGTGACCCCGTGATCATCACCGGCCGCTGGGTGTGGGACGGCGGCCACAGTGGTTGGAACGAGCTCCATGCGGTCTACACCCTGCAGAAGATCGTCCTGCCGACCAGCGCTACTGCGGGATTCCCCAAGGACGAGGCCAACGCGTTCGTCGATCGCTGGTGCCGGCTCGTCATGGCGGCTCCGCCCCCGATCGGCACCAGCTCCACCGGCCTCTTCGCGCTGACACCCGAGCAGGAGGAGAACCGCGAGCGGCAACGGCGGCCCGAGAACGGCTGGGTGTTCCACCCGGCTATCGATGGATGCCGGCCCGCGGACAACGACGACGATGAGGAAGGCCCGGTGATCCGGTGAGAGCTGCGATACGCAAGTGCCCGCGATGCATCGCTCTGCTGGGCGGCCTGCTGGCGTTCTGGGGGCTGCTGGTCTCCATCGGGGTCGGCCGCCGGCGCCACAGCTCCGGCTGAAGGCGGAGGGACCCCGGCCGCCAAAGTGCCGCCCGGAACGCCACCCGATGACGGAGTCGGGGGGCCCTACACCGTTCTTGCGTATCTGACGGCCGCCCATATAGGCCGGGCTGTACGCACGAACGGAACAGTACAGCTAGGCATCGATCAGCCCGTTCCGGGCCGCCCATATGGCCGCTTCGGTGCGCCCGTTCACGCCGAGGACGCTGAAGATCTTGGTGAGGTGGTTCTTTACGGTCTTCTCGCTGATCCCCAGCCGGCGAGCTATCTGCTTGTTCGCCATCCCATCAGCGACCAGTGCCACAATCTCGAGTTCGCGTGCGGACAAGATCGGCTGGATTTGGGCATCGGCAAGCGCGCCGACGAGGGCGCGGGCGGCCCTGGGGTCCAGTGGCGATTCTCCACGCTGCACCGTGCGGAGCGCCTCGAGAAGGCGGGGCGCTTCGACATCCTTGACCAGAAAGCCTACTGCGCCGGCCGTGATCGCCGCGACCGTCCTCTCGCGATCGGTGTGCGCCGTCAGCACCAGTATGCGTGCCGCCGGGTCCTCGCTGAGGATTCGGCGGGTAGCCTCGACTCCATCACAATTGGGCATCGAGAGGTCCATCAGGATGACGTCCGGTGCCAGTTCTCGATTCTTTGCCACGGCCTCTTCGCCGCAACCGGCTTCCCCGACCACGCGCAGGTCCGGTGTGGCATCGATCAACTGGCGCAGTCCGGAGCGAATCGTCGGGTAGTCGTCGACTACCAGTACCTTGATCACTGGCCCGCCGCCAATCTCACCAAAGTGCCCTCGCCCGGAGTCGAGATCACCTCCAACTCCGCTCCCAGGTCGCCGGCTAGATCGGACAGCAGCTGCAGCCCTAGATGCCCCTCTCCGGGAGCAATGTCGGGCGCAAAACCTTTGCCGTCATCGGTGATCTCGACCACCAAGGGATGGGTGCCGTTTGAGATCTCCACTCGTAGCGTGTGAGCATCGGCGTGCTTGATCGTGTTGTGAACGGCCTCGCGCACGGTGCGATACGCCAACACTTCCAGATCGGGGGTGAGATCGGTCGAGCCCTGTGTCTCGAACGACGTAGCCAAACCGGCCTTGGCCGCCGAATCCAGCAGATCGGCGATGACACCCTCGACCCCGCGTTCTCGGAGATTCGGTGGGTAGATGTCGACCACAAGGGAGCGCAAATCCGCCACGCTGGCCCGGATCGAGTCGACCGAGCGACTCACCAATTCGCCAACTTCCGGGTTGTCTACGTCGCTCATGAGCCCCTCGACGGCCGCCAGGCCGAATGAAGTGGCCGTGAGATCCTGTATCACCCCGTCGTGCAGATCCGCCGCGACGCGGCGCCTCTCTAGATTCGAAGTCTCGACCGCGCGCCTCAACAGTTTCTCCCGTTGAGCTCGGTGCCGCTGCTGGTATCTCGACAAGCTCATTGCGAGCGGGACGTGAACGATCCCCAGGACGAGAACCGCAGCGAAAATGATTGGAGCGAGTGCCGTCCACACATGACGGCTGTGTGTGGTGACCACGTCGTACGAGAAATAGACCTCGAAGAGCAATCTCTCGCCTCCAACCGTCTGCACCGGCTTATAGACCTGCAAGACCCGCCCGAGGTCGGCCTCGAACCGGTTCTCAGGTTCATCGGGGTCTCCAACCTTGGATAGCACGGCATCGTCTTGCAGCGCGGCGACCTCATCGGCTCCCAGCTCAAACGTCTCGCCGATGAGCCTCGGCTCGTCCGAGTAGACGATCCGGCCGTCTGCGGTCCACAGCTTCACCCGCACTGCAGACTTGGAGAGGACGTGTTGTTGGAAGAGGCGATCGAATTCCTCAATCGAGCTCTGGTCGCCCGCAAGGAGCGCGTCGGTCACGTTGGGCTCGGCGATGGTGTTGGCAATCCAGTCGCCGGCAGCCAGGGCCTCGTCCACGGCAATGTGCATGCCCACGCGGCCGCTCGCGAAGTAGCCGGCACCAATGGCGACGGCGAGAGTGACCGCGCCGACGATCAACAAATACGAAACCAGGCCGCGCTCGCCAAGCCGCCTACGCCATCCGTTGTCGTCCCGGTCCCCCAGCCGGTTCAGTTCTTTATTCCTCACCCCACACGCGCCCTCACCCCCTGACCGCCCCCCTGCTTCAACCCCGCTTCTACTTTAGCGAGATTTTACCTGTATTGGTCCTAGGACCCATATCCCATTGCGGGTGTGACCAGGCGCAGGGGATCATCGTTCCGAGGGCGAAAGAACCAGAAGCAGATCAACGACACGGCCGAGGGGGATCGGAGCGTGTCTCAACTGAGGGACCGGAAGGTATGACGGACATTTCAAGGACTCCACGTAGTGATCGCGCGGCGCGCCGCAACCGAGGGAGGGGTCTGCGGATCCTCGCTCTCGGTATATACCTGGCGCTCGGAGTTGGTCTGATCTTGCATCTGATGCATGCCGGGCAGCATGAGGCTCATGAGGTCGGTGCGGTTTTCCATTGGCTGCGTGATGCGGCGTTGGCTATTCCTCTCGCCGCGGCCGCGATCTATTTCGGGTCGTTGCTGGTCGACGGCAGGGTGCTCGGCACCACCGACCGCCTCGTGTGGGCGCTTGGTACTGCCCTCTTCTACGCGCTCGTGACGATCCCGGGCAACCTGGCGCACGGTGCGCTCTTCGGCGCCGAACACGCCGTAGGCGGGTATGTGGTTCCTCACCTGCTTAGCGATGCCGCCTTCGCCTTTGTGCCCGCTTTGCTGCTGCTAGCTCTTGCCGCGTTCGCGACAAGAATCCCCGGAGAGCGCCGAATCGCAGGGGCCACCCGCGCCCGAAACCCCCGGGTGGCCCTCTCTGGGCGGAGCGCCTGGGTGACCGTCGTCGCCGGCGCCACAATGGCGACCGCGCTGACTGCTCTGCCGGCCCCCGGTCCCTTCCCCGACGCGACGCCGGCGGACGCCGTTGAGCCCGCGGAAGTGTGCGAGCGCCAGATCTACGCCGACGTCGTCGCCCTCGACCAGGTCATCGTCTACAACCGTCTCGGGGCGGTCAACCCCAACGGCCTCATGTATGCGCTGCGGCGCGACGTGGTGGCCAAGGACGGCGGTGATCTGACGCCCGGCAACGTCATGCTTCGTCCCGACAAGCGGCCTCGTCCGCTGGTGCTGCGCGCCAACGTCGGCGACTGCATCACCGTCGA
>JBFISZ010000166.1:0-5641 GCA_041608315.1 Acidimicrobiia bacterium | reverse complement strand
TCCGTGGCTCGCCGGACCTCTCGATCTCGCCGCCGGCGGCGTTGTTCTCGACGACACCTATCCGGCGCCCATCGTCGACCATGCCGCCGCCCGGCAACGAACCCTCGATGCCTACCAGAGATCCAGAGAGGCGAGCGATTCATGACTTCGTCCATCGACAAAGCGACGGACACCGCCATCGCGCCCGGGTTCACCGATATCCGACACAAGGTCCGCCGCCGGTCGTGGGAGCAGATCACCGAGCCTCTGTCGGGACGCACCGTGGTCGTCACGGGGGCAACCAGCGGCCTGGGCAAAGCCGCCGCCACCGGGCTGGCTCGGGAGCCGGCGCCGCCCCCCGCGCGGCTGATTCACCCCGCCAGCGCGGCTTCGGTGAGATCAATCACCAGATCCCGGATGCGAGCTGCGTCGGGACCCAGCGTGTTGCTCAGGACGGCGACTATCAGATCATGATCCGGGTAATACGCCAGCCAGCCGCTGAAACCTGCAGTGCCCCCCTCGTGGAATATCGCCCGGTTCCGTGCCAGCTCGTCGAGATGGAGTCCCAGGCCGTAGGGCACCACAGACCCGTCTTCGAGCACGGCCGGGGAGCTCATGGCCGCGAACGCCTCGCGACCGATAGCATCGCCGCTAACCAACTGCCGCTCCCAGCGAATGAGGTCACCGGCCGTGCCACAGATGCCGGCCGCCCCGGAGAGAAAGCCTGCGGGAAGCTCGGGGCTCGGCACCGGCCCGGTGGACTCGATGTTGTATCCGATGGCGAGACCCGAAGGCGGTGCTGCGCAGAAGGCGGTCCGCTGCAGGCCCAGCGGCGCCAACAAACCCTGTTCGAGCGCCGCCCCAAACGGTTGCTCTGTGACCTCCTCGATGACCGCGGCCAGGATGGCATAGCCGGTGTTGCTGTAGGAGAAGACCGTTCCGGGAGGCGCCACCATCCGGTCGTCCAGCATCAGGAAGGCCGTCACGAGCTCGGCGGGTGAATAGTCCCGCGACCAGTCGAACGGCGTCTCCGGGTTCTCGGCGAAGATCGCGAAGTGGTCCGGGATACCGCCGGTATGGCTCAGGACCTGATCCAGCCTGACGGGCTGCCAATCGGCGGGCAGCGCCGGTACGAAAGAGCCGATCGGGTCTGCCAGGCTCAGGCGCTCCTCGTGGGCCAGCTTCATGATCTCGGCCGCCACGAACTGCTTGGAGATCGAGCCGATCTCGTAGACCGTCTCCGCCGCCGCCGGAGACCCTGAGGCGAGGTCGGCGCTGCCGTAGCCCTTGACATAAAGGGGGCTCTCGGCACACTGCACCGCGATTGTGACACCAACGGCGTCCATGGCGGCCATCCCCTCCGCCACAACTTGATCGAACGATGCCTCCAGGTCCGCCGGTAACGGCAGCTCGACGAGCCTCGACCCGGTCTGGCGGCACAGCGCTCCGACCACACTCGCATCTCGAGAAGAGCAGGCGGCGACGGCGACAAGTATCAGGAGCGCCGAGGCGATGATCATGCGGCGGCCCCTCATGCCGATTGTCTCGGGCCGCGCCCAACCACCATACCTCGAGGATACGGGGACGAATCGGTCTTCGGGGATCCATCGAATTGTTCTGTGAATGAGCCGCGGCCCGGGTGTCGATGGCGATCGGATCTCAGATGAGGGAACCGCCCCTTCATCTGCTCCGTATTGCCTAGATGTACCCGGCCGCGGAGCGAACAGAGGCTCCGCCTGAAGGAGGGACCATGAGAAAGTTTCGGCTCACCACGATCGCGTACTTCGCGATAGTGGTCTTGCTCAGCTCGATGACCACGGCGCTCGCCGTCCACGAAGACGTGATCGTCGACGAGATACCGGCATCGGATGCCGCGTTCGCACTGGAGACCGTTGCCACGGGATTCACCTCGCCGGTCTGGGCCATCAACGCCCCCGGCGACAACCATCGGCTCTTCGTGGTCGACCAGGTCGGCACGATCACGGCCATCAAGCTGGACCCCGGCAAGAACGGCACCGTCCCCGACCGGCTCACGGTTCTCGACGTCGGCGCCGATGGCCTGGGGCTGTTGGTTCCCCTGGGCGCATTCGGCCCCGGTTCCTTCGATGAGCGCGGCCTGCTGGGCTTGGCGTTCCACCCCGAGTACCGCAAGAACGGGCTCATCTACACCTACACGTCGGAGCCGGCCTCGGGCCCGGCCGATTTTTCGACGATGCCCGACGGTGTCGCGCCCAACCATCAGACCGTGATCCGGGAATGGCATGTCCCGCAGCCGAAACGAGCCGACTCTGTGGTCGATCCCGGCAGCTCGCGAGTGATGCTGACCGTCGACCAACCGCAGTTCAACCACAACGGTGGAGCCATCAATTTCGGTCCGGACGCCATGTTGTACATCGCCGTCGGTGACGGTGGTGCGGCCGACGACCAGGGCGACGGACACGCGGCCGGAGGCAACGGGCAGGACCTCAGCGACGGCAACCTTCTGGGGAAGATCCTGCGAATCGATCCAATGGGGGCGAATTCGGCCAACGGTGAGTACGGGATCCCGGCAGACAACCCCTTTGTGGGCCGCCAAGGCGCCGACGAGATATACGCCTACGGGTTCCGCAACCCGTACCGATTCTCATTCGACTCCGAAACGGGTCGCTTGATCGCCGCCGACGTCGGTCAGAACGACATCGAGGAGATCGATATCGTCGTCAGCGGAGGCAACTACGGCTGGCCGGTGAAGGAAGGCAGCTTCCTCTTCGACATGAACGGAAGCGAGCGCGGTTTCACGACCGACTTCTCGCCCGGGGTTCCGGCCGGCATGATCGACCCCGTCGCCGAGTATGACCATGATGAAGGAATCTCGGTCACCGGTGGATTCATGTACCGGGGCAACAAGGTCAAGGCGCTCCGCGACTCGTACGTGTTCGGCGATTGGCTGAGACGGTTGTTCCACCTGACGAGCGACGGTTCGATCGCGGAGCTCAACCCGGTTGGGCCGACCGGCCTCGAGGTGCAGATCACGGGCTTCGGCCAGGACCGCCGCGGTGAGCTATACGTCCTGGGCCAGCCGGGATTCACTCCGGTGGGCACCGCCGGAGTCGTAATGAAGATCGTCGACCCGTAAACAACGAAGATCGGTGACGGCAGCCGCATCGCCGTCGGCCGAACCGACTCGTCACGGTGGGGTCCCCGGCCCGGGGACCCCACCCGGCCGCCTCGCCCGCCACTAGCGGCGCCGGAGCGATAGGTTGTTGGGGAAAAGGTCCGTGGCGACAAGGGAGGTGGCGGACATGGCCGCGTTCGCGAAGTACGACGGGATCGACGGCGAGTCCCAAGATGCCAATCACGACAAGTGGATCGACGTCCTGTCGCTCGACTGGGGGGCCCACCGCCCGGGGGGCGGCGCCACCGGACAGAGCCGGCGCCGCGGAGCCGCCATCGTCGAGGACATGGTTATCACCATCAACTACGAGAAGGCTTCCCCGAAACTCCTGGAGAAGTGCCTCAAAGGTGAGGTGGTCCCCAAACTCGAGATCGAGCTGACTGCCACGTATGGAGGCTCCCGGGCTACCTACCTCAAATACGAGCTGCGGAACGTGATGGTGACGTCGTATCAGATCAATGCCTCAGGCAACGACGAGGCGGGCCCGCCCACCGTGGTGGTTGGCAACAACTTCGAGGAAATCAAGGTGACCTACACCGAGTACGACGACGCCGGCGCGAGCCGAGGCAACGTCGAGACCGAGCACGAGGTCGAGCGCGAGCCGGCGGGGTCGAAGAAGAAGAAGAAGAAGAAGTAGCTGCGTCACCGGCGGGTAGATCGCTCGGCCCGCCGCCTCCGCTCCCCGGAGCAAGGTCGAGACGAGTGGGCCGAACCCCCTTCGTATCTGCCCACTCGTCGATACTCGCTAGGCGACGCGCGTCAGGTTGTGCGTGCGCTCGAGGGTCTCCGCCTCGTCGCTCAACTTGCGGAAGAGGCTCGCGATCAGCCCCAGCGACTCACGCCAGAAGTACGCGATGCCGCCCAAAATGAGCCCGGTCAGCGTGACCCCAATCCAGTCCGCTCGGAGGTCGATGCCCCACTGCGCAAAGATATCGAAGTCGGCAACCCACGCCAGCACGATACCGAGCGCAACGACGGCGATGGCCCACAGCTCGTGGAACGCGGAGATCAGCCGATCGAAGAACATCACGAGTGCGTACACCCCCAACCCCAGCAGCACAGCGATCCCAAAGACATACATGACGCCTCCTCTTGTCGCTTTTTCGGCAGCGCAACAAGGCTGCACCTGCCTCTCAATCCTATCCCAGCGAGCCCCCGACTTGGGGCCGTCGGGGGCACAATCCGTCTCGCGCCCACCAGGGCTTGGGAGACCGGCAACCACTGCGGGCGGCGGCCGGCATGAGGTAAGGAGGGACAATGGAGGGCGCGACCAACAGACTGAGGTGCAGGAGGTGACGGCCCGTGGACAAACCGATCCGGCTCGGTAAGGCGGCCTTGGCCGTCGTCGCCGCCGCCATCGTCGGCGCCGGTCTCATAGCCGTCTTCAGCTCTTCCGATAATGGCCCCGAGCCCGGCGGGGTACCGGCTACGGAGCCTGCACTCCTCACCGACCCGGCCGAGGTCGCCGGACAGTTCCTTGCGGCGTGGGCGGCCGCCGACGGGACGAGGGCGCAATCATTGGTGGCGGGGCCGCAGGCGGCCGCCGCCAAGGCCATCGCCGACTGGTGGGCGCAACTCGAGGTGGCGTCCGTCGACTTCGTCGCCGGCGAGCCCGAAGTTGGCGCCGGCACGGCGCGCGTCCCTTTCCGGGCGACCGTCGCCATCGGCGACACCGGACAGTGGGTCTACGAATCTGCGCTCCAGTTGGTCCTGCGAGGTGACGGCTGGCTCGTGGAATGGGCGCCGGCGACAATCCATCCGTCACTCACCGGCGGCGATCGGCTCGAGCTCCTGGAGGAATGGCCGGAGCGGGGGCTGATCACCGACGCCTCCGGCCGGGCGCTGGTGCAATCGGCACCGACGGTGGTCGTCGGACTCATCCCGGAGCGGGTGGCGTCGCGCCCCGACGTGGCGGCCGCGATGGCAGAGCACCTCGACGTCTCCCGGGAGACGATCGACGCCGTCCTCGATCGACCCGGCGTGCAGCCCGACTGGTTTCTTCCCGTCGCCAATGTCGCCCGGGAGGCCTACGTCGACATCCGGCCCGCCCTCTACCCGGTTGCCGGCATCGCCTTCCGGCTCACGGCGGGTCGGGTCCCCATTGAGGGCTCGCCGGCGGCACCGCTGCTGGGCACAACGGGTGAGATCACGGCCGAGCTGCTGACCGAGCTCGGCCCACCGTACGCGGCCGGATCAACCGTCGGCAGATCGGGTCTCGAACGCGCCTTCGAGGCCCAGCTGGCGGGCACCCCGACCAAGACCGTCGTGCTCCGGCGCGGCGACGGCTCCGCCGCGACGCTGAAGTCGTTTCCCGGAGTGCCTGCAGCCGACATGCGCACCACGCTGGACTTAGAAGTACAGCGGGCTGCAGAGTATGTGCTCGCCACCAGCGAGCTGCCCGCATCGCTCGTCGCCGTCGACATCCCGACGGGCGCGATACGTGCGGTTGCGAGCACTCCCGCGACCGGATTCAACCGGGCGGTCGGCGGACGGTATCCGCCAGGCTCG
>JBFISZ010000165.1:0-5645 GCA_041608315.1 Acidimicrobiia bacterium | reverse complement strand
GTGGGCCGAATCTCCCGAGGGCGTCAACATCGGCTGGGCCGAATTGAGCCTGACACCGCACGACATGGCGAAGATCGGACTCCTCATGCTCCGGCACGGACGCTGGGAGGACGCGCAGATAGTTCCGGCAGAGTGGGTCGCCTCAGCCACGACGGGACACATCGCAGCCGGGACGCTCTCGGATCGCTATGGCTACCAGTGGTGGGTCGACGATGACGGCTACTTCATGGCCCTGGGATACGCCGGGCAGTACATCGTGGTCCTGCCGGATCAGGACGCCGTGGTCGTCATCACCGGTGATCTACCAGAGGACCAGTTCTTCGTCCCCCGCGACCTGGTGGATGAGATGATCGTCCCGGCGATGGATTCTGCGGGCCCCCTGCCTCCGAACCCGGACGACGTGGCGCGCCTGGATCGGGCGATCGCCGCTCTGCGGGAGGGATAGGTCGCGGCGACCGGCAGGCACTCGTAGGATGGGATCATGGAGCGCTGCTACGAGTGCGGATTCGACCACAGTCCGGACGAGGCCCCGTCTGCCGGGCCGGCGATCACTCAGGGCGCCACCAGCGTGGCCCAGACACTCAACAACCGCGCCGCCGACGTCGTGAGCCGGCGCCAGCCCGGGACGTGGTCGCCCCTCGAATACGCCTGCCACTTGCGCGATGTGCTCCTCGTGCAGCGGGAGCGGGTTCTCTTGGCCCGGCGAGTCGATCGGCCGTCACCTCCGCTGATGGGGCGGGAAGAACGGGTCGAGCATGACGGCTACGCCGAGCAGAACCCGGCCGACGTGGCCCGCCAGCTCACGGACGCCGCTCGCATGTTTGCCAACGTGCTGTCCCGTCTCGGAGCCGACTGGGACCGGGTCGTGCTCTACGAGGGCCTCGACCCTCCGGAGCGGTCGCTGCGCTGGGTCGCGCTCGACACGTGGCATGAGGTGCACCATCACCTCCGCGATGTATCCCGCCAGATGTAGCCGGCCGCCGCCACGTTTCAGCCCCGCAGATTCTCCTCCGCCAGGCGACGGGCCGCCTCATGAGTGGAGATGTCTTCGGCCTCGGCCATGTCGAAGATCCGGAGCAGCGTCCGCCGCACGTACGCCGCGACCTCGGTCTCGGCTTGCTCCACCGTCCAGCCGAGTGCCTCGATCCCCGATATCGCCATCGCCCCGCCGACACCGGCGACGAAGTCGGGGGCATAGAGAATCCCCCGTCGCCTGAGCCGGTCACCGTCAGTATCCTCGGCGAGCTGGTTGTTGGCGCTGCCCGCCACGGCGGCGCAGCGCAGTTGGGCGATCGACTCGGAGTTGAGGACCCCGCCGAGAGCGCACGGGACGAGAACGTCACAGGCGGCCGTCAGGGCGATCTCGGGTTCAACAAACGGCACACCGAGCCCGGCGTGATAGTTCCGGATGAGCGATTCGGAGATCTCGCTGAACGAGACGTCGGCTCCGGCCGCCGCCAAGCCTCGGATCACCGGCCCGCCCACGTCACCGGCTCCCTGCACCACTATCCGCCGCCCCAACACCGAGGCGTCGCCAAAGACACGCTCGCAAACTGCGCCGATGGCGGCCAGCACTCCGAGAGCCGTGTACGGGCCCGGGTCTCCGGCACCACCGGCCTCCGGGGTACGACAAAAGACGAACGGCCCCGCCGCAGCGGCGATGACGTCCATGTCATCGGGTGACGTCCCGACGTCGGGCCCGGTGCGGAACAGCCCATCGAGCTCACGTACCACCTCGCCGTAGCGTTGCAGCAGGCCGGGGCGGTCCCGCGGAGAGAAATCAGGCGGTACGGCGATCACAGCTTTGCCGCCACCGAACGGCAGCCCCGGTGCGGCGAACTTCAAGGTCATTCCAGCGGAGAGACGGAGAGCGTCCCTGACGACATCTTCCAGATTCGGGTAAGGCTTCATGCGGGTCCCGCCGGTCGCCGGACCCAGCACCGTGGAGTGGATTGCGATCACGATCCAGGCCCCCGTCTCGAGGTCCGGCCGCACGACGAGACGCTCCCCGCCCCAGGCCTGCAGCGGCCCGCCCGGCCCGGACAACACGCCGGTCACGGGGCCTCCCCTCCGCTAGCCGCCGTACCGATTGCGGTGGAGCAGCTCCTCGACCGGTTTGCGCCCTCCGAAGGCCCGCGGCGCCGCAGACTCGGCCGGGTACCCTACGGCGATGGCGTAGCGGCAGCGCCGGCCCTCCGGCAGTTCCAGGACCTTGGCGGCCACCTCGTCGCGGTGCAAGGTGATCGGACAGCTCGCCAGTCCCAGGGCAGCGGCGGCAAGCATTATGTTCTGCGCCACCCGCCCGGTGTCGAACTCGTACCCATCGGGCTCCTGGACGAGGGCAATCGTCAGCGGGGCGGCGCCGACCGGATCGGTGAAATCACCGGCAGCGGACAGCGCCTCCTGTTGCTGCGGGTCGTCGACGAGGATGAACGACCAGTTCTGCAGATTCTTGGAGCTGCCGGTCCAGCGAGCCGCC
Source organism: Acidimicrobiia bacterium (assembly GCA_041608315.1). Lineage (GTDB taxonomy): Bacteria > Actinomycetota > Acidimicrobiia > Spongiisociales > UBA5794 > JAHEJX01. Next base: position 3,166 of record JBFISZ010000165.1, on the reverse strand, counting down.
TCGACGAGCTGGTCGACGTGAGTCGGGCTCACCGGCCGATCCGCATAGCTGCGGAGCGCCCGCAGCCGCAGGATCGCGTTATACATGTCAATGCTCATAGTATGAGGCTAACCCAGTGGCGGCTATCCGTAACTAGTCCATCGGCACGCCGTGTCAATGTGTCTGTTGCTCTTCACGGTTCCGTGAGGAAATGGTGTTCCACACGTGGAAGGCACGGCCGGGCTGCTGTGGGTGTTTTGCGGTGCGACGAATGACAGGTGGTGCTCGCCACTTCGATGGGCGAAGCGGAAAAGGGGAAGGCATGATTCGACCGGGCGCGCGCAAGCCGCCGTTCACGGCGGCAAGCATCACGATGCTGGCGCTGCTGAGCAGCCTCTTGGTGGCGATCCATCCGGGGGTTGCCCGCGCCGAGATGACGGCTCTGCCCGACCGTACATGGGGTGTCGTCGGGGTCCACGACTCCCAGACCACCAACATCCCGGCCGAAGTCATGGCGATCGAGCAGATCGGCAACACCATCTACGTGGGCGGCCAGTTCCTCGAGGTCGTGCGCCGCCGCAACGATCCCCGTCACGACCAGCGGTTCCTCGCCGCCTTCGACGCCACGACCGGCGAGTGGATCGATTGGTGGCGACCCGAACTGAACGGTTCGGTGTATGCCCTAGAAGCGTCACCCGACGGGTCCCGCCTGTACGTCGGCGGCGAGTTCACCTCCGTGAACGGGATCGGAGACACCGAAGGCCTCGTCGCCCTCGACCCGGCCACCGGCGAGATCGACGCCAGCTTCACGGGCCAGATCGAGGGGGCCAGCCCGCCCGGCGCCGTACGGACCATCCGTGCGATCGGTAATTGGGTGTACGTCGGTGGATCCTTCAACTTCGTCACCGGGCCGGCGCGAACGTCTCGCCTCCGGGTGAACCAGACGGCGCGCCTCTCGGCCGCCAACGGCACTCCCGACCCGAACTGGCGCCCGGCGGTCCGAGATGGATCGGTCTGGGGCCTCGACGTCGACCCCGCCAGGGGTCGCGTCTACCTCGTTGGCTTCTTCGAGTCGATCAACGACATCGCCGACACCGGTGCCTTCGTCGCCGTGAGAACCAGCGATGGGTCGCCGATCACCAACCTCGAACGCTTCCCGGTGCTGGTGAGCTCCCAGCCGCTTCAGTTCGAAGTGCTGGCCGACGGCGACAACGTCTGGGTGGTCGGCACCCAGCATGTGATTCACAAGCTCAACGCCGCCGACCTCTCGATGGATCGGCGCTGGTTCACCGGATACGAGGCGGGCTTCCACGTCGGCGGCGATTATCAGACGATCACCGCCTTGGGAGACCGGATCTACGCCTCCTGCCACTGCTGGGGCGTCATCCGCGAGCTGCCCGACCACGTGACGACGATTCCCGAAGCGAGACTCGTCCAACCGATCGCGGGAGAGGTCCAAGGAATCCAGGCTTTCGACCGCACCACCGGCGATTGGATCCCAACCTTCGCGCCCGACATCTACGGCTCGATCGGCGGCTGGGCCCTGCATGGGGCCGGAGACGGATGTCTGTGGGCCGGGGGCGACTTCAATCGACGCTCCGTCGGCGACCTGTGGCGCAACGGGGTCGTCCGCTGGTGCGACGAAGCCGGCCAGGGACCCCCGGTGGGGCCGCCGCTGGTGGAACCGCCGGACAACAGCGAATCCAATCCGCCCAGCCGGCCGAGCAACGTCGCCGCGGGCAACGGGCCCGGCGACGATCTCATCTTGTCATGGAACGCGGCGACCGACGACACGGCCGTCGCCACGTACATCATCTACCGCGATGGTGTCGAGATCCGCCGGACTCGCCGCACCAGCCTGCAGGTGACCCCCGGAGGAAAGCTCTCGGTCCAAGCGGTCGATCTCTCCGGCAACGTCTCGCACTTCTCCGATCCGCTGGCCACGACATCGCCGGCGCCCGAGATGCTCGGCCACTGGCCCCTCGACAGCGGTGCGCTCGATATGAGCGGGCACGGCAACCACGGCGTGGTCACGGGTGCGACCAACACGCCGGGACGGGTTGTCGACGCCCAGGAGCTGGGCTCGGGTGACTCGATCGCCGTCGCCGCCAACTCCGATCTCAGGATCGGCGCCGGCAACGGCGACTTCTCGATCAGCGGCTGGATCCGGCTCGAGACAGCGGCCACGGGTACTGCCCGCACGAACATCGCAGCCAACGGAATCGCCTCGATCGGGACCTCGGCCTCAACCCATCGCGCCTTTGCCCGGATCGAGACCACCGGAGGGCCGACCACGGTGCAGTCGGCGACCCACCTCGCTCTTGGCGAGTGGGCCCACGTGTCGCTCATCCGCCGCGGCTCCACGATGGAGCTGTACCTCAACGGAGTGCTCGAGGACAGCGCGCCGCTGGCGGGCAACACGAGCGCCGGAAACGGGGCGATCACGTTCACCGGCGACACGGCCCGCCTCGATGAGATCATCGTCCACGGCGAAGCGATCGGGGCGAGTACGGTGGCAGATCTGGCGTCACCGTCGTTCCCCGCGCTCTGGGCCTACTACCCGCTCGAAGGAGACGCGGTCGACCGCTCCGGCAACAGTTACAACGGCTTCGTATCGGGCACCACTACGCAGGCGGCCGTGCACGGGCTCGGGCTCCGCTTCGATGGAGGAGGCTCCGACCAGATCAGGATCCCGGACGACCCGGCGCTGCGGCCGGGTGACAACGACAGCGACTTCACCGTGTCCTTCTGGATGAACCTCCAGGAGGGTCACAACGGGTTCTGGCGCATGGTCACGCAGAAGGGGAATTTCAGCGCGCAGCGCACGTTCGCAATGTGGATGCGGCCCCTCGATGATCGCCTGTACTACCAGATCTCATCGAACCAGTCCGCGAGCATCGGCGGCAGCAGCTCAACCGGATTGCCGGTGGGCGAGTGGACTCACGTCGCGTACGTCAAGCGGGGCAACCGGGTCTTGCTCTACCTGAACGGCCTTCCCGACTCGTCGCGGGCGATACCCGGATCGGTGATCGCCAACAACGGCGACATCTACATCGGAGACTCGCCATGGTCCTCCGGCCTGGCGATGGTGCTCGACGACTATCGCATCTATCCGCGCGGGATGACGGACGCCGAAGCGGCAGCCCTCGGGGGCGCCGCCGCACCGCCACCTTCGCCGCCGCCGCCG
>JBFISZ010000164.1:0-5705 GCA_041608315.1 Acidimicrobiia bacterium | reverse complement strand
GGTCGAACAACACGGCGCTCACGCGACCGCACCCTGTGTCTCCCCCCGGAGGGGGGAGTACCGCCCGCCAGGGCGGGGAGGGGGGCGTCCAGTCGAACTGGCTCCCGGTACCAAGGCTCTATCGCCCCTCGCTCTCGAACCACCCCTAGACCGGGGCCCACGCCAGACGACGCGCCCCCCTACCCGCCTTCGGCGGGTCCCTTCCCCCCTCCGGGGGGACACATGCGCGACGGGGCGCCTCGAGGGACCTTTCCCCCTCCGGGGGGACACATGAACTTTGATCTGACACCGGAACAGCAGTTGATCGTGCAGACGACGCGGGAGTTCGTCGAGAAGGAGCTGCTGCCACACGAGGCCGAGGTCGACCGGAACGACCACGTGCCGCCCGAGCTCGTCGAGTCGATCAAAGCCAAAGCCATCGCCGCCGGGATGTATGCGCCCAACATGCCGGAGCAGTACGGCGGTGGGGGGCTCGACAGCTTCACCATGGCATTGGTGGAACGAGAGCTGGGAGCCGCCAGCTACGCCCTCAACTACATCATTGCCCGGCCCTCGAACATCCTCATGGCATGTGCCGGCGATCAGATCGAGCGCTACCTGATCCCGACGATCACCGGAGATCGCTACGACTGCCTGGCTATGTCGGAGCCTGACGCCGGATCTGACGTTCGCGGCATGAAGTGCACGGCGGTGCGTGATGGCGACGAGTACGTCATCAACGGCACCAAGCACTTCATCAGTCACGCCGACATGGCCGACTACGTGATCCTGTTCGCCGCCACCGGTGAGGAGGAGACGGCCCGGGGCCCCCGCAAGCGAATCACTGCGTTTTTGGTCGACATGGGAACACCCGGCTTCGAGATGCTGCCGGGGTACAACGCCGTGTCCAACAAGGGCTACCACAACTTCATCCTCAACTTCGACGACTGCCGGGTGCCCGCCGGCAACGTCCTCGGCGAAGAACACCGCGGTTTCGACGTCGCCAACGAGTGGCTCGGCAACACCCGGCTCCAGGTCGCCGCCATCTGTCTCGGCCGGGCGCGCCGCGCCATCGAGCTCGCCACACATTGGGCTGCCAGCCGGGAGCAGTTCGGCCAGAAGATCGGCAAGTTCCAGGGCGTCTCATTCAAGCTGGCCGACATGCAGACGCAGTACGAGGCCGCCGAGCTGCTGACGTTCCGGGCGGCATGGAAGGACGCCCAGGGCACGATGACCGATTCCGACGCCGCGATGGCCAAAGTGTTCGCCACCGAGATGTGCCAGTTCGTCACCGACGAGGCGATTCAGATCTACGGCGGCATGGGCCTCATGGACGACCTGCCCCTGGAGCGCTTCTGGCGGGATACCCGGGTAGACCGCATCTGGGACGGCACCTCGGAGATCCAGCGTCACATAATCTCCCGAGCCATGCTGCGACCACTGGGAGGTTGATGATGAGTGTTGGAGAAGTCTTCCGCCGGCTCCACGAGGCCCCGGGGACTTTCGTAATGCCCAACCCTTGGGACGTGGGATCGCTGCGCGTGCTCGAGTCGCTCGGCTTTCCCGCCCTGGCCACCACCAGCTCCGGCCACGCTTATACGCTCGGAAAGCCCGATGGTGTCAGAGCGGTGTCGCGGGGGGAGGCGCTCGACCATGCTTCCCGGCTTTGCGCCGCGACCTCGCTTCCGATCAACGGAGACCTCGAGCGCGGCTACGGTGACGATGCGGCGACGGTCGCCGATACCATCCGCCTGGCGGCGGCAGCCGGGTTGGCCGGATGCTCGATCGAAGACGCCACCGGCGACCCGGGCAGCCCGATCTATGAGATGGGCCACGCCACTGAGCGCATCGCCGCGGCGGTCGAGGCGGCCCGGTCCATTCCCGGCGACTTCGTCCTGACGGCACGGGCGGAGAACTTCTTGCACGGCCGTCCGGACATGGATGACACCATCAGGCGCCTCCAGGCTTTCCAGGAAGCGGGAGCCGACGTCCTCTACGCACCGGGCGTAGCCGACATCGCGATGATGCGCCGGATCGTCGAATCAGTCGACCGCCCGGTCAACGCCCTGGCGCGGCGCCACTGGACGGTCGCCGAGCTGGCCGGCATCGGGGTGAAGCGCGTCAGCATCGGCGGATCCCTCATGGTCGCCGCCCTCGCCACCCTGCAGCGGCATGCGGCCGAGATCGCCGACGACGGGACGTTCACGTTCATTGACGAGATACCGGAGAGCTTCGACGCCGACGAGCTGTTCGGGGGATCCTGAAGGGGACGCCTGCGGTTCCTGCTGCCTCCCCTTCTGAGACTCCGCCGCCGGTTAATCAGCGACTCGTGTCACAGCCGGCTGACACGACATCCCCCGGCGCAGGGAACCGTTCCTCGGAGGACAGAGCCGGAAGAACGGGCAAACCGTCCCGGATCGGGTTCATGCTCGACCGGCCGATCCCCTACCGATGGCTGAGCGAGTCTTCCAGGAGGTCGGCGCTATTCGGTTGCCTGGCGCTGCTGCTGGCCTGGATATCGCTGCAGTGCCGAAGGAAACGAGAGCGATTGCAATGGTTAGAGCCTTCATGGCCCCACCGTCTGCTCACGCCCTCAAGGCCCTCCCGAAGTGATGTCAAGAACGAGTCAAAGAGCCACGGGACAACGGTTGCCGAGCGAGGCCAAGTTGCTCAGAGGGGTCTGGGCGGCGCTGGTCACCGGTCCGGTGGGCGGGCCCGGTTGCACCTGGGGAACACGCAGCCACCCTCGCAAATGCGGATGGCACGGGAGTGCGCTGCGGTGGCGAGGCGGGTTCTGCGCCCCCTGTCGCGGACGCGCAGGGTCAGCGTCGCCTGGGCGCTTCCGCGCTAGGCGTCGGAGGCCGCCACCACTTCGATTTCAACCTTGAGGTCCGGTCGGGCGAGTCCTGACACGATCAGCAGCGTCGACGCCGGCCGCGCATCACCCAGCCAGCGGGCTCGCACCTCGCTGTAGGCCGGAACGTCAGCAGAATCGGTCAAGTAGTGGGTCATCTTCACCACGTCGCTCATGGCGAGTCCGTGGTGTTCGAGGATCGCTATCACGTTGCGATAGGCCTGGTCGGCCTGACCTACGAATTCGACAGGCGCATTGCCATCCGGGTCCAGGCCGATCTGCCCGGCCAGATAGACCACCCGCGATCCCCCCGGCACATCCACCGAGTGGCTGTAGGCGCCGGCTGGAGCGTGAACCGCGCCGGGATTTGCTGGGTTGTTGGCCATATCTCCTCCACAAGCGCGATCAGGGGATCTTCTCTATCCCGGAGAAGATGTCGCGAGCGAAAGAGTACATGGCCACCCCACATCACCCCTCCCCCACTAACGTCCCCAATCACTGTGGACCTCGACCGCCTCCTGAACCCTCGCACCATCGCCTTCGTCGGTGGCCGCCACGCCGAGCTGGCCATCGCCCAGTGCGACGCCCTCGGCTACGAGGGTGAGATCTGGCCGGTCCACCCCACCCGGGAGACCGTCACCGGCCGCCCTGCCGTTCGCTCCGTGGCCGACCTCCCCGGACCGCCCGATGCCGCGTTTGTCGCCGTCAACCGCTATGAGACCGTCGAGGTGGTCACCGAGCTCGCCAAACTCGGTGCCGGCGGGGCCGTGTGTTACGCCTCGGGGTTCGCCGAGGCCGGGCCCGAAGGGCAAGCCCTCCAGCAGCAGCTCGTCGACCACGACATGCCCGTGATCGGGCCCAACTGCTACGGCACCATCAACACCACCAGCGGGGCGGCGCTGTGGCCCGACGTCCAAGGGTGCCGCCGCCTCGAGGGGCGACGGGGGGCGGCACTGGTCACGCAATCCGGCAACATCGCCCTCAACCTCACCATGAATACCCGAGGCCTCGACTTCACCCACGTCATCTCGCTCGGCAACCAGGCGGGGGTCCGCATCGAGGACTGCATTGCGGCTTTGGCCGCCGACCCGACGGTGGCTGCCATCGGGGTGCATGCCGAGGCCATCATCGACTCGATCGCTTTCGCCGATGCCGCCCTGAAGGCCCATACCAACCAGACCCCGATTGTGATGCTGAAGACCGGCGTTTCGGAGGCCTCGGCCGCCATTGCCGCCTCCCACACCGCCGCCATCGCCAAACCGGCCGACGTGTACCAGGCGCTGTTCGACCGCTACAGCATCATCACCGTCGACTCGGTCAACCAGCTGGCGGCGACGTTGAGCTTCCTGGTCACGGTAGGGCCGCTGCCCGGCAACCGGCTCGTTTCGCTCAGCTGCTCCGGCGGCGAAGCCTCACTGCTGGCCGACCGGGCGGCCCACCACGACGTCGTGTTCGAGCCCTTCGCCCCCGAGGAAGCAAGAGACATCGACGCGGCCCTCGACGGAAAGGTGGCCGTCACCAACCCGCTCGACTACCACACGTTCATCTGGGACGACGGCTCCAAGCTCACCGCCTGTTTCACCGCGGCGCTCGCCGACACCGCCGACGCCGGCCTCCTGGTGCTCGACTGGCCGACGTCGGGCGACGACCGCTCCTGGTTCCCCACCCTGGAGGCGATCATCGCCGCCCAGAAGACCACCGGCACCCCCACCGTCGTCGCTGCCAGCCTGGCCGAGAACATGCCGGCCGCCGTTCGCGATCGCCTCCACGAGGCCGGGATCGCCGCCGCCTACTCCGTCGACGAAGCCCTTGCCGCCGTCGCCGGTGCTGCCCGCGCCGGACAACACCTCGAACGACCTCCGCCCGAGATCCACACCACCCCGCTACCCGGGATGCGGGTGAGCCGGGTTCTCTCCGAGGGGACGGCCAAGACGATGCTCGCCGAGGCCGGGATCGCCGTGCCCCGGGGCCACCGCGGCCGCATCGACGCCCTGTCCGCCGTCGACCTCCGCTTCCCCATCGTCGCCAAGGCGTCGGGTGTGGCCCACAAGACCGACGTCGGCGGCGTGATCGTCGGCATCGCCGACTCGGTGGCATTGCAGGAGGCCGTCGACCGGCTGGCCGTCCTCAGCGACGAGGTCCTCATCGAGGAGCAGATCACGGACGCCGTTGCCGAACTGCTCGTCACGGTGCGCCGTGAGCCACCCATCGGGAACGTGCTGGTGCTCGGCAGCGGCGGCGCCCTCGTCGAGCTACTGGGGGACACCGTGACCGCGATCCTCCCGCTGTCCGCGGTCGATGTCGCGGCAATGATCGAACGACTGCGGATCGGGCCGATGGTGGCGGGCCATCGCGGCCGGCCGGCGGCCGACATCGGCGCCATCGTCGACGTAGTCGCCCGGCTGGCGAAGCTGCCCGCAGACCGGCCCCAGATAGTCGAAATCGAGATCAACCCGCTCATGGCGACGCCGCAAAGCGCCGTCGCCGTCGATGCGCTCATCACCCTCGCAACCGAGGAGGCTTCCCATGACTGACCCAGTTCGCGCAGAACGCAACGGCGCCATCTTCGAGATAACTCTGGACCGACCGAAGGCCAATGCCATCGACGCGCCGACGAGCCGCCTCCTCAGCGCGGCCTTCGAGAGCTTCCGCGATGACGCCGAGTTGCGTGTCGCCATCCTCACCGGCGCCGGAGAGAGGTTCTTCAGCGCCGGCTGGGACCTCAACGCCGCCGCCGAGGGAGAGGAGTTCGAGTCCGATTACGGCGCCGGTGGGTTCGGCGGCTTCGGGGAGCTCCCGGGCCTCTCCAAGCCGGTGATCCTCGCGGTCAACGGCATGGCAGTGGGCGGCGGCTTCGAGATGACGATGGCCG
>JBFISZ010000163.1:0-5765 GCA_041608315.1 Acidimicrobiia bacterium | reverse complement strand
GTGTCAGGATCCTGTGGTGCTGTGCTGGATGCCATCTGCCATTGTCTCGACCCACCGCACGTGGCGGGGGTCGGGGTGCAATGCCCAAGCAAGCGTCTGGAGTCGAAACCGCCCGCGATCATCCAGGTCGATGCGGCTGGTCAACTCGACTTGAGACCCTTGGGACCCCGAAGCACACGCGCCGGGAGGTTGATGATCGCTCCGATGAGCCCGAGCACACCCTTGACGGATATGCCGACCAGGCGCAGCGGCAAGCTCAGCAGCCACACGATCGGGTACAGGATCAGGGCCAGCAGGGCCAGCGGCCAGGCCACCACCAACAGAATCAACCACGCCAGAAAAGTCAACATCCGAAACCTCCTCCGGTCGGAGTCGCGCGGGCTCCGGCGCGGCACCACGCCGGCGTCCGTCTACCCCCAGTGTGTCGGCGGCCCGGGAAAACGGCAAGCGTGGTCTCATGGCGTCAGCCATGCCAACTCCGGACAGAATGTGATGCCGGGGTAAGCGAGCGGCGCAACCATTACCATTGCCGCATGACTGGGCAACACAACCCGGCGGAGTTCGAGCAGTTCCTCTCGCCGACGCGATTCATCGACTCCGACCAGCCCGACGTGCGGGACTACGCAGGGGATCTCGTCCGCGGCGTCGACGGCGACATCGATCGGGCCCTGGCGTTGTTCTATCCGATCCGCGACGACGTCCGCTATTCGCCGTACGGGATCGAGGCAAAGCACGAGGTCATGACGGCGAGCTACACACTCCACGTCAAGGAAGGCTTCTGCGTCCAGAAGGCGGTGCTGCTCGCAGCCGCCGCCAGGGCAAGCGGCATTCCCAGCCGACTCGGCTTCGCCGACGTGCGCAACCACCTCGCCACCAAGCGTCTGCTGGAACTGCTCGGTACCGACCTGTTCATCTACCACGGTTTCACCGAGCTCTTCCTCGAAGGCAAGTGGGTGAAAGCGACGCCGGCGTTCAACATCGCGTTGTGCGAGAAGTTCGGCGTGCTGCCGCTCGACTTCGACGGCCGCAACGACTCCATCTTCCAGCCGTACGACCGTGCCGGCCGCAAGCACATGGAGTACGTCAATGACCGGGGCTGGTATGCCGACCTCCCCTTCGACGAGATGTTCGCCGCCTTTGCCGCCCTCTACCCCCGGTGGCCCGAGGGGACTAACGACCGAGAAGGCGACTTCTATGCCGAGGCCGAAGAAGAGCGCAAGGCCACCTCTCTGTAGGCAAGGGCTCAGTTCGGACGCCGGTACACTACGGGCCGCCGCGGGGACGTAGCTCAGTCCGGCAGAGCACCTGGTTTGCAACCAGGGGGTCGTGGGTTCAAATCCCATCGTCTCCACAGATCTGAGCGTTGGTAGCGCGCGGCTACATTGCGCGCCACATGGACCGGGCCGCCGCGGGGCGACGTTTGCCCGGCTCGTGGTTCCAGCTTGATAGGTTCAAATCCCATCGTCTCCACAGATCTGAGCGGGAATCTTCGGATTCCTCGGGAGTTGCTTCGCAACTCCGGGGCCTTCTCGAGATGGGGCGGCTACGCGCCGCGGTTCCGGCCCCGAACGGCTCGCCGCGCAGTCGCGCCCCGTACAATCAGAGCACGGATCTCAAGGAGCTGGCTCTATGCGTGATGCAGTAATCGTTGATGCGGTTCGAACTCCCGGAGGAAAGCGGGGTGGCAAGCTCAGCGACTGGCACCCCGTCGATCTCGCCTCCGAGGTACTGAATGGTCTTGCCGAGCGCAACAGTCTCGACACCGAGCTGGTCGATGACGTGATCATGGGTTGCGTCATGCAGACCGGCGAGCAGGCTTTCAACGTCAGCCGCAACGCCGTTCTCGCCGCCGGTTGGCCCGAGATCGTGCCCGGCACGACCATCGACCGGCAATGCGGGTCGAGCCAGCAGGCCGCCCACTTCGCCGCGCAGGGCGTCATGGCCGGAGCCTATGACGTCGTCGTTGCCGCCGGCGTGGAGTCGATGAGTCGGGTCCCGATGGGCATCACCATGCAGCAGGGCCCCGGCAAGCCGTTTGGTCCCCGCATGGTGAGCCGCTACCACGACGGCCTCGTACCCCAGGGCATCTCCGCCGAGATGATCGCCGAGAAGTGGGACATCACGCGCGAGGAGGTCGACGGCTACGCCGTCAAGTCGCACATGCGCGCCGATCGGGCGACCAGTGAGGGCCGCTTCGAGAGAGAGATCCTGCCCATAGCCGTCAAGTCGGAAGACGGCACCTCCGAGATGATGACCCGCGACGAAGGTATCCGGCCGACCACGAGCGCCGCGGCCCTTGCCGAGCTTCCCGCCGTGTTCAAGGAGGACGGCATCGTCACGGCCGGCAACAGCTCCCAGATCACGGACGGTGCCGCCGCCATCTTGATCATGAGCGCCGAGAAGGCCCAAGAGCTCGGTTACACACCGCGGGCCCGTTTTCACACCTTCGCCCTGGCCGCCGCCGACCCGGTGCTCATGCTCACCGCGCCGATTCCGGCAACCCACCGCGCGCTGGCCAAAGCCGGTATGGAGATCGACGATATCGATTTGTTCGAGGTCAACGAGGCGTTTGCCACAGTCATCGGCGCCTGGCTCCGCGAGACCGGTGCCGACCACGAGAAGGTGAACGTCAACGGGGGAGCGATGGCTCTGGGCCACCCACTGGGCGCCTCGGGTGCCAAGCTGATGACGACGCTGGTCAACGAGCTCGAGCGCAGCGGAGGCCGTTTCGGTCTGCAGACGATGTGCGAGGGCGGCGGAATGGCCAACGCCACCATCATCGAGCGGCTGGGTTAGCGCCGGCTTGACCTATGTGATCGCCGCGGCGATTGGGCTCGGCATCTTTGCGGTCGCGCTATGGGCGATCAGGCTCCTGGCCACGCCGGGCCCCATAGAGCCCGACCCGGAGGACGTCGCAGAAATCGCGGTCGACTACAAGTGCACCGTCTGCGGTTTGCGGCTCACCGTGACGCACGCCCAGGCTGGCGACGAAGTGGCCGCCCCGCGACACTGCCGCGAGCCCATGGTCGTGTTCGACTAGAGGCTCCGGGGCCACTGTTTGCTAGATCGTGACCGGTGCGGCGTTCCATCGGGCGTCGCCGAATCCCACGATCGGCCAGAAGATGAAACTGAGCAGTGCCATTCCGACACCGAAGCCTTCGCTCTTGCCGAACTTCGGAGCGATTGCCACACAGATGAGGATGATGACGACCAGGTTCACCAGTGGAATGAAAGCCAGTACCACCCACCAGCCCGGCTTGTCGGCCATCTTGGTCAACACGTAGATGTTGAAGATGGGAACGATGGCGGCCCACCCCGGTGCGCCCGCCTTCTCGAAGGCCTTCCAGAAGCCGGCGAACACGGCCACGATGACCGCCAGATAGACAATCCAGAACATTTCCCGCTCCTCACGTCGGTAGTCGTCCGCGAGGACGTTACCCGGGACTCCCGGTCGCCCCTGGGTTTTGCCCGGTTGAATGACACCCGTGTAGTTCTCCCCACCCATGTCCACAGGTGGGGATAACTACATCCGTGTAACTCGCGCCGCCAAACCTGCCGTCAGCGGAAGTTGAGCGTCATGGCGAAGCCGCCGGCGATCCCGGCGAGACCGGTCAGCAGCCACGTGTTGTTGGTGCCCCCCGGCATCAGATCCATGTAGTTGAGGAGGATCACCAGGGTGCCGAGGCCCATGAGGCCGAACATCAACGCGATGTACCAGGTCGGTGACGGGCCCTTCGCCTTGATTGGATCCGGCTTGGGCGGTGGTGGGGGCCGGCGCTTGGCCTTCTTGCGGCCCTTTGATACTGGCATGGGGCGTAAATGTAGTCGGCTTCGACCAGAATCCGAGATTCGGCGATCAATCGGGGCGCCGGGCACTGCTTGGGGTGGGGGTACCGTGCGCCGATACAACCCGACGTTGTACCTTGTTGCTGCCCGGCGCCGCAGTGGCGTACGAATCGATAGGCCATCAATGACCCAGCTAGCCGACACGGAAACCTCTCGATCTGAGGAGGCGCCCCAGCTCCCGCCGCCCAGCCGCGGCTATCGACTCATCCGTGGAATGGGGTGGACCCTTGTATGGCTGGGGATTCTCACGCTGGGCTTCGTGGCTCATCAGCTCTGGATAACGACGTTCTTCGCCAAACAGAACCAGGCCGAGTTGGTGGCCGAGCTCGAAGACCACTTTGAGTCAGCGGAGATCACGGAGATCCCGTATGTACCCGTGTTTGCTCCCGGCGAGGCCCCGGAGCCGGACGAGCCGTCGATCGTGTCGGGAGCGTTGGGCAACCTCGGCACAATCGTTGCAGAACCCCTTCCAGAAGACGGGTCTGCTTTCGCCGAGATCCGCGTTCCGTCCCTCGACAGCTTGAAAGACGGCTGGGCCGTCGTTGAGGGCGTGTCGCTCGGCGACCTGAAGAACGGGGCCGGTCACATGCCGTGGACCCCGCTACCGGGCCAGCCGGGCAACAGCGTCATATCCGGCCATCGCACCACATACGGCCAGCCGTTCCACGATCTCGACCAGTTGAAAGCCGGTGATCGGATAGAGGTGGAGACCGCCGCGGGACTCCACGTCTACGCGGTCCGGGAAACCCATGTGGTCGCGCCCACGGCAGTCTGGGTAACCCAACCCCGCTCCGGCGCTTGGCTGACCCTCACCACCTGTAACCCGAAGTTCTCGGCACGGGAGCGCCTCGTAGTGGTCGCAGAGCTCATCGAGGGCCCCAACGCCGAAGTTATTCTGGGTCGCATATGAGACGGATCTACCGGGCGTTGCCCGGGTCGACGCCGGTGAAGGTCATCACATCTATCGTGATTGTCAGCGTTGCTCTCGTTGCCCTGCATTTCTTCTATGAATGGGTCGGGAGCAGCTTTCTCGACACAGGCGGAACAGTCGGATGAAGGTGCTCGTCGTCGACAACTACGACTCGTTCACTTACAACCTCGTGCAGTATCTGGGCACCCTCGGGGCCGATCCGACGGTCGTGCGCAACGATGTCCTCTCCCCGGACGAGGCCGCAGGAATGGGCTTCGCCCGGCTGGTGATCTCGCCGGGACCGGGCCGCCCGGAAGACGCCGGGTTCTCGATCGAGTACGTCCGCACCCTCGGCACGGAGATTCCGACTCTCGGCGTGTGCCTGGGCCACCAAGCGATCGCGGTCGCCTACGGCGGCTCCGTCGGCCGGGCTCCGGAGCCGCGTCACGGCAAGACTTCAGAGATCACGCACGACGGTGCCGGGGTCTTCGCCGGGCTGCCGAACCCCTTCACGGCTACTCGCTATCACTCTCTGGCGACGGTGGACTTGCCTGACGTGCTCGAAGCCGTCGCCCACAGCGAAGACGGAGTGGTCCAGGGATTGCGCCACTCCGGTCTCCCGGTTCACGGCGTGCAATTCCACCCGGAGAGCATCCTGACCACCGAGGGTATGGCTCTGCTGAAGAACTTCCTCGAACTCGATCGATCCTGACCTGCTCGGAGCTCTTCAGCCGCTCGGCGGAGGGAGTGTCGTGGGCGTGGTGGTCGTCGTCGTGGTCGTAGTGGTCGGCGGCTCTTCGAGCACGCCGAGCGTCACCCGGATCGTCGAGCCGTCGCCCACCCGAGAGTTGGCCGCCTCTTCCTGGGTGGCGATTTTGCCGACCAGACCGCTTCCGGCGGCCACCGGCGTGTCCCCCGTCACTGTGAGTGTCAACCCGCGGCTCGCCAGGAGACCCTCGGCCTCCGGTTGCGATAGACCGACGAGGTCCGGCACGGTCCGCTGGATCAG
>JBFISZ010000162.1:0-5820 GCA_041608315.1 Acidimicrobiia bacterium | reverse complement strand
CGCGGGCCCGGCGTGAGTGCCGTGTTGGAGAGCGATGGCGAGACGGCGCTCATCGTGCTGGCTAACCTGGATCCGCCGATCGCCGAGAGCCTAGCCCGCCAGCTGTGGAAGCCGCTCAAGGGCGTCTTGCAGTAGGGCCGCGGCTACTCGTTGAGCGCCACGTGGTCGACGACGCCGACAATAACGGCCCTGATGGCCCCGGGATTGAGCCCGAGAATCTGGCGAGCTCCGTTGCCCTCGTCCAGCACGAGGACCGTATCGCCGGGGCCGGCCCGGGCGACGTCGACCGCGATGTCGTAGTCACCGGTCGGACGGCCGCTTCCGTCCAATTGGTCCACCACCAACAGGCGGCGCCCATCGAGGTGTGAGATCTTGATGGTGGCCACGACGGAGCCCGCCACCCGGCCGATATACATCAGGCGTCCTCGATGTGGACTTGGTCCACGATCCCGGTGATGGCCAGGTCCACCGGCACGTAGGTCTGCGGTAAGGCCTGCGCGGCTTCGCGGCTCCCGACCACGAACACCAGGTGGCCCGCTCCGGCCTGGGCCGTGGCGTCGGCGGCCACGGCCGGATGTCCCTCTGGCTGCCGGTTCCGGTCGAGCGGCTGAACCACGAGCAGCTTGACGCGCTCCAGCCCGTCGTACTTATGTGTCGCCACGACGGTCCCGATCACTCGGGCGAATTTCATCGCCGCTCCATGACCCGCGACGCGAACCGGGTCGCATCGGACACGTTCTCCCACATCGAATGATGGAGTTGGGGGATGACCACCCGGCGCACCAGGAATTCAGGCCGGGCGAGCACGCGCACGCCGAGGTCCACGGCGGCCTCGACGTCGGCCACCAGCCCCGAGTACAAGACCACCCCCTTTCCCCCGAGCCCGTCCGCCAACCGCACCTCGACCAACCGCACCTCGGCGCCCTTGAGTCCGGCGTCGGCGGCGTGAATCGCGGCGGCCACGGTGGCCGTTTCGATCACGCCGAGCGCGTCGGTGACGTCCGGGGCGCGGCCTCCGCCGAGCGCATGCACGACGTCCGGATGGACCTGAGGGAGGTAGATGTGGTCGAGGACGGTGTCGCCGCCGACCTCGCGGCCCGCGGCGAGCGACTCGCCTACATCCGCCACGGTGCCGCCGATCAGGACGAGGTACCGCCCCGGTTGCACCGTGCCAGCCTTGATGACATCGATGTCGGCCCGTTTCGCCATGGCATCGGCGGCTTCGATGCCGGCGGCAACGCTATTGAAGTCGATCAGCGCGAGGGCGGGATCGATCATGAGGACCGTGCGGTCACCGTGCTCTCGTTCAGACAATGCGGAAGGAGTCTTTCAGGACGCAGCGCCGAATACGGCTGAAGCTCACGGGGTTGGTGAGCCCCTCGCCGGTAGGGCTCGCGATCGTGAAAGAGCAGAAGCCCTCGCCCCCGTAGCCGAGGCCGTCAAACGAGGCTCCATTCTTGACGAAGATGCTGCAGTCCATCTCTCGGGCCATGCGGCTCAGGTTGTCGAGGTTCTTGGAGTGCATCACCGCCGTGTGTCGGAACCCATGCTCGGCCGCCTTGGCGAGATCGATCCCCTCGGCGGCGTGGCGAACGCGGGTGATGGGCATGATCGGCATCATCTGCTCGGAGAAGATGAGCGGATCATCCTGGTCGACCTCCACCACGATCAGCCGCACCTCGTCTCCGGCCTCGATGCCGATCTCACCCAAGAGGACGTTGGCGTTCTTGCCGATGAACGTGCGGTTCATCGTGCCGTAGCGGCCGCGCGCCGGCTGGTCGGTAAAGATCACGCCCCGCAGCTGTTCCAGTTGCCGCCGGTCGATCTCCATGGCGCCGTGGGCACACATCACCCGCTTGAGCTCATCGGCGATGGAGGCGACGGCGAAGACCTCCTTCTCGTCGGTGCAGATGATGTTGTTGTCGAACGAGGCGCCCCGGACGATATCGCGGCCGGCCTGCTCGAGGTCGGCGGTCTCATCGACCACCACCGGCGGGTTGCCTGGACCGGCGCAAATGGCTCGCTTGCCGCTTTCCATGGCGGCCTTCACCACGCCCGCACCGCCGGTGACGGTCAAGAGCCTGACGCCCTTGTGCTTCATGACCAGCTGGGCGGACTCGATGTTGGGCTTCTCGATGGCGCACACCAGATTGGCCGGCCCGCCGGCCTCGACGATGGCGTCATTCACGAGTTGCACCGCGCGGTTGGAACAGGACGCCGCCGAGGGGTGAGCGTTGAACAGCACGGCGTTGCCGGCGGCGACCATCCCAATGGCGTTTGAGACCACCGTGGAAACCGGATTGGTGCTGGGGATGAGCGACCCGATGAGACCGTACGGGGCATACTCGACCACCGTGAGGCCCCCGTCGCCACTCCACGCACCGGTCTCGAGCATCTCCGTCCCCGGGGCCTTGTTCGCGTTCAGGAGGATCTTCTCGATCTTGTCCTCGTAGCGCCCGAGGCCGGTCTCCTCCCATGCCTCGTAGGCGAGCGGCTGGGCGTTCTCTCGCATGGTGCGGCGGATGTGGGCGATCATCTGACCCCGCACGGAGAGGGGGAGGTCCTGCAGCTCCGCGAATGCGCGCCGGGCCGCCTCGACCGCGCTCTGGACGTCAGGGAAGAGATTGTTCCCGTGGCGCGGGTGTCGTGCCGGCGACGGCGGGTGGCTGGCGATCGGCGGAGCGGGACGCGGCCCGTGACGTGCCTCCCCCCGGTCGGCCTGGCCCAATTCCGCCATCACCTGGTCGATCACCGCCTGAATCTGGCTATCATCCATGGTCAGCGATCCTTCGCCTTGTCGTATGTCACGGCGCCATCGACCTCTACCGTGTCGACGATGGCCATGATGACACCGTCGCAGGGTCGCTTGTCCGTCACTTTGGTCTGGCGGGCTGAACTGCCGGTGGCATAGAGCACCACTTCACCGAGGCCGGCTCCGACCGCGTCGGCGGCGACGCGATAGCCCCCGGTCTCCTTGCCGTTCATGTCCAGCTGTTTCAGGACTAGGAATTTCAGCCCTTCGAGCGACGGCTCCTTCTGCGTCGCGACGAGCGTCCCGACCACTCTTCCTAACAGCATCGACAGCTCCGTTCAGTCACCTACTTCTTGGTGGCCTTGGCTAGGTCCTCTTGCCGACCCAGCGGCAGGGTGCGGTCCAAGTTGGCATGCGGGCGCGGAATGACATGGATCGCGACGAGTTCGCCGATCTTCTCGGCGCCGCGCGCGCCGGCCTCGACGGCCGCCTTCACCGCGGCCACATCGCCCCTCACAATGGCCGTGACATGCCCGCCACCGGTCTTCTCGTAGGCTACCAGCTCCACCTTGGCCGCCTTCACCATGGCGTCGGCAGCCTCGACCATCGCCGGATAGCTCCGCGTCTCGATCATGCCCAGCGCATCGATCGCCCCATACTCTTCAGCCATTACGTCCTCCCCACTTCGGTTGGTTGTCCCGCGCAGACGCCGCTACGTCCGGCGCTTGGTTTCCACTTCACGCCCTCCGACGGCCTCAATGGCGCCGACAGCGGCTCCGTACCCCGCCATGATGTCTCGTTCTTCACCGCCCAGATACACCCGCCCAAAACTGCCGAACGCCCGCACGTCGAGGATGTTGATGTTGGCCGCCTTCTCCGCTTCGTTCGCAGCCAACGCCGCATAGCCTGCCGGCTCCACCTCGAGCACATACAGCGTTTGCCCGGCCAGCAACATGTGCCCGTACCGCATGCGATTGACCAGCTGCACCTGGTGGGCATCGATGTGTCGAATGATCTGACTCGAAACCACCCGCGGCTTGATCCGATCGCTTTCTCGGACCTCCAGGGCGTCAAGGATCGCGGCGCCGGCGGCGCGCACCTCGGCTTGCACCTCATGATGGACTTCGAGCAGCCCGAACAGGCGCTCGACGACCTGCATGCCCGGGCGGACCCGCGTGGCCTTGAGGGCGATATCGGTGATGCGGTTGATCTCGATCCCGGGGGAGATCTCCACCCAGAGGGAGGTGTCACCGGGAAGCGGTAAGAAGCCCCGCGCAACCGTGCCGAGATAGGCCGCGTGCTGCGGCTGCAAGTTGTCGAGGAACACGTACGTGCGGAGATCAACAGTCATGGGCGAACCTCACTCAGCCTCTTGAATGATTTTGACGCTGGCGCTGGCTCCTATACGGCTCGCGCCCGCGGCGATCATCTTCTGCGCGTCGGCCAGTGTGCGAATGCCCCCGGCCGCCTTGACGCCGACGTTGGGGCCCACCACCCGACGCATGAGGGACACGTCCTCAGCCGTGGCTCCCCCCGGTCCGAACCCGGTCGAGGTCTTCACGAAGTCGGCGCCGGCCACCATCGCCAGCTGACACGCAGCCACCTTCTCTTCGTCCGCCAACAGCGCGGCCTCGATGATGACCTTGAGGATCGCCCCGCCGGCGTGACAGGTCCGGGCCACCGAGGCGATGTCTCGTTCCACGACCTCGTACTCCCGCGACTTGAGGGCGCCGACGTTGATGACCATGTCGACCTCGGTGGCCCCATCGCGAACGGCCTTCTGAGCCTCGAACACCTTGGCCTCGGTGGACGTGGCCCCAAGCGGAAAGCCCACCACGGTACAGACCATCACCCCGCTGTCCTTCAAGAGATCGGAACAGAGTTTGACGTACGACGGGTTGACGCAGACGGAGGCGAAACCGCAGGTGCGCGCCTCGGAGCATAGCTGAGCGATCTGGTCGTGGGTCGCGTCCGGCTTGAGGAGGGTATGGTCGATCATGTGGCTCAGCTGGCCGTCCGTCGGCGCCACCCCGAGCGTACTGGCAATGCGGTCGGCTCCGGCTGTCACCACCGGTTGGACCCGGTCCACGTAGTTGGCGGCCGACAAGACGGGCGCCGTCCCCGCTCCCGCAGTGCCGCCCTCCCGCACCATGACCAGCACCTGGTGGGTGATCTGCTCGATGAGCTGTTCGAGCGCGGCGTCGTCGTATTTCATCGTCATGCGCGACGAGCGAACCGGCGTTCGATGTCCATGATCTTCCCCACTCGGCGCTGGTGACGGCCGCTCTCGGCCTCGGTCTCGAGCCAGAG
This sequence comes from Acidimicrobiia bacterium, assembly GCA_041608315.1. Lineage (GTDB taxonomy): Bacteria > Actinomycetota > Acidimicrobiia > Spongiisociales > UBA5794 > JAHEJX01. Next base: position 758 of record JBFISZ010000162.1, on the reverse strand, counting down.
AGCCACGATGCGCCAGCCCAATGCCGGCGGAATCATTCCCGCGCCCAGGGTCAGCACATTGGCATCGTTGTGCGACCGGCTGTTGACGGCTGTCGCCTCGTCATAACACATGGCCGCCCGAACACCCGGCACCTTGTTGGCCGCCATGCAGGAACCGATGCCTGCGCCATCTACCACGATGCCCCGCCAGGCACGCCCCTGGGCGACCAATTGGGCAACGGCCAGGGCGAAGTCTGGATAATCCACCGACTCGGAGGTGTCGGTGCCGCAATCGAGACACCCGTAGCCGAGCGCCTCGAGCTTGGCCTTGATCATCTCCTTGAGTTCAAAGCCGCCATGATCCGCTCCCAGGGCCACGGTCCTGGCCGATCGGGCTGGGGCGGCGGGCGGTGTCGACGTGGTGGGGGTTGCCGCCGTTGTAGCCCCCGGCTCCGCCGCGGCTCCGCTCCCGACCAAGGCCACCCTCCGCTCGAGGGCCGTCTGGCGGGCAAGGGGGGTGACTAGCGAGTCCTGGCGTACCACCACCGTGTCCCCGGGGCGCACGTCTCGAAGATCCTGCTCGGTGACGAGAGCCCGGCGCCGGGTGGGCTTCCCGACCGGTCGCCCCACCGCCCGGTAGACCACCCGCCGCACCATGGTCCGGATCCGCTCTTCCTCGGTCATATCGCTCACCAAGACCGCCAGGCCGCGCGGTCGACAGCCTGCTCGTCATCCGCCTGTGTGGCCGGCTCACCTGGTGCGGGTGGGGCGGGGGCGGG
>JBFISZ010000161.1:0-5920 GCA_041608315.1 Acidimicrobiia bacterium | reverse complement strand
GTCGAAGGCTCGACGGCCTTCAAATTGGCACTGGGCACGGCCCCCTGGCTGGTGGTAGCCGGCCTGCTCGAGGGGTTTCTCTCCCGGACCGGAACGGACTGGGTGCCGGCCACGATCGTCGGGGTCATCGCCGCGGCGGCGTATTGGGGCATGTTTGTGTGGCGGGGTCGCATCCCACCGGAAAGCAGCGTCATCGATCGACGTCAGATCACCAGGCCGGTCAAAGTCGAGCCGACGACTTCGCGGTGAGATAGGCGTTGACGCAGCGAGCGCTGAAATGGTGATGGTGGGCATCGATGACCGCGGCGCCCGCGTGGCGCAACCGCTGCTTGACGAGCTCCCGCTCTTGGCGCACTTCCAAAGCAACGGCCGCACGGTATGTGTCGGCGGCGATGCGTGGCATGGTCGCCAGCACCTCGTCGACTCCCGTATCGGTGATGCTGGCCACCACCACGGCATGTCGGCGGACGAGCAGCGGCACCCCCGCAATGAGCGACCGCGCCGCGGCGAGATCGACGAGGTCCGTGAGGACCAACACGAAAGCCCGCTTCGATGATCCCACCTCGGAAAAAGCCGCGTCGTAGTTGCTGTCATGCTCCGATGGCTCCAGGTCGAAGATCGCTCGCACGACGGCGTCTCCGCCGCCCCGCGACGGGCGCACGTTCCTCAGGATGGCTCTGTCGAAAGCGACCACGCCTGCCCGATCGCCGACTTCGTCGGCGACGAGCGCAACCGCCGTCGCTGCGTCGACGGCCGCATCCAAACGTGTGGCATTGCCCAGCGGTGCGGCCATCAGACGGCCGGCGTCGATGACGACGATCACTTCACGGTCCTGATCCACCCGAAACTGATTGCTCATCGGACGGCCCGTGCGGGCCGTTGCTCGCCAGTTCACCTGGCGAATGTCGTCGTCCGGTTGGTAGTCCCGTATCGATTCGAACTCCGTGCCCAACCCTATGCGACCCTGCGCGCGGCTCCCGTCGTCGGATGTTCGTCCGGTACGCACCGACATCACCAGCCGGTAGGCCGCCGGCATGTCGGGATAGACCACGACCGACCTGTCGGCGCCGACGCGGTGGCGCGTGGACGCCAGGCCGAGGAGGCCGGTGCGCCGTACAGCTGGGCTCGGCAGGATGTGGTGTCCCCTGCGCAGCGCAGTGACCGATGTCCTGAGCGTCCCGAGACGTGCCTCTTGGGTCTCGAGTCGGAGATCGGGCACACTTGGTTGGTAGAGCTCGACGGTGCCGGGGAGCGAGTCGAGGGCGAGCTCGAGGTCAGCAGGCACGCCCCGCGAAAGAAGCTTGGGAACCCGCTGCACCACTGCGGGCATCTCGCGCACGCTCCACCCGTCGACGGCGGCCGCGACCAAAACAGAGAGAAACAAGACCAGCGGCCACGGGGCCGGCACGACCAGCGCCGTTGCCGCGGCCAGCGCCAGCAGCACAGCCGTGCGGAGGGTGGGGATCATCGGGGGACAGGCACCGAGCCGATGGCGGCTGAGATCGCGTCGTCGGCTCGATACCGGTCGAGCTCGGCCTCGGGCCGGATCAAGAGGCGATGGCGCAGAACGGCCGGCGCCACCCGCACCACATCGTCCGGTACTACGAACTCCCGGCCGCTCATTCGTGCTGCGGCCCGGGCCGCCGCCAGTAGGTGAACGGCGGCGCGAGGACTGGCGCCGAGCTCAACCGCAGGCAGCTCGCGGGTCTTGCGGACAATGGCTGACACGTATCCGAGAACAGCTTCGCTGGTGACGGTTTCGTCGACGAGAACCTTGAGCCGAGCCAAGCCGGCCGGGTCGGTGATGGCGGAGACGTCGTCGAGCGTGGACGACCGGAGTCCGGTCCGAACGATCCGAAGCATGTCCAACTCGTGGTCAGCCGTCGGATAGGTCACCAACACCTTGATGAGGAAACGGTCGAGCTGTGCCTCGGGGAGTGGATACGTCCCCTCGTATTCGATGGGGTTCTGGGTGGCCACGACCATGAACGGCTCCGGCAGAGGGTGCGTCGTTCCGTCCACTGAGACTTGGCCCTCCCCCATGGCCTCGAGAAGCGCAGATTGGGTCTTGGGCGGGGTGCGGTTGATCTCGTCGGCCAAGAGGACGTTGGTGAAGACAGGCCCAGGGCGAAAGGAAAGCGATCCGCCCTGTAGCGTGACGGTCCCCGTGAGATCCGACGGCAACATGTCAGGAGTGAATTGCGCTCGCGTGAAACCCACTCCCAGTGCCCGAGCCGCGGCGTTGGCGGTGAGGGTCTTGGCCGTCCCGGGCACCCCCTCGAGCAGCACGTGACCGCCGACGGCGAGGGCGACCAGCATCATGTCGACGACGAGTCCCTGACCGACCACCACTTTTCCGACCTCTTGGTGGAGGCGTTCACGTAGTTGTTGCACTCTGTTCCTCCAGGCCGGTGACGTTAGCTTCTCGGACCGCGCCGGCCGGCCGCTGCAGAACGGCATGGGCCACCCCGACCGCAATGGCATCTTCCTCGGTTCGTACCGCCCGAAACAGGGCGGCCGCGTCATTCGGGCGAACCCCGATCCGGGGCGCCTCGGCAAGCAGGTCCGACGGGGGATCAGAGGGGCTCCGTCCGAGGCGGGCCGCCAGCAGCGAACGACCCGACGATTGCAGAGGCTCGAGAGCGGTGGGGTCGGTGCGGGCAAGAGTGTCGCCGACCGAGTCGACGAACAGGTGCCGGGGTGGGCCGAGGAGGCGCTGGGTGTCTTCGGCGGGTCGCCAACGGATTCCAACCGACATCATGGCGACGGCCGCCGCACCTACCAGGAGAGCCAGCGTCCACCGGAGTTGGCTGGTGAGAATCTCGGCGCCCCCGAATGCCGAGGTGAACCCGTGGGCGTACTCGATGAAGCCGGTGGCCCTCCCGTCGGTGATGGCCACCGCGAAGGCCGCGTTGTCACTGAGGGGGAGGCCATCGTTGAGCAGAAACTCCGAGTCGGCGATGGCCACGATCTCGCCGCTCCCCACCGGAATCAGCAAGGCGAAGGGAGCGTCGCGTTCCCCGGCAAGTACCTGGGCGCCCGTCCGGGGATTCCACAACCAGCGTGCCGGGCCTGTGATCAAGCCCGTATCCGGCTCGATGACCCCGGCGGCGATCTTATGCGTCGTTCCGGTTTGGTCGAACGCCGGTTGGGGAGCTTCGTCGAGGAGTTGCCCGAGCTCGCCGGCCCGGGTTGTGACAACCAGTCGCCCGCCGGAGTCCACAAACCGGCGCAGCCGGTCGATATCGGTGAGGAAGAGGGGGGCGTCGATGAGCATGATCGTCTCGTCCGGATCGAGAGGCGTGGTGAGCTTGGTGATACGTCGCACGGCCTGCCCGTTCTGCTCGAGGAGCTCGGCCAGCGCCGCCGTTCCGGATCCCCGAGTCGAGAACGACGATCCCTCCGGGCCCGTTTGGAAGCCTGGCGGGAGTAGCTCGTCGGCGAGAGCCAGTCCCACATTGAGTGCGACGAGGGCTGCCGCAGCCACGATGAGGCGCCGCTTGACCTGCGGTCTCATCGGCGTGCTCCTCGGAGAACGGTGGACCACGTGGCGCGGCTTTCGCCTTCTTGCTCGGCCGTGGCCGGTTGACCGCCGTAGACGATCCGCTCGAACGTCCCGGCGAGCCGATCGAACTCCTCGATGCCCAGCTCTTCAGAGATGCCGCCGTTGGTCGTGACCTCGCCCGCGCTGATGAGCCCGGCCCTGCCGAGGCGGGCGACGCCGGCTTTGAACCGCACACGGATGGCGGTTGCGAAATCCCCCCTGGCAGCGGCAGCGTCGGCCTCGGCGAACAGCTCGGCTGGGTCGCGGGCAAGTGATTCCTCTTGGGCGCCGGCCTCCGCCGGCTTGGCGCGTACCGTTCGCCGGCCGACGAGCCATCGAACGGCCAACCCGATCATGACGAGCACGCCGACGGCGAGCCCCATCTGGAGCGCGGTTCCCAATGCCGCCAATCCGCTCGCCGGGTTCTCTGCCGCGCTGGGCGAGCTTGGCTCGCCGTCGAGGCCGTTGGCACCGGCGGATGGTGCTCCACCTTCGTCTGTCGGCGAGCCCGGGTTTCCGTTGGCTCCGGCGCCCCCGCTACCGCTGCCGTCGGCGGTGCCGCCGTTACCGGGGCTCGTGTCTTGGTTGCTGCTCGGTTGGAACGTGTCGTCCCACCAGCTGGAGAATCTGTCCCACAGGGTGGGCCGGGTCTCTCCGAATCGGGGCTCGTCGAGGATTCGCTCGGCCCGCTCGCGCTGTGACGTGCCGTCGATGACCTGAACCGAGAATGCGACCGGCCCGAGCGCGAGTGTTGCCACCAGCAGTCCGATGAGTGCGAGGGTGCGCATCATGAGGGAGCCCATCGCCGTCTGGTGTCCTCGACCATGGTGGCGTCGGCGATCAGCAGGTCGACATCGAGTGCCTCGGCCCGCACCCGCAGGTCGGTGAAGAGCACGGCACGCGCCGCCAAAGTGACGGGCCAGACGAGTGTGGCGATGATCACGGTGAGCGCGACTGCCATCAGCCGCGTCGAGTTGGGTTGAAGTGAATAGGGGAGAAAGCCCGGCAATGCCAGGGCAACTGCGAGACCCGCCATCACGCGGAAGCACCACAGCGTGGCTGTGAATGCAATCACCCTGGCGAAGTCGGTCTTCACGAGATCGACTGAGCGACGGAGTGCATCGAGTGCATCTTGCCGTTCGTTCACGACCGCCGGTTGCGCCACGGCGCCCAGGGCGGCGGCAATGAGGCCTGGGATGATGAAGAGCAAAAGACCGGCTGCCACTGCCGCGATGTAGATCGCCCCGCTGAGAGCAAGCGTGGGGATCCTGCCGAGAAGCTCGCGTGGGGGTGTCGGTGCCGTTCCGATCAGTGTTTCGTGGACGGCGTCATACACGAAGGGCTTGAGAGCCAAGAGCCCAATCACCACGGCGGCCCAGAACAGCGGCGTCTCACGTCCCGTGCCCGCAAAGAAGAGGCCCCAGAGTGACGGGGTGGTGGTCCGGGACATGTCGACCGCCAGCAGGTCGAGCCATTGCAGGACGGCGAGACTCGAGAACAAGAGAGCTGCCGGGCCAAATGTCCGCCCTGGTTGAGCCTTGGTGATCTTGATGGCGGCGTCGAAGATCTCGCCGAGCCGAAGCGGCCTCAACCCGTACATCGCCGCAACGATAGCTCTACCAATGAAAGAAGTGCTCGAAATACGCTAACTACCGTGATAGAGTATCGTACTGTACTGGAACTCATCGACAACGACCGTTGCACACCGGGGGCCGGGGCGTTCTCGGAAGGAGACACGATGAATGAAGACCTGCCGCCGATCTTGGATGCGGCGCAAGTGGCGGATTTGCTTGGCATGAACGTTCAGATGGTCCGCAAATACGCCCGTGAGGGTCGCATTCCGGCGTACCGGCTTCCTGGCGGCCGGGCGTTCAAGTTCTTTCGCGACGAGATCTTCGACTTTCTCCGATCGCACCCCGTCGAGGTGGATGAGGACGAGGAGATCAGCGCGTCGGATTGATGGAGGTATTGATGGAGATCAGGGCGGCAGAAATGGCAGCGTTCTTGGAGAATGCACTCGACCGTATTCGCAGGGAAGAGCGAGGGTTGAACGCCGGCCAGCTCCTTGGCAATCTTGCTCTGGGCGTAGTCGCTCTTCTTGCGATATGGGCTGCTTTGCGAGTGCTCGGAATAGATATCGTTGAAGTCATCCGGGAAGGCTTCTCGTCCTAGACGTGGTGCCGACCGTGGCGGCCACCCGGCGCCCGGAGTCGAACACCTCCGACCCATGGGCAGGGGCGTGCGCCCGTGACGCTTGCGGCGTCCGAGCACGTGCCCGTGGCCCGATGGCCCGACCGTTGGCATAAGTACGACCGTTGGCATAAGTACGACATGGAGACACAGGTGGCGGAGAGTGGTCTACGGAGGTAGAAGGCC
>JBFISZ010000160.1:0-5962 GCA_041608315.1 Acidimicrobiia bacterium | reverse complement strand
GCGGCCGCGATCGACGGATTCGGTGCCCGGGCCCCGATCGCCACCGCGGAGTTCGATGCGGCCTATGAGAAGCTCATGAGCGAGCTGACCACCATCCGTAGCGAGCAGGTAGCAGCGGTGAGCCGCGGCGAGCGCTCCGACTCATTGGCGTCTGCCGTCGCCGGGTTCCTCGCCGTCTTCGTCATCCCCGCCGCCGTGATCGCCACCTATTTCGTCCTCGACCGCCGCCGCCGTCGCCAGCATGAGCTCGAAGTGGCCCTCGAAGCCGAGCGGGCCGCGCTGCAATCCCGGGAGCGGTTCCTGATGACCGTGTCGCAGGAGCTCCGCAAGCCGCTCACCGGAGTCCGGGCAATTGCCCAGATGCTCGCCGCGGACGAAGCGCTGATGGACCAACCGCGGATGGCGGACCTGCATGCCTTGCTCGTCGGCGAACTGGATGACATGTCGGGCGTTGTAGAGGACCTGCTGACGACGTCCCGGCTCGAAGCCGGTGCGCTCGAATACGCCATCGAACCGGTGCACGTGCGCGAAGAAGTCCGCGACCTGCTCGGCTCGCTCAACCATCGTGGTGCCTCCGTCTATGTGGCGATGGACGAAGGTGTCGTGAACGCCGACCGGCGCCGCCTTCGTCAGATGGTCCGCAATCTGGTGGTCAACGCCCTCAAGTACGGCGGTCCCAACATCGAGATCAAAGGCCAAGCCGACTCCGACAGTTACACCGTGCTCGTGATCGACGACGGCCACGGTGTGCCGGGAGCCGTCGAAGACAGGCTATTCACCCGGTTCACCCACTCCGGCGAGGGCCCCCAGAGTGTCGGCCTCGGTTTGTCGATAGTCATGGCGCTCGCCATCGGCATGGGCGGGACCGCCTTCCATCAGCGCGAGGACGGCCTGACCCGGTTTGGGATGAGGCTGCCGAACGCGGTCGTGGCGACGGCGCCCGAACCGGCGGACGCCGAGGCCGCCATGGCGTCGGTGTCTCGGGCCGCAGGCTGAATCATGGCCGCCAGATCACTCGGCACGCTCCTGGGAGCCCTTGCGCTGACCGTGCTGAGCGTTGCCGGGGCAGCCGCCCAAAGCAGCGGGCCCGTGACCGAGCCGGACCGCATCGAGCTCGACGAAGATACCGTGGTCGTGGCCTATCCCCTCCTCAACGACGCCGATCCGGGCGGGGGCACGCTCCAGTTGTTGTCGATCCAGGCGACGCCGGTAGGAGCCACCAGGATCGACGGTTCCGCCGTGGTCTTCACGCCGAACCCGGACTGGAACGGCGTGGCCGAGCTGATCTATACCGTGGCCACCCCAAGCGGCGAGGCCACGGGCGTCATGACGTTCACCGTCAACGGCGTGAATGACGCCCCCGTCGCCAACGACGACATTGCATCGACCCGGGGCACGGAACCGGTCGCGATCGATGTGTTGGCCAATGACACCGACGTCGATGGCGATGTTCTCGTCCTCGGAACTGTGAACAGCCCGGTGCACGGCTCGGTCGCGATGAGCGACGGAATGCTCGAGTACACGGCGCCCGACGGATTCTCCGGTGACGACACTTTCGCCTACCGCGTCTTCGATCCGGCCGGAGAGGCGGCGGAAGCTGCGGTGACGGTGAGCGTGTCTCCGGCTATCGCCGGGGGCGTGGCCGCGACGCCGACCAGCCAGCCAACGGTGCCCGCGGGCGCTCCTGAGAATGATCTGGTTGCCGGCCCGCAATGGGCAGCCCCGCCGGTGGCGGTCGCCGGCGGCGCCGAGAGCGGTGGTGGGTTCGTCGCCAGCCTGGTGAGTCATCTCGAGACCCTGCTGCTGCCACTGCTTCTGCTGGGTCTGGTCGGAGTGACGGCGTGGATCATGTCGCAGCGCGAAGGGGTGCCGGGCCGAAAGCACGCCGTCGTGCTCGTAGCCCGGGGCGAGTCCCTGGCCGTGCACGAGAAGGCGACCCGCGATTCCAAGGTGGTGTATCGCTTTGGACACAGCTCCCGCCGGATTGACGTGGTCGGCCGCCGCCGACTCCTGGATGGCGTGGAATGGTTGCCCGTATCGACACCGGCCGGCCGGGGCTGGGTCGAATCCCAGTACCTCACCGAAGACGTCGCCAGAGCCACCTTCGAAGCCGATCTCGTGGAGCGGGACATCATTCGCGAGCTGCGGCGCAAGCTGAAAGGAGGGGCCCCCATCTCGACGTCGTCCCGTGGGGTCATCGACCCCGAGGGCTTCGGCCGGGATCGCGAGCGACGCCAGCTGGGCGGCAATGCAACCGCACACCTCGCAGCCTTGCTCGACGATTGGCGGGCATCGTTCTACGTCGACAGGACGGCCTCGCTCACTGCGCTGCGGCCACCGCAGCTCCGCAATCTGCACTGGGTCTCGCTCGAGGCGCCGGGGCTCGACCCGTGGCAGCTCTTTTTCGAGTACAGCGACGGCCATCCCTATCCGGTGGCCGCCCTAGCGGAGAACGTCGTCGTCCCCGTCTAGATCCGCTATCGCCGGACCGGCGACTCTGCTGGAATGGCGCGAGCACCGAAATGCCCGGGCGCCGAGGAAGCACCAACGGGGAGGGATTCCAATGGCCGACAGAGCGGCGATCGTCACTGCGTCGGGACGGGGGATCGGCGCAGCCGTGGCCCGTCGGCTCGCCGCCGACGGCTACCGGCTGGCGCTGATGTCGCCGTCCGGCGCGTCCGCGGCCCTCGCCACCGAGCTTGGCGGATTCGGGCTCACCGGATCGGTCACCGAGGTGGAAGACCTGGAGGCTCTCGTAGCGGCCACGATGGAGCGCTACGGCCGGATCGACGCCGTCTTGAATCACACCGGGCATCCCCCGAAGGGCCCTCTGTTGGAGATCTCCGACGAGGATTGGCACCGCGGCCTCGATCTCGTCATGCTCAACGTGGTCCGGATGGCACGCCTCGTCACTCCGATCATGGTCGCCCAGGGGAGCGGCGCCATCGTCAACATCTCCACCTTCGCCGTTTTCGAGCCGTCGCCGGTGTTTCCGGTTTCCGCCGCACTGCGAGCCGCCCTGGCGGCGTTCACGAAACTGTACGCCGATGAGTACGCCGCGGCAGGAATTCGCATGAACAACCTCCTGCCCGGGTACACCGACAGCCTGCCCGAGACGGAAGAGCGCCGCGCCGCAATTCCCATGGGGCGCTACGGGACCGTCGCCGAGATCGCCGCCACGGCAGCATTCCTCCTTTCGGAAGATGCCGGGTACATCACGGGCCAGAACCTCCGAGTCGACGGTGGATTGACGCGATCCGTCTAAGGTGCCGCGATCGCTACCACGCGACTGCTAGCTACTGCAGTCGCGGCGTTGGGAGGTTGGCACCATGACGACCTTTGTCGACCAAGACCGGTTGGCCCAGCTCATGGCGGACCCACATGTGAAAGTGGTCGACGCCCGCCCCATTGCCGCCTTCAACGGGTGGCAGCTCAACGGGGAGAGGCGCGGCGGTCACATTCCCGGCGCCATCGCGTTTCCCGCCCACTGGGCAGAGCACGCCGATGACGCCGGACTGAAGACCATGCTGATCTCGAAGAAGCTGACACCGGGCCACAAGATCGTCCTGTACGGCGACGGGGCGGCTTCCGGGGGAGCCGACACTGACCGACTCGCTCGTCGCCTCGGCGAGATCGGCTATCAGGATCTCCTCACGTACGAAGCGGGCTTTCCCGAATGGGCGGCCGCCGCCGATCGGGAGGTCGCCTCGCTGCCGCGGTGCGAGCAACTCGTCCCTCCGCGGTGGCTCCACGATCTCCTCGACGGTCGGCCGGTACCGTCCGCTCCGGCCGGCGAGTATGTCGTGTGCCACGTGAACTACGGCGTACCGGCCGAATATCAGGAGAGTCACCTCCCCGGCGCCCTGCACCTCGACACGAACACGCTGGAGTCGTCGCGCGATTGGAACCGGCGATCTCCCCAAGCGCTCGAGGCGGCGCTGCTCGAGATGGGTGTCACGTGCGAGACCACGGTCATCGTCTACGGCCGGGACAGCGTGGCGGACCCCGCCGAACAGAAGCCCGGGAGAATGGCAGGCCAGATCGCGGCCACCAGGGCCGCGGCCATCCTCATGTATGCCGGGGTGCGTGACGTCCGACTGCTCGACGGCGGCTACAACTCTTGGGCTGCGGCCGGCTATCCCGTCGAGGCAATCGACAGGCGGCCGAAGCCGGCCACTGAGTTCGGAGCGTCGATCCCCGCCAATCCGCGGTTCTTCGTTGATCTCGCCGGGGCGCAAGACCTTCTGGCGGCCGACGACGGCGTGCTGGTGAGTATTCGCAGCCTGCCGGAGTACCTCGGCGAGACCAGCGGCTACAACTACATCTCGAAGACGGGCGACATCCCCGGCGCCGTTTGGGGAAACTGCGGCACCAACGCCTACGACATGCAGTACTACCGCAACGTCGACAACACCATGAAGGACTACGAGGAGATCGCCGCAGTCTGGGAGGAGATCGGAATCACTCCCGACAAGCGGGTCGCTTTCTATTGCGGCACCGGTTGGCGCGCCAGCGAGACCTTGCTGTGTGCCTACCTGATGGGATGGCCCCGCGTCGCCGTCTACGACGGTGGGTGGTTCGAGTGGTCGCGTACGGTCGGTGTGCCCGAAAGGCGTTCCCCGACAGGCCTCTAGTGCTCTTGCCGGTGCCGAGGGCGGTCGCCGGGTACCTTCCGCTAGGTTCAGCCGGAGCGAAAGGAGGGCTGGTGAAGTCGCAGTACCGAGTGGTGGTCATCGGCGGGGGCGTCGTCGGGGCCAGCGTCCTCTATCACCTGGCCAAGGCCGGATGGTCCGATGTGGCCATAGTCGAGCGTGAGGTGTTGACCGCGGGCTCGAGCTGGCACGCCGCCGGAGGGTTTCACGCTCTCAACGCCGATCCGAACATCGCCGCCCTCCAGGCCTACACCATCGACCTGCTGGCGGATATCGAGCGGGAGTCCGGCCAGGACGTCGGCCTGCACATGACGGGTGGGATCTCCGTGGCCGCGGCTCCGGCGAGGTGGGAGTGGCTGCAATCGACCTACCGCGTCTTCCAGACGATGGGGATCGAAGACGTGCGCCTCATCGGGCCCGACGAGATCAAGGAGCGCTGCCCGATCATCAGCGTCGCCGGGGTTCTCGGCGGGCTGTGGGCCGATCGCCACGGCTACATCGACCCGTCGGCGGTCGTTCACGCCTACGCCAAGGCGGCGCGCCTGCGCGGTGCCGACGTCATCGAGCACAACCGGGTCGTCGAGCTGAGCCCGCGCCGCGACGGCTCCTGGGACGTCGTCACCGAACAGGGAACGATTCATGCCGAACATGTCGTCAACGCCGCCGGGCTGTGGGCCAAGCAGGTGGGCCGCATGGTTGGCGTCGAGCTTCCTGTGTCGCCCCTCGAACACCACTTCCTGATCACCGAGTCGATTCCCGAGCTCGAGGCTCTCGACTTCGAGATTCCGATGATCGTCGACCTCGAAGGGTTCACCTACACCCGCCAGGAGCTGAAGGGCCTGCTGGTCGGGATCTACGAGCTCGATCACAAGCACTGGCACATGGACGGAGCCCCTTGGGACTACGGCGTGGAACTGATCCCGCCGGATGTGGATCGCATCTCGGATGAGCTGACGTTTGCGATGTCTCGCTACCCGGTGCTCGAGGAAGTCGGCATCAAGAGCTGGGTGAATGGGGCCTTTACCTTCTCGCCGGATGGCAACCCCCTCGTAGGACCGGTGCCCGGACTGCGCAATTACTGGTCGGCCTGTGCCGTCATGGCCGGCTTCCTCCAGGGCGGCGGCGTCGGCAAGGCGCTGGCGGAGTGGATGATCGACGGCGAGCCGCAAGAGGACGTCTACGGCATGGACGTGGCCCGCTTCGGGCCCTATGCCGAGAACCGCGAGTACATCCGCCAGACCACGGGGCAGTTCTACTCACGCCGCTTTGTGATGACATACCCCAACGAACAGTTGTGGGGCGGCCGCCCG
>JBFISZ010000159.1:0-6162 GCA_041608315.1 Acidimicrobiia bacterium | reverse complement strand
CCGCAACGGCCGGGGGGGGATGCCGGCCTTCTCGAACCAGCTGACCACGGAAGAGATCAGCGCGGTGTCGGCGTTTGTGCTCACGCTCGGCGGCGGGCGGCCTCCGGTGACAACCACCACGACCTTGCCGGCCGGCACCCCGAGCGGGAGCGGGGCGGCCCTGTACCGACAACACTGCTCCGGGTGTCACGGCGCCAACGCTGATGGCGGAATCGGCGGCCCTCTCGTGTCGAGCTCACTGAGCTTCTCCCGGCAAGTCTCGGTTACCAGTCATGGCCGGGGAACGATGCCGGCCTTCAAAGCCGTCCTGAGTCCCGGTGAGATCGAGTCGATAATCCGCTACGTAGAGAACCTTGGAGGGTCCGGGACGGCGGTCACGACCACTATGGCTCCGGCGGGAGAAAGCGGCGTCGCCATCTTCAGCCGGCTGTGCACCAGCTGCCACGGGGCGGGAGGATCGGGCGGCCGCGGTGGCGCCATCGCCGATACCTCATTCCGCGGATCGGCCCTGGCCGCCGTGATCACGGACGGCATCGGAACGATGCCGGCGTTCGCTAGTCAGCTCGATGCGACGCAGCTCGGCCGCCTCGTCTCCTATGTGGAGAGCCTGGCCGGCGCCGGATCGGGTGGCGGTCCGTCCGGCAGCACGGCGGCGGGCGTTCTCGGCAGCCCATCGGACGTATTCAGCGGGCATGCCTCCGGGAAGGGATCGGCATCAGGTGAGGCGGCGTCGGGCGAGTCTCTGGCCGCAAGCGGCACCGAAACCAGATCGCCTTCGCCGCTTCCTGTCGGCAATCCCGTCGGTTGGAGCCTGGCTCTGGCAATTGCCGCTGCATTGATCCTCTCTGGATCAACGCTGACCGGCGCCATGCCTTTGGAGACCGAACCGGGCACCGGCGGCGGAGGATCCCGCCCCACCCACTACGACTCCCTGAAGTCCTGAGGGGACGCGTCGACCGGCTCGCTACGCGGTGCCCTCTTCGGGGCCGCGTTGGGGGTGGATGCGGCCTTCCTGGCCGACGAGGGACAGACCGGTACCGGCGCCGTAGCGGACCCGGGTGATCTCTCCGAGGATCGAAACGGCGATCTCGGCAGGAGTCTCGGCGCCGATGTCCATGCCGATCGGAGCGTACAAGCGCTTCACCTCGTCATCGCGCCACCCGTCGGCTTGCAGTCGCGCAACGCGTTCGCGCGAGGTACGGCGGCTCCCCAGCGCACCGACATAGCGGACGGGGGCGCTTCGAATCGCGGCCAGCACCGGATCCTCGAAACGCCGGTCGTGACTCAGCATCACCACGTAGGTCCGGGAATCCAGTTCGTACCGATCGAGAACGACGTCCGGCCAGCCGACGATCAACTCGTCGACGTCGGGAAAACGCTCCTCCGTGGCCCAGGTGGCCCGGGCGTCTGCCACCACCACCCTGAAGCCGAGGACGGGCGCCATCACCGAGAGCGGCTGGGCGATGTGGCCCGCGCCAAAGATGAGCATGAGTGGTGGCGGCGCGATTGTCTCGATGAATATGGCTCGGTCGCCGTAGGTCAACGTGCGGCTCTGCTCGTTGCGCATCAACGCAACGGCATCGGCAGCCACGTCCTCCGCGAGACCGTCGGGCAGTGACCCGGCGAGGGGACGCCCCGTTTCGTCGAGCAAGGTCTTGGCGCCGATGTCCGGACCGTCGACCACCGTGGCGACCGCACCAAGGTCGTCATTGGCGACAAGAACGCTGATGGCCTCGAGAACGGGGTCCATCACGTCACCACTTCTCGATGTAGACCTGGATGGTCCCGCCGCAAGTGAGGCCCACCTCGAAGGCGTCCTCGTCGGCGATGCCGTAGGTGACGAGCTTGGGCACGCCGGAGGCCATGACCTCCTGGGCGTGCAGCGCGACGTCGTTTTCGACGCAGCCGCCCGACACCGACCCTGCCATGTCGCCGGCGTCGGATACGATGAACTTCGAGCCTTCGGCGCGCGGCGCCGATCCGGCGACGTTGACGACGGTGGCAACGGCCACAGACTTGCCGGCGTCCGTCCAGCGTTTGTAGGTCTCGAGTGTCTCTCTCAATTGCTCACCTCCGGGCGGGCACGGATTCCAGCAGCCGGACCACTTCCCTCAAGTCGAGGATATTGGCGGCGGACAGCATGTCGTCGACAAACGGTAGTGCTGCCTGCATGCCGCGCGTCTCGGGAGAGTAGTGGGCCCTCCCGGACAACGGGTTCAGCCAGACGACGCGGTGCACGGAACGAGCGAACCGACCCATCTCTGCGGCCAGGAGAGCCGGATCCCCCGTGTCCCAGCCGTCGGAGATGATCAGCCCAATGGCGCCGCCGCGGGTCACCCGCCGGCTCCAATGGGTGTTGAACTCGTAGAGGGCCTCCCCGATGCGCGTTCCCCCCGACCAATCGTCCACTGCCTCGCCGACCAGGCGCAACGCCGTCTGCGGCAGCTTCTGCTTGAGCTCGCGGGTGATCCGGCTGAGGCGGGTGGAAAACACGAAGGTCTCGACGCGGCCCAGGCGGCCCTGGGCCGCGTGCAGGAAGTGAAGGAACATCTCGGTATATCGCTCCATCGAGCCGCTGACGTCGGCCAGCACGACGAGCGGGCGCCGCCGCGGCTTGCGCTCGGCCAGCGCCAGCTGCATCAGGTCGCCGCTCGGACCGACGAGCGTTCGCATCGTCCTTCTCATGTCGGGCCGCGTCCCCTTCGGGCCGGACACCCACCGCCGTGAATCGGCTTCGGCCGGCCGCCACACGATCTGCGACATGATCCGACGCACTTCTTCGGCCTCATCAGGCGTGAGATCGCGAAAATCGCGGCCGGCGAGGCGCTCCTCGGCAGAGGCCCCGACCACATCGGGTATCTCGATTTCCTCCAGGCCGGCGCCGACCTCACCTACGTCCGAGAGAACCGGAACACTCAGTTGGCGCAGGTCCAGGGCGACGACCGGGGGCTCCTCGTCGAGCTCCATCGTGGAATCGAGCCGGAGCAATCCTCGCCCGAAGAACGACTCGAATGCGTCGTCGAAGATGGCTCGCTCCGTCGGCCGGGCTATCACGATGGCGCCAAACGCGCTCTTGACGTCGGCGCGGCGGACCAGCCCGATGGCGTCTATCGCTGCTGCGAGCTCCTGCACAGTTGCCGGCCCGACGCGCAGTCCGCGCGCGCGGAGGTGGCGAACGAAGTGAACCAGATTGACGGCAAAGGCCGTGCTCACTCGACCACGAGCAGCTTGTCGAGCCCGCCGGCGCGCACTTGCTCGAGATCCTCTTGATACTTCAAGACGACGCCCAGGGTGCCGTCAATGGTCGTGGCATCGAGCTCGCCGCGTCCGAGCACGGTGAGGGCATGCCCCCAATCCAAGGTCTCGGCGACGCCGGGGGGCTTGAACAAGTCGGACTTGCGCAACTCCTGCATGGCGGACGCAATCTGCGCCGCGAGGCGCTCTGGGACCTCGGGGGCCTTGGTCCGAAGTATGGCCAGCTCTCGCTCGTACGAGGGGTAGTCGATCCAGTGGTAGAGGCAGCGTCGTTTCAACGCGTCATGAATCTCTCGCGTGCGGTTCGACGTGATGACGACCACCGGCGGCACTTTGGCCTTGATCGTGGCGACCTCGGGGATCGTCACCTGGAAGTCTGACAGCAGCTCCAGTAGATACGCCTCGAACTCCTCGTCTGCCCGATCGAGCTCGTCGATCAGCAACACGGGCCGACGGCCTTCAGCCCCCTGCTCGATGGCCTGCAACAGCGGGCGGGCGACCAGGTACTGCCGGCTCATGATGTCCGCCACGTCTGCGGCGGCTGTTCCGGCGGCCTCCATCATGCGGATGGCGAGCATCTGGCGGGCGTAATCCCACTCGTATAGAGCGTGAGAGACGTCGAGGCCTTCGTAGCACTGCAAACGGATGAGGTCCTCGTCGAGGATGTCGGCGAGGACCTTGGCGATCTCGGTCTTGCCGACGCCGGCCTCGCCCTCCAAGAAGAGCGGGCGCCCCATCTGCAAGGCGAGGTGTATCGTCACGGCCAGCGGCCGGTCGGCTATGTACGCGGATGCGGCCAGGGCGTCCTGGACTTCTTCTACAGACTCGGGAATCACCCGAACACTGTAGTGGCCGCCGCCGGTCGGCTAGACAAACCCGATTTCGAGCATGATCCCGTCATCGCTCAGCACGATCGCGGTTTCCGGCACGATCGCCGCCGGCAGCACCAATGTCGTCACCGGGGGCACCACCGCGCCGTCGACGGTCGCCGACCCGGCCAGCACCATGAGGACACGCGGCTCGGCCCTCGGGTCGATGGCCGCCACGCCCCGATGCTCGACGATCCAATAAGCCTCCTCGCCGGGAAGCCGGCGCGCCCCCGGCCCTTCCGGTCGCGATGAGTGGACCGGTTTCAGTTCCGGGCGAATGGCTGCCAGCGCCTCGGCGCCGTGCATCGGCCGGGTGATGCGTTCGTAGCGGTTCTCCCAGTCATAGATGCGGAACGTGGTATCGCTCGGGGTTTGCACTTCCGCCACCACGACCCCCGCTCCCAAGGCGTGCACCAAACCGGCCGGGAGGTGGTGATAATCGCCGGGCACCGCAGGAACCAGATGCAGCAGCTCGACGACACTCGGCGTCCCCATCCGCGACCTGACATCATCGATGGTCGCGTCGGACCGCAGGCCGAGATACAAGTGGGCCCCCGGATCGGCCGCCATGACGTACCAGGACTCCGTCTTCAACCGGGCCGCGGAATGTTCCTCCACGTACTCGCGGTCGGGATGGACCTGAACGGACAGGTGCTCCCGGGCGTCGATGAGCTTGACCAGCAGGGGAAAGCCGCCCTCCGGTGCCGGCGTCGCCGAGCCGAGCAGCTCCTCCCCAAAGATGGCTATGAGCTCTTGCAGCGACTTGCCTGTCCACGGTCCGGCGGCGACGCGGGAGCGGGGATCGCTCACAGTCGTTACTTCGGTCGCCGGCAGGTCCGCCACCTCCCAACTCTCACCGATCAGAGTGCCCTCCGGCAGCAGCTTGCCGTAACGTTCGAGACGTCGTCCCCCCCACGGTTTGGTGGCCAGGACCGGGGACATGATCAGCGGCATCAGCTTGGTCATCGGAGGCGCGATTCCTTCAGTACGAGTCGACTAGACAGCGTAGGCGGCCGGCTCATCCTCGAATGTCTTCTTACATGCCGGGCAGCAGAAGTAGATCATCCTGCCGGCGTGCTCGGTGTGGAACTTCGCCGTGGCGATGTCGACCTCCATGTTGCAGACCGGGTCGACCGCCGTGGCGACCTCGGGTGCCACCACCGCGTCCGGATCGAAGCCGCCGGCCGCCCGCAGCTGAACCAGCCGCGCCAGTACCGCCACCGCGATCTCACGATGCTCGATCGTGCCGAGATCGACCCCCGCCGGAGCCTCGATCCTATCTCGCGCGGCTTCGTCGAATCCCCGCTCACGGAGATAGCCGAGCACGGTGGCCGCCCGGGTCGCCGAGGACACGAGCCCGATATACGGCGCCGGCGACCGCAGCGCCAATTCGAGGGCAGGCTCGTCGTAGTGACCCTGGGTCGCCACGACGATCGGCGTGTTCTCGTCGACCACGACGTCATCCCACTGCTCGAGCGTCACGATTGTGGAGGCGCTCGGGTAATCGTGGCCGGCTTCGTCGTCGACTACGGTCACCGTCCAGCCGAGGGAGGTGGTTAGCCCCGCCAGGGTATGGACGGCCGGGGACTTCCCAAAGATGACCAGGTGCGGTGCCGGCAATACAGGCTCCATGAATACCTCCATTGATCCCTCCGAGGCGCAGGCGATGGGAACCGTTACGACTCCGGCACGCTGGTGCCCATCGAGTTCCTCGGCCGGGCCGAGATACATCAGCTTCGCCACACCATCGTTGAGCACACGACGCGCTTCGCGAAGCACCGCCGGTTCGGCACAGGCCCCTCCGATCCAGCCGTGGATAGTGCCATCGGCCTCGATGATCGCCGTGCCTCCCGGCTTTCCCGAAGACGGCGCCCGGGCCCAGACGACCGTCGCCATCACGAACGGACGATGGCGTTTGTGGAGTTCTGCGGCCAGCGTGAGAATCTGCCGATCCATCGCCTACCCGGCGTGGTCTTGCAGAGCCTGCCAGACCCGGTCCGGCAGCACCGGCATGTCGATGTTCTTGATGCCGAGATGT
>JBFISZ010000158.1:0-6216 GCA_041608315.1 Acidimicrobiia bacterium | reverse complement strand
CGGTGACGCCGGTGTATTCGTTCTCGTTCGCCTCGACACGAGTGTCCGGGCCGGAGTGGTACCAACCATTGGCTTCCGGGATCTCCATGAAGTTGTCGACCAATCCGGCGTCGGCGCCGATGAAGGTGACGTTCTCCATGCCGGCAATACCGCCCACCTGCTGGGCAATGAAGTTGATCTCCGGCGGGAACGTAGGCGTGAACAGCATGTCGGGGCCGCCGGCGGCGATTTCGGTGAGCACGCCAGTCATGTCCGTGTCACCCTTGTTGATGGCGGTAAACACCGAGACGGTGCCCCCCAATTCCTCAAAGGCGGCCTGGAAGGCCGAACTCAAACCGAATGTGTACAGGTCGCCGTCGTGGATCACCCCGGCGTTGCGCTTTCCGAGCTCGTTGTAGGCGAACAGGGCAACCGCCTGGCCCTGAGCCAGGTCATTGTGCGCCGTCCGGTAGTACCCGACCGAGTAGTCGGACGCCTGGTTACCCGCCAGGTCGGACGTGAGTGCCGGCGACGTGTTCGATCCGGAGATCATCACGAGGCCGCCGTCGGAAAGGAGGGGCATCGCCCCACCGGCGGCGCCGGAACACGACGTACCGATGACGCCGATGATCTGGGGATCAGCAACGATCTGCTGGGCCCCGGCCTGGCCGCCATCTGCGGAGCAGAGGTCGTCCAGTCCCGTGCCCATGGAGACGGGGTGCCCCATGATGTCGCCGTAGTCCTCGATTGCGAGTTCAACGCCGCGCTGGTTGGGGATGCCGAGGAACGACACATCACCGGTGATCGCGTTCAACGAGCGAATCTGGATCGCCTCGCCCTCTGGAATCTCGACTAGCCCCAGCGGACCTGCCTCCGGCGGCTCGGCACCGCCGCCGCACGCCGCGGCGATCAGAGCGAACACTGCCAGCAGACCCACTAGATAGCGAAATCTTGCCTTCATACCTTTGAAACTCCTTCTTGGGTGGAAAGCCCGGATCCCAAGCCCTGGGTATCCGAGCTGGCAAGAAGTGTACCTAGTTAGCGCGCCGGTTCGCATATGGAGGGCGCTCAGTCGTCGAGAAACGCTGCAAACCGCGGCACGTCACCCGCAGGAATTCGGGCCGAAATGCGGGTGCCGCCGCCCTCGTCGGTGCGCTTTATGACCTCACCGAGGCGATATATGCGATCGACCACGTCTCCGTCCGAGTACGGGACGAGAAGCTCCACCTCGACACTGCCCTTGCCCAGCTCGACAACGATCGCATCGAGCAGCTGCTCGATACCGGTGCCGGTTGCCGCCGACAACGCCACGGAGTCGCCGTTGAGCTCGAGCAGCCGGGCCACCGCGGCCGGTGGCGCCACGTCCACCTTGTTGAAGACCATCAGCTCCGGCAGATCGCCCGCACCGATCTCTGCCAACACCATCCGCACGGCCTCGGCTTGCGAGTCAGGATCGTCTTCGGAGGCGTCGACGACATGAACCAGCAAATCCGCATCCTGGACTTCCTCGAGGGTGGCCCGGAATGACTCGACGAGCTGGTGGGGGAGGCGGCGGACGAACCCGACGGTGTCGGAAGCGAGCGCCGCCAGGCCACCCGGCAGCTCGAGCTTGCGAACGGTGGAATCGAGAGTCGCAAACAACTGGTCCTCGACAAGGACGTCGGCGGCCGTCAACTGATTGAACAGCGTCGACTTGCCGGCATTGGTGTATCCAACGATGGCGACGAGGGGCAGCCCCTGGCGACGACGGGCCTTGCTGCGGGTCTGCCGTGAGCCCACCATGTCCTTGAGCTCGCCCTCGATCTTGCGGACCCGGTCGAGAATGCGGCGCCGGTCGGTCTCGAGTTGGGTCTCGCCGGGCCCGCGGGTGCCGATCCCGCCACCGAGCCGGCTGAGCTCGGTGCCTTTGCCCCGAAGGCGCGGCAGGCGGTAGCGATGCTGCGCCAACTCCACCTGGAGCATTCCCTCCCTGCTGGTGGCGTGTTGGGCGAAGATATCGAGGATCAGAGCGGTGCGGTCGACGACGTCCACATGGAAGCGCTCATTGAGATTGCGCTGCTGAGCCGGAGAGAGCTCGTTGTCGAAGACGACGACGTCGATGTCCATGGCGGCCACGTCGGTGGCGATCTCGGCAGCCTTGCCCTTTCCGATGAACAGGGCCGCGTCGGGCGAATCGCGGCGCACCAGGATCTCATGCACCGGCTCCGAGCCGGCGGTCTCGGTGAGCCGGGCGAGCTCGACCAGGCTCGACTCGCCCACGCGGATGGAATCGCGCTTGGTGACGAGGCCGACCAGGAGCGCACGCTGCCGCCCCACCTCGAGGTCGGTGACGGTCGCAGTGAGCCTGCGGCGCTGGCGTCCCTGACGCGATTCTTCGGTCACGGCAGGAATGGTAAGCCCTCCCCGGCACGTGTGTAGCCGGGACAGCGTCACGCCGCATGTCCCTCTTCGCCGCTTTGTCTGACGGCCGCGGTACGCGAGAATCTCGGGGACGCAGTAACTGGAGTACCCCCACATGTCTTGGAGCGAAGCCGATATTCCCGATCAGAGTGGCCGGGTGGCCGTCGTCACCGGCGGAAACGGAGGACTGGGCCTCGAAACGGTGCGCCAACTGGGTCGTAAGGGCGCCCATGTCATCATGGCAGCCCGCAACCTGGCCAAGGCGAACAAGGCGGCGGCTGAGATCCGACCCGACGTGTCGGACGCGGCGCTCGACGTCCGCAGCCTCGACCTGTCCTCGATGGCCTCGATCGAGGAGTTCGCCACGGGCCTCAGGGCCAAGTACAAGTCGATCGACCTGCTCTTCAACAACGCCGGGGTGATGGCAACACCGCAGCAGGAGACGGCCGACGGGTTCGAGCTCCAATTCGGCACCAACCATCTCGGTCACTTCTATCTCACCTACCTGCTGCTCCCGGTCCTGCTGAAGGCTCGGGCGGCCCGTATCGTGAACACGACGTCGACGGCTCGCTTCTCGGCGGGCAAATACGACCTCGACAATCTGCATCTGCGCGACGGCTACAAGCCGTGGGAGGCCTACGGCATCTCGAAACGAGCCAACCTCCACTTCGCCCTCGAGCTCAACAAGCGGTTGGCGGCAGCCGGAGCCGGTACAGCGGCGTACGCCGCCGACCCCGGTTTCTCCAAGACCGACCTGCAGGCCACCAGCTCGCAGGCATCCGGTGGCTTCTCCCAGCGGATCTCCCACATCGGCGTCGAGCGCCTCGGACAGTCGGCGGCCCGGGGGGCGCTCCCCCAGCTGCGGGCCGGCACCGATCCGGCGGCCCGGGGTGGCAGCCTCTATCGACCCAAGTGGATCGGCTGGGGCGACCCGGTGGTGGGTCGCATCGGGCAACGCCTCCGCAAGGCGGAAGACCTCGCCGGGCTCTGGAGAGTCTCGGAAGAGGACTTGGGCATCACCTTCGACGTCGCCGCGATGGTCGCCGAGTCTCGCTGAACGGGATCCTCTAGAGAAGATCCATCACATCGCGCAGCGGCGAGGGCTCGGCGTCCGGAACGACCCGATGCTCGTGCGCCACCGGAACGATGACCGCGGAAACGTAGATCACCTGGATCACGAGGGCGGCAATTCCGGCGAGGGTCAGACCGAAGCTTATCGGTATGTCCGGGACCACAGGGATCAACGCTCCGATCACCCAGGCGATCTGAAAGAAAGTCTCCGAGTTGGTGAAAGCCCGCCCCCGGGCGTGGATCGGCATGGTGGCCTGGAGCAGCCCATCGAACCCGAACTTCGCCGTCCCCCACGCAAAACCGGCGGCGAACGCCAGCGCCGCGGCGGCCGGCAGGCCGAACACCTGGGCGGCGATGAAGGCGGCACCGGCCTCGACCGCCAAGCCGGCGACGACCATCGGCTCCTCGCTCATATACCGATCCAGGACCGGAGTCACGAACGCCGCCGCAAAATAGCCGAGCCCGCCGGCCGCGAGCAGCGCACTGAAATCGGCTACGGCGGCATCGCTGTCCTTGAAAGCAAATGCAACCAGCAGCAGCAAGAAGCCGTTGAGGAAACGAACCGCGGCGGTGGCAAAGCGCGCCAACCGCACCGGGCGGGGAACGGCCATTCGCGATGGGGTGGCTTCGGGCTGCCCCTCCTGCTCGAGTGTCGGCAGGTTGCGGGCGGCCGCAGCCGACCACAGGAACACGAGAGCCGCCAGTATCAGAGTCAGCCAGCTGCCGATCAGCCACTGGCTGATGCCGGCCACCGCAGCGGCCGCGGCGCTGCCGACCACCCCGGCGCGCGCCAGGTTGGCATTGCCGGCTATCAGCTCGCTGGGACCCTCGAGAACCACCGGGAGCACGCTCGACTTGGCGATGCCGTGAAACCGGCCGAGCACCAAGAGCAAGAATGCCAGGGGGAAGAGGAAGATCGAGTCGATCCAGATCGCCATGACCACTGCGACCACGGCCCGCAGCGCGGCGCTGACGACAAGACCGCCACGGTATGCGCTGGGGAACCGTTCGAAGAACCGGCCGAGGAAAGGACCGATCACCGCAAACGGCGCCAGGGTGATCAGAAGGTAGAGGGCGACATTCGACCTGGCATCCGCGGGAGGGACGGAGAAGAAGAGGGTGCCGGCCAACGCGATCGCCACAACGGTGTCGCCGCCGACGGAGCCGGCATGCGATTCGGCGAGGCGGCGGAATCCGATACCTCTTCCCTGGAACATGACGCGGACACGCCCGGCGACCCGGCGCCCGCCCGACTTGACCGAGTTCCAGGCCCGGGACGACCCGCTGGGACGAGGGGGGACTGAAGCGGACATCGCCCTTTAGTGTACGGCGCGGTTCGCCGTCGCCAGCGGCAAGATCTGCGATCTCGTAGCCTGGGGCCGCGGGTGTCGAGCGCCGAGGAGTCGCTTTGAGGGTCACAGTCGTCGGAGCCGGATCGTGGGGGACTGCAGTGGCCTCCCTGGCCGGGGCTGCGCACGACGTGCGCCTGTGGGCCCGGCGCCCCGCCGTCGCCGCCGCCATCAACGAGACCGGGGAAAACCCCGATTACCTGACGGGCCATCGCCTCACGGCAGGAGTCACCGCGACATCGGACTTGGCGGGAGCGGTGACCCACGGCGAGGTCCTGGTGTGGGCCGTGCCCTCCCACGGATATCGCGCGGTGCTGGAGCAGGCAGCCGAGCACATCGCCCCGGACACGCCGATCATCAGCCTCTCCAAGGGCATCGAAGAGGGCTCCCTGATGCGCATGACCGAGGTCACGGCAGACGTGCTCACCGACCATGACACTCGTCGCATCGGTGTACTCACCGGCCCCAACCTGGCCAGCGAGATCGCAGCCGGCCAGCCCGCAGCGACCGTCATCGCCCTGCCGGACGAGACGCTGGCCCGGGAGCTCCAAGGCGTCTTCATGCGCCCGGCCTTCCGGGTCTACACAAACACCGACCTGATCGGAGCCGAGGCGGCCGGGGCGCTCAAGAACGTGATGGCCATCGCGGCGGGAATGGCTAGTGGCCTCGGGTTCGGCGACAACACGCTGGCCACCCTCATCACGCGAGCACTGGCAGAGCTGACCCGCCTCGGTGTTGCCTTGGGGGGCCGGCCGCGGACCTTCGCCGGCCTTGCCGGCACCGGGGACCTGATCGCGACGTGCGTCAGCTCCCGAAGCCGCAACCACCGGGTGGGGTACGGGCTCGGCCAGGGCAAAGCCCTCGACGAGATCATCGCCGAGATGAAGATGGTGGCCGAAGGGGTCAAGTCCACGCGGGGAATCCTGGCGATCGGCGAGCGGGAGGGCGTCGAGATGCCCATTGCCGAGCAGGTCGGCCGGGTCCTCTACGAAGGTGCCGCCCCCGCCGAAGCCGTCGCCAACCTCATGACCCGCCGCGCCAAGTCGGAGCACGACTGACCTTCTCCCGAGTTCGGGGCGACAGTTGGCGGTGATGCGCCTCATGTCTGTGCGGTGGCATGGACGCGGCGTCGCCGGCGCTATGGCCCGGTGAGGGCGGCGACGATTTGGTCGTGTCCGCGTTGGTTGGCGTGCTGTGCAGCGGTCACGCCATCCTTGTCGGCGATTGAGGGGTCGGCGCCGTTGTCGAGGAGTATGTTCACGATCTCAACGTAGTCCGCCGATCCGTCTCCGAGGATCACTGCCTCGAGTAGAGCAGTCCAGCCGAGGTCGTTGATGTGGTTGATGTCGATGGTCGTGTCGACGACTCGGCGCACGTAGTCGACGTGACCGCGCTCCGATGCGGGAATCAGGGAGGT
>JBFISZ010000157.1:0-6220 GCA_041608315.1 Acidimicrobiia bacterium | reverse complement strand
GTGGATTTGGGCCACCTAGAGCAGGGGTCCGATCAATCGGGTTGCATCCGCCACATCCGACGATCGGCCCGCACACGTCAGAATCAGCGATACCCCTTGCAGGGCAAGGGGTATCGTGGCACGCCCGGAGGGACTCGAACCCCCAACCTTCTGATCCGTAGTCAGACGCTCTATCCAATTGAGCTACGGGCGCGTGATATGTCACACGATCGGGTGCGCGGGCCATAAGGTAGTCGCCCTGGAATGACTCATAAAGCCCGGGAACCGGATTCGGGAAGGCATCGTCAGAGCATCATGAAACGAACCCTCCTCGCAATCCTGCTCCTCGCCTTGTTCGGGGCCGCGTGTGGCGCCGACGAGGTCGCCGACACCACCGTGACCACTCAGCCACCCGGTACGACGGCGCCGCCCGCGGGCCCGGCCCGAATGCTCCTGATGATCACAAACGAGGGCGGCTTCCTTCCCATTGAGGTGGCCCTCAACCAGGCACCCGCCTACACGCTGCTCACCGACGGCACCCTGATTTATCAGGGCCCGATCCCGGCGATCTTCCCCGGCCCCCTGCTCCCCAACATGCAGCAGGTGAAGTTGACCGGAGATCAGATGGACGACATCCGGGTGTTGATCGATGCCATCGGCCTGCCCGAGATCGACGACTACGTCAACAACGATGCCAACAACTTCGTCGCCGACGCTTCATCCACGGTCGCCACCTACGTCGACGACGCCGGCGTCACGCACCGGATGTCGGTATATGCCCTGGGCATACAGGAGACCATGCCCGACGAGCTCGCCAACCTGGCTCTGCTGCGCGATACGCTCGATAGCTTCGCGTACGGGTCTCCCGGAGGGGTTGCGTACACCTCCGACCGCGTCATCGTCCGGGTCCTCCAAGGGGGTAGCTTCGACCCTGAGTTCGAGGACACGCGGCCGTGGGAGTTCGGTTTCGAACCCGGCGACGTGCCCGACCGGATGACGGACGTCCCCTGCCGGGTGCTCGAGGGGGGCGCCGCCATCGAGGTCCGCGCGCTGCTCTCCGACGCCACCCAGGTGACGCAATGGGAGCACGCCACAGGCACGTTCACCGTCCTGGCCCGTGACCTCCTACCGGGCGAGGCCGGGTGCGATTCTCAGTAGTCTCCCGATCCAGATGGAAAGGGAGCCATGAGTCACCAGGAGCTAGCCGACCTCGCCGCCGAGTACTACGACTGGACGCTGCGCACGCAACCCATCAGCGCCAGCCTGCGAGGGATCCACGACTATGACGGTGAGATTGGTGAGTTCTCCCGGGCGGCCGAGGACCGCCAGATCGCCGAGCTCCGCGACTTCGCGGCCCGCGCTTCCGGCGTCAACCCGGCCGAGCTCGACGCGCAGGATCGCATAACTCGTGACGTCCTCCTCTTCGAGACCGAGAACGCAGCCGACGTAGCCGAGACTCGAATGGCCGAGCTGGCGGTGAACCACACGATCGGCCTGCAAGCGATGCTTCCGGTGGTCGTGCCCCAGCTACCGATCGAAACCGCAGAGCACGGCGAGGCCTTCTTCGAGCGGTTCGCCAAGGCGACTCAGGCGTTCGCCGAGATGAACGCTCGGCTCGAAGAAGGAGTTGCCGCCGGGCGCACTCCCATGGCATCGACCGCTCGTAAGACCGTCGAGCAGATCGACACCATGCTGGCGACGCCGGTCGCCGAGGACGCCTTCATGAATGCCCGCGTGCCCAGAGGCGCCGCCGAAGCGGAATGGAAGGACCGCCTTGCCGACCTGATCCGCGACCATGTCCGCCCGGCGTTGCAGTCATACCGTGACGTCATCGCCGACAAGGTCGTACCGGCGGGCCGCAGCGACGAACGGCCGGGCCTCTGCCACCTACCCGACGGCGAGGCCAGCTACTCCCGCCTCGTCAAGCAGCACACTTCGCTACCGCTTGACCCCGAGGAGATTCACTACGTCGGGCTACGCCAGGTCGACCTACTCACCGAGGAATATCGCGTCCTCGGCCAGGAGGTACTCGACACATCGGACCTGACTGCGATCTACAGCGCGCTCCGCGACGACCCCGCCCTCCACTTCGCGGAGGGAACAGAGATCGTCGCAGCCTCGGAGTCGGCGATGGCTAGAGCCAAGGCGGCGATGGGAGACTGGTTCGGACGGCTGCCGCAGGCCGATTGCGTCGTTGCCGAAACGCCGACGGGGCCGACCGCCTTCTACTTCCCGCCGGCGACGGACGGCACCCGCCCGGGAACGTTCTTCGTCAACACCGCCGACCCAACCCGTTGGGGTCGCTTCGAGATCGAGGCCATGGCCTATCACGAGGGCATCCCCGGCCATCACCTCCAGCTGGCCATCGCCCAGGAACTCGAGGGCATCCCCGAATTCCGCAAGCACGCGCTGGTGACCGTCTATGCCGAGGGGTGGGGGCTCTACACGGAGCGACTCGCCGACGAGATGGGCCTTTACAGCGGGGCCCTCGAACGCATCGGCATGCTCTCCGCCGACTCGATGCGTGCCGGCCGGCTGGTCGTCGACACCGGGATCCACGCCAAAGGTTGGACCCGCCAGCAGGCCATCGACTACTTCCTCGCCAACTCGCCGATGTCGCAGGCCACGGTCGAAGGCGAGGTCGACCGTTACATCGGCATCCCCGGCCAGGCTCTCTCCTACATGATCGGGCGGCTCGAGATCACCCGAATGCGCAAGGAAGCTGAAGCCGCCATGGAGGACCGCTTCGACATCAAGGGTTTCCACGACACGGTGCTCGGCAGCGGCCTCGTCCCCATGGAGACACTGGACCGCATGGTCCGCGAGTGGGCCGCCGTGTAGCACTACCAGCTGGCGTGGATGAAGCCCGCGGCGAGTACGCCGCTCTGGCCGCGGCCCTGCCAGCGGACGTTTTCGTCGCCGTCCGTGTAGATCAGCATCCTGCCGGAGGGGTCGTAGCCGCCCCAGAACGACCCGGTCTCCACCGGAAAGCTGGCGATGAGCTCACCCGCGGGAGAAAAGACCACCCCCTCGGTCGCCGCCACCGCCGGCGCTTCGGGATCATCGTCGGGGGTGTTCAGGAACGCCACGAGATTGCCGCTCTCCTGGGTTCCCATGCCATCGAGCCACTGGTCCGGGCCCACCCAATCCAGCGCAACGAGTCGCGGTCTGGCGTCGGGCTCGGTGAGGTCGAGGTGAACCAGCGTCGTGGCCGAGGTATCCCACTGGACGGAGAGCCATGAGATGGTCGCGGCGTCTCGGCTCCAGGCGGCGACCCCCGGCAGCGAGGACACGTCACTTCCCTGGTCGAGCCACAGTTCCAGCTTCGGCTCGGCCCCCACCGAGAAGACCTCGACGTCGTAGCCCAACTTGATGAGCCCACCATCGAACGGTGAGGGCGCCACCGTCCACCCGTCCGAGATCAGCGTGCCGTCGTGATTGGCCGACGTGAGCACAGTCTCCGGGCCCAGGTAGTGGATCATCCCGGCGGCCGGCTCGCAACACTCGCTGACGATGTACCAGAGGTGGTCCGACGTGCGCCACACCTGCTGGATGGCGGCGAATACGCCGCCCTCGTCGTCGGCCTCGCCGGGCCGTTCCATGCGGCCGATGCTCCGGATGATGTCGCCACTGGCCGTGTCGACCTCCACCGCCTCCCAGCCCTCGGTGACGGCGACGAACGTCGCCGGCAGCCCGCTGTCCAGGCGAGGTATATCCATCGGCTCCACGATGTCGGCCGCGATCGATGTCGTACTCGTCGTGACCGGGGGCGCCGTAGTGCTGGTACTGGTCGGCGGCGGCGCCAGGCTCGTCGATGAGTCACCCGGGACGGTCGTTTCGACTACGGTGCCACCGCACGCACTGATCACCACCGCGATGACGGAGATGGCCGCACTTGTCCTCATTTGATCCGCTCCCGTTCACCAATCCAACGGCTTCGCCCGCCGCCGGGTTCCGCTGGAGAACCCGGCGCCGCCCAGTCTTGCCTAGCATCAGCCTATGAGCACGGATATCACCAACCTGGCTGCCGAATATTGGGAGCACGAACTGCGGACCAACCCGACAACAGCCCTGTTGCTGGGAGATCACAGCTACGGCGACCAGATGGAGAACCTGACGCGCGCCGCCGAAGACGACGCCATCGGTGCGCTCCACGGCTTTGCCGATCGCGCCGAAGCGATCGACCCGACACCTCTCTCGAACCCGGATCGAGTCACCCGGGGCGTGCTCATCGAGGAGGCCCGGGGCAAGGCCCGAGAGCTCGAGTCGCGCATGGCCGAATTCGACGTGAACCCCTCTTTGGGCCTCCACGTGCAGCTCCCCCAGGTTGCCGCCCAGATCAACCTGCCCGGGGCGGAAGAAGCCGCCGCCATCGTCGCCAAGTGGTCCAAGATGAAGGACGTCTTCGAGCAAGCCGTCCAACGCCTCCGCCAGGGCGTCGCCCTCAACCGCACACCCCCTCAGATTGCCGTCGAGAAATCGATTGGCCAGATCGACCGCTATCTCGCCATGCCCGTTGCCGAAGATCCGTTCCTCGCGGTGGCGCCTCCCGGCACTTTCACTGAAGACCAAGCCACGGCTTGGAAGGCGCGCCTCGAAGAGCAGGTGGTCGCCTCGATTCGGCCCGGATACGAGTTGTACCGGGCCGCCCTCGTCGAAGAGATCCTGCCCCATGCGCGCCCACAAGAGAAGACCGGCCTCCGCTGGCTGCCCGACGGTGAAGAGGTATACGACAAGGCCGTCCGCCGCCACACGACCATGAGGCTGAGCGCGTACGACGTGCACGAGGTCGGCCTCGAGGCGATCGACCGCCTCGCCGACGAGTACCGGTTCGTCGGCGCCCGGGTGCTCGGGCTCACCAATGTCGACGCGATCCATCGTCAGCTCCGCAACGACGCCGACTTGCGCTTCGCAACGTCGGAACAGGTCGTCGCGGCCGGAGCCGCCGCCATGGAGCGAGCCAAAGCGGCGATTCCCAAGTGGTTTGGCCGCCTGCCGGAAACCGACTGCGTGATGGTGGAGATTCCCGAATTTGCGGCTGAGGAAGCTCCGCTTGCCTTCTACCTTCCGCCGACCAGAGACGGCTCCCGGCCGGGCAGCTACTTCATCAACTCCACCGCGCCGACCACGCGAACCAGGTTCGAGTCGGAGGCGCTGGCGTTCCATGAGTCCATCCCGGGCCATCACCTGCAAATCGCAATCGCCCAAGAGCTCGACGGAGTCCCCGAGTTCCAGAAGCACGCGCTGGTCACCGCTTACGTAGAGGGATGGGGCTTGTATGCCGAACGCCTCTGCGACGAAATGGGCCTCTACAGCGGCGAGCTGGAACGTATGGGGATGCTGTCTTTCGATTCGTGGCGGGCATGCCGCCTCGTCGTCGATACTGGTATGCACGGCCTGGGTTGGTCGCGCCAGGAGGCGATCGACTACATGACCGCCAATTCGCCGCAGGCTCACAACAACATCGAATCCGAGGTCGACCGCTACATCGGCTGGCCCGGCCAGGCCCTCGCCTACATGATCGGCCGACGCGAGATCATGCGACTCCGGTCGATGGCACAGCAGGAGATGGGTGCCGATTTCGACATCAAGGGTTTTCACGACATGGCGCTGGGCTCCGGTGCCGTCCCCCTCCCGATGCTCGCCCAAATGGTGGTCGACTGGACAACCGATTCCCAATAGCTGCCGAAGCTCCATAGACCCAGCTTCGAGAGAACCGATACTCCATGCAAGAGCCCCCCACAGGCCAGATCGGGGGGCTTTGCCATTGCTGATAACCTGTCGACTGCATCGCGCTCCGGCGCGGTCCGGAGAGGTGGCCGAGTGGTCGAAGGCGCTCGCCTGCTAAGCGAGTAGGGGGTTCACGCCTCCTCGAGGGTTCGAATCCCTCTCTCTCCGCCAATGTCTCGTCCCCCGCGAGCGCCGCGAGCGTTGGGGGCGAGGGGGGTTTGGGTGAGGCCCCGCGGTCCGGATTCTTGCCGTCCTGCCGATAGCCAAACGTCCCGACTTGGTGGCCGGCGACGCAGGAGCCGGACGGAGGGGGCAGCTGAGGAACTCCGGACAGCTTTACCGCGAACGCGACGCGCCAGACGCTCGTCCCGCGCCTCTGCCAGGAGTTGCGCAGCAACTCCCAAGGAACCCGAAGGGTTCCCGCCCCCCTCCCGGCCTGACGGCCGGACTCCCCCCCAACGTTCCCCGACTCCGTCGTGAAACGGGGGGAGAGACAGAAGTGTCTCCTCCC
>JBFISZ010000156.1:0-6282 GCA_041608315.1 Acidimicrobiia bacterium | reverse complement strand
GGTCCGCACGGCATGGTGGAGGATGTGACCCGGGTCCTGGTCGTCACCCATATGGGTGCGGTGGAGCGCCTCCACCACCTCGCGGTCGATGCCGCGCGGCACCACGCCTTGCTCTTGCCAGAGCTTGACGCGCTTCTCGGGGGCCTGCCCGACGGGCGCGATCGCTCCGTTTTGCTGCCCGAACTGGGAGATGTAGAGGTCGGCGAGTTCGTTCGCGATCTCTTCGGGCGACCGGTCTTCGATGGGGATGTCGTATCGCTCGGCGACGGTTCGCAGCTTGGCGATGTCCTTGATCACGTAGCCCTCGGCCTCACCGTTGGCGACGGCCTTGAGCGTGAACGCCATGTCGCGACCGTGGTCCGAGTGCGCCGCCGATCCGGCGGCGACGGAGCGGATGAAGTTGCGGGCCTGAATCGTATCCACGGTGGCGCCGCAGACTCCGGTCATGCCGTCCTTGGTCAACCGGCAGGGTCCCATGCCGCACAGCGAGCAACATAAGCCGCTGGCGCCGATGTTGCAGGGAGCCATCACGTCGGCGCGGCTGAAGGCCGTGCCAATGCCCAGCCGGTCGGCCTCTCCCAACATCTGGATGGCGGCCGGGTCGATGGATGCCTCCTCCGGCGTCCTTCTCTTCCGTCCTCTGCTCGTAATCTGCTCGTCAGCCATTCTTTCTAGTGCTCCTCATTCTTCCATCTTGGCGACCGGTGCCATCCCGGGACAAGGCCACAGCGGCCTTCCGGATGTGGCGATCTCCTGTCCAAAAGAGATCACGGTGCCTACTGATTCGTATGCGGCGGAGTGCCGGAAGTAGGCATCTCCGTCGCGGCCAACTGCCGGCTGTCCAGATTCCAACGGAACCTGGAGATCGGCGGTGTATCCCGCCGCGTCGAGCTTGGCGCGCAGCGCGTCTTCCGTTGTCTTGTCCGGGTCGAAGCCGACTTCCACCACGTGGAAGGCGCTCGAGGCGTTGACGGTGTCGACGCCTGGATCCTCGAGCAGGAGGCGCCGCACTTCGACCACATGATGGTCGGCGAACATCATCGGTACGTCGATGACGAGCCTCTTCATAGACGCCTCCCCAGAAACGGAGGTCGGCTTCGGCCAGGGACGGCGTTCGTCATACATCACCCTTTCGAACCATGTCGCGGGTTCAGCGTACCGTGTTGCGGGTCATCCTCCTTGAGTCGAAAGGCCCTAGTTCGAGGGGTACTTTCTGGGACTAGTGCCTGCGAACGGGCCCGGCCAGGGCGGGGCTCGCCCGGGACCGCGCTCAACGCCCGCTGAAGGACAAATAGCGCAGATACTCGACGAGGAGGCGGGTCTCCTCGGGGGTGAAGATCGTGCCGAAGTTGGGCATGTCGGTTCCCATGCCGCCGCGCCGGATCTTGGCGTACCAGATGTCGCCGCGACGGTGCCAGGCCGCCTCGGGGTATGCGACCGGCTCTTCGATGGTGGATGTCGCCGCCGGCCCGTCGCCGGCGCCGCGCTCGCCATGGCAGGCGGCACAGTTCTTGGCGTACAGCTCCTTGATCTCCGCGGGGGGAGGCGTCTCCGACCAGAGGTAGGCGACGACATCGATCAAGACACCGTCGCCAAGATCGGGGTTGGCGGACTGCAGCTCGGCGAGGCCCGCGGCCGGCGAATGGCTGAACCGCCATTCCGGATCGTGCAGCTGCGGCGGAACCGCAACGCCGGCGAGGCTCTGCCGTCCGCGGATCCGATCGGGAGCTATGCCTTCGGCGGTTTGCGGCTCGGTGTCGATGTCGATGGATGCCGCGTCGAGCGCGTCGATGATCGGATCGGACGGTTCGGCGACCGCTCCCGGCGCTCCCGGGTCGACGACTTCGAGAATGCCCCGCATTCTCCAGTGGTCGGGGCTGCACCATGTATTGCAGTAGTAGGTGTATATCCCGGGTGTATCCGGCGTGATGGTGATTTCTCCGACGTGGCCCGGGTCGATGTGACCGGAATCGATCCCGAGGCCGGGTCCAATGGCGATCCCGTGGGTGACGTCATCGGCTGCGAACCGTAATGTTATCGTCTCGCCGACTTCGGCTCGCACCACGTCCGGGGAGAACCCGCCGATCTCCGGAGCGCGGGCCGTGATATCGACGATGCGGTGATCGGCGAGAGCCGGGCGCAGCCCGTATTGGTACCCGACGACGGCGCTGGGGATGCCGACGACGATGAGGACCAGTAGGACGAGGGAGGCCCGATTGCCTTTGGCACCTGTCATCCGAGATACAGCCACAGCAAGAGCAGGGTGGCGGCCAGCAGGAACGCCGCAACGGGCGCGGCGGCACGCAGCCCGGCCGGGCCTGGTGGACCGTGCCGGAGGCCAATGCGCAGTGCCGTGCGTACGCCGAAGATGAGGCCCCCAAGGAGAATCGCGGCTTGGATCGTGGGCGCCGCACCCGACAGGTAGGGGGTCCAGCCCACATCAGCGGTTCCGACCAAGTCCCATCCCCACCCGAGCGGGTCGGAGATCGTCCCCAAGGCGTAGCTGCCGTTGGTCAGGGCGAAGCCGACGCTGAATGCGATCCAAGCCGCCAACCCGAGCGGTATCAGGGCGTGGGCGTAATCGTTGAACGCCCGGCGGACCGGCAGATCGCTTCCGGATCCCTTGTGGCCCCATGCCACCGCCAGCCAGAAGAGGCCGGGCACGACCACCAGAGTCGCGGCGAGGAATGCCGCGGCATAGATGAGCCAACCTCCGAACGACTCGACGGCGGCCCATTCCTTGACGGTCGCCCATGGGCCAAACAACACCGCGGGGTAGATGATGGAGCAGGCCAGCATGATGAGCGCCTTGAAGGCTTCGTCGATTCTTCGGCCCGGCGCCGGTTTGGCGAGGTCGGCCCCGGGCCGACGCAGGTTGATGACGACGTTGTCCATCGTGCATGTCCTGAGGCACTCGGTGCACAGGCCGCAGTCGAGGTTGCGGTCGAGCTTGCCCGGATAGACCATCCAGGGGCAGCCGTATCCATACTCGTTGCCGGTGATGCAGTCCTTGGAGCGGTGGTCGACGCATACCTGGGGATCGCGGACCCGCAGCTCGATCGGGGCGACCATCGAGTAGAGCCCGATGAACCCTCCAATGGGACACACGTACCGGCAGAAGGTGCGTTTTTCGAAGAGGAGGCTCACGGCCACCGCCGTCCCGGTAAGCCCGATGAGCACCACCGCCGAAACGGACGGCCGGGTGAGGATGACCGTCGAGAACAAGGCCAGGGTCAAGAAACCCGCATTCTGCACCCACATATTGCGCAACCGGCGCGGCCAGCGCCGCCCGGTTCGCAGCTTCGCCCCACCACGCATGATGCCCCGGCGCTGGATCCACTCGCCCGGCGCCGGGATGGGGCACACGGTGCACCAGATACGGCCCAGGCCGGGAACCAGCAGCACCATCAGCACCGCCCACCACACGATCCAGACGAACACGATGCCGAAGTTCCGATTGCCGGCCGGGGTTCCCAGCAGGCCGGCGACCACCGCCAGCACGAACGGAGCCAGGAGAAGCAACATGCTCACCGGCTGGAAAGCCCGCGAGAGGACAATGCGCCGCAGTCGCGGCATTCGGGCGAGCACGTCGCGCCGCCCGTCATCGGTCGGCGGTCGGTCAATGAGCGTCTTCATGCCGACCGCCGCTTGCGAACGCTCAGCAACGTCGCCCCGACCGCGATCAGCGCGAGGGCGCCGGCCCGCCAGAACGGCTCATTGGGACCTACAACCAGCTCGCCGGTCATGAACGGGTGAAGCGAGCCGCAGGCAACCGAGCATCGGTAGCGGAACTTGCCGGGCCGGTCGGCGGCAAACGTGAACTGCTCCGCCACGCCGGGCTCGACTCTGGAATCGATTTCGTAGCCGTCGAGGTAGAACCCGTGGACTACGTCGGAGGCGACCAGTGTCACCTGCACCGTGTCTCCGC
Source organism: Acidimicrobiia bacterium (assembly GCA_041608315.1). Taxonomy (GTDB): domain Bacteria; phylum Actinomycetota; class Acidimicrobiia; order Spongiisociales; family UBA5794; genus JAHEJX01. The sequence continues at coordinate 2,354 of JBFISZ010000156.1, read as the reverse complement.
GATTGACATTCAGTCGCGCCGGTGAGAACTCATACTGAGCGGCGTCGATCGTGATCTCATGGGTGCGCGGCGTGTGGAAGCTCGGGATCGGGACCAGCAGGACGAAAAGAACGAGCAGCAGGAGGAAGGCTCGCCGGGCGATCATCGAACGCCGCGATGTCTCCGCCGGTGCTGGCAGCGTCATGGCGGAGGTAGCGGAGTCGGAGTGGGTGGGCCGAACTTCCCGTAGCGACCGTCGACGAACTCCCGTATTTCGGCGGGAGACTTGCCGTCGGCCCTGAGGCGCATCGTGTCGTGTGCGATGTCAACACAAATCCCGCACCCGAGGGCATGCGTATCGAACGAGATCGTCCCGTCCTCGGCGATGTCCTCGATGAAACAATGGAGGTTGCTCTCATGCCCCATCGAGCCGCAGCCGCAATAGCATGGCTGGTGGGCGAGATCCTCCGGGTGAGCAATCGCAAACAAATAGGCCTCTTGGACGGCAGTTGGCGCCGATCGGGCGAATTCGGGAAGCATCGAGTGGTCGGCCAGGCCCATGTCGTGACCACCGCCGCATGACGACAGAACCCCCGAGATCAGGATCGCGAGCGCCGCCATGACCGGAACCCTCATAGTGCTCGACATTCTCAGCTCCATTTCACGACGTCCAGTTCGAGAGGATGACGATCTCGCGATCTGGCCGCACGGGGTCGTTTGTCACCAGGTGGAGGCGGAAGTCGTGAAAGCCTCCCATACCGCGACTCATCGCGAACGAGACGGCGACTTTTGTCGATTCGCCGGGGTTGAGGACCATCGAACCGATGGTCGGAGTGGGCGGTCAACACCCATCCTTGAGCTCGATGAAGGGTTTCTCTGCAAACACCAAGGTTGCGTCACCCCCATTGGTGACGTCGAACGAAGCCTCAACCATCTGGTTGAAGGGCACGTCACCGAAGTCCACGAAGTCGGTGTCGAGTTGCAGCACCGGTGTGCCCGTCGTGTCGATCACGACGTCGGCGGTCGACGATTGCTCTCGTTCCGTTGAGCTCAGAGCCACGACGACCAGGGCGGCGATCGCCAGCGCGGCGATCATCAGCCCCCGGGCGCGACGCGGCCGGGCGCCCAGTTCCTGCTCCTCAGCCATTGGGTGCTCCCTCTGGACCGTGATGTAGTGCGCGCATGTCTCGGATTATCGGGAGGAGGTATGGGCTCCGGTAGAGGAACAAGTTCCGATTCGGGGGGAAAAGGTCCTACAACCAGCCGGGGTTGCAGAGCCCCTCTAGCGGGTTGGGCGCTGTTCGATTGACCCAGTTGCAGCGGCTGCGCCACCACATCGCGGCGCTCGAGCCGGAGTCGTGAAATCAGCGAATCGAACTCGATTCGCCACCGATCAGGTTGGGATCGTCACCGAGACTTCCAGCTGTTCGGAGCCCCGGCACACACCAACGACAAACGACTCGCCCGGCGTCACCGCGTCGAGCGCATCGTGCAGGTCGTCTACGTCTGTGACGTCCCGATCGGCGATTCTCACTATCAAGTCACCCTCGGCGATGCCCGCGGCGGAGGCGGGCCCGTCCTCGGCGACCCCGCGGACGAGAACGCCGTCCGCGTCGGGAAGTCCCACGGCTCGGCGCATCTTGCGAGCTACGAAACCGGGCACAACGGAGATCCCGAGATAGCGACGCCGCGGGGCCTCACCGGCCGCCAAGCCGGCCACCTTGTTCTGCAGGGCCCGATCCGCGACGATCGCGAGGTAGAAGCCCTCTCCCAGCCTGTTGGTGTTGATGCCGAGCAGCCGGCCCGCTTCGTCGACGATGGGCCCACCAGAAGATCCGGGCAGCAGCGGCGCCGTGTGCTCGATGCTGCCGCCGATACGGCGGCCTCGCGGGCCCCGAAAGCTCCGATCGACGCCGGAGACGTAGCCGACGGTGACTCGCAGCCCACGGCCCCCGGGATTGGACAGACCCACCACGGAAGCCCCCAGGGGCGGCGCGTCGTCGCCCCAACCGACCGGGACGACATCTCCCGTATCGACCGCAATGACGGCGATGTCACCGTCGACGTCGACGCCGGCGACTTCGCCGACGGAAGTAGTGCCGTCCCGGAAAGTCACGGTCGACTGCGAGCCGAACAGGTTGTGGGCGTTGGTCAGGACGGTGTTGGGAGCAACCACCACGCCCGACCCCACGCGGCGCTGGCGGCCGATTCCGACTATGGCATCGCCGATCGTGCTCGCTACTTGGGTAATCGTCTCCTGTACGCCGCTCAACATCTCGTCTCTCCCGTAGTCACTAGTAACTTGCAAGTAACAAGTATACCCTATCTCCGCAGCCAGGATCAAGAGGAGTTGAGCTAGCGTGTCCACGATGACC
>JBFISZ010000155.1:0-6344 GCA_041608315.1 Acidimicrobiia bacterium | reverse complement strand
GTTGAGTACGACACCGAGCACGGCTACCCGCGGCGCATCCGGATCGACAGCGACCGCGGAGCGGAGGACGACGAACTGACGATCACAGCTGAACTGGCGATGAACTGAGCAACCTGCCAGCTGCCCCATAGCGCCACACCTCCGGCGCGCCAGACGGGCCGACGCGATCGGACGTTCGAGCCGCCCGTCATCGAGGCGCCGCCAGGCGACGAGAAACGTGTCGGCGGCGACATCTAGAGCGCTCTCCTTGTCGGTTCGGCCGTATAGGTACCCGAGAACCGAGCGCTGACACTCGTGATACAGCTCGAGGAGCCTCGCCTCTCGGTCCCCTCCAAGCGCGGCGTGGGCTGTTCCGTGCATCTTGCCCCTCGGGACTCTCCACGAAGGAATGTCCTGCATTCATCATGTGTCACAAGTCTTCTTTGGGGAAGAACCGGGCGGCATCTCGGGTCGCGCCGGCTCTCAACTCACTCGGATCCGGAAGCCCCTGCGTCCGTCGGTGGCGGAGCCCCAACGGTTCTGGAGCCGGCCGCGATGATGATCTGTAGGAAATCAGTCATGCTCAGTCCGCGCGCCTGCGCGGCCACGGGTTGCTCTTCTCGCTTGGGGACGTCGTCGCTGAGAATGAACTGGTCCAGTCGAAGCTCGTTGTGGTCACCGTTGATGGTCAGGCGCATCGCCTCGGTAATCGGGTTGACCGGAACGCCGTCCCCGCGATCCACGAAGACGCCCTGAGAGCCAACCAGCCGATAGACGCCGGCTTCATAAGCGGGGACGTTGGGGTCGACGTTGCCGTCCGTGTCGTCCTGGTTGCAGCGGAGGAAGAGCACGGCGGCCCTGCCTTTGGCATCGTCGGGCGCGGCCAGCATTTCAACGCGGACTTGGTCACCTGGTTCGAGGTGGCGAGTGCCGGCGAGGGCGTAGAGAACCTCGACCTGTAGCGACTCAAAAACGACCGCGCGGCCGCCGCGTATCATCCGGCGCACGGGTCCTTGGCCGAGGACCTGGCCCACAACGACCGCAGAGGCGTGCCGTGTCATCGCCTCGACTGTCTCGTAGTGCTCGGCCTCGCCGGCGGCGAGCACTGTTTGTGCGGCCCAGACGGCCAGCGACAGCTCCAGTGGGGTCGATTGCAGAATCGCGGCCGCCGTCATGACCCGCACATCTTTCGGGTCCAGTTTGACGGCGGTAGTCACGGTGGCGGCGGGGCGTGTCGTCGATGTGGTCGTGCTCGAGGTCACAACCGATGTTTGACCAGTGTTCCCCTCCGGTGGGTTGCCCAGCGAGACTTCGCATGCCGAGGCGACGAGCAGTACCAGCACCAGCCACGGTCGATACTTGGCCATCCTCGGCCCCCCTTCGCCATTGCCAAGTCGGTGCGTCCGCACCGTGTCGCATACCCCATATGAAACTCTACCGGGGCAACCTGGCTATGGCTCGCGCAGCCCTATCTGCCCGACCCGGGCAGTCGCCGTGCCCCTCCACGATCGTCCGAGTGATGGGCGCATCCGGGGCCGGCGCGCGAGACTGGTCGGTGTGATTGTCGACGGAACTCCGATGCGGACGATATGGCCCGGTGAGGATGGCCGGACCGTTGAAGTCATCGACCAGACCAAGCTGCCCCATGCGCTGGAGGTCGTCCGTCTCGCTAGCTTGGAAGACGCCGCGGTGGCCATCGAGACGATGATGGTGCGCGGGGCGCCGCTCATCGGCGCCACTGCCGCCCATGGGATGGTCCTCGCCCTCAGTGCGGATCCCTCCGACGAGGCGCTCGAAGCGGCTCGTAGCCGCCTGGCGGCCACCCGGCCTACTGCCGTGAACCTGCGCTGGGCGCTCGATGAGATGATCGACGCCGTGGGCCCGCTCCCGGTGAGCACCCGAGCGGATTCCGCCTGGAAGCTGGCCGCTCGAATCTGCGACGACGACGTGGCCATCTGCTCATCGATCGGCGATCACGGGTTTCCTCTCATCGAGGAGGTCTGGGAGCGCAAAGGCAAGCAGGGCGTGGTCAACATCCTCACGCACTGCAATGCCGGCTGGTTGGCCACCGTGGATTGGGGGACGGCGACGGCACCGATCTACAAGGCCCAGGCCGCCGGCATTCCGCTCCACGTGTGGGTGGACGAGACTCGGCCCCGCAACCAAGGAGCCGGCCTCACCGCCTGGGAGCTGGGCCACAGCGGCGTGCCCTACTCGGTGATAGTCGACAACGCCGGCGGGCACCTGATGCAGCACGGCATGGTCGACCTCTGCATCGTCGGCAGCGATCGGACTACGGCGACGGGCGACGTTGCCAACAAGATTGGAACCTATCTCAAGGCGCTTGCGGCCCATGACAACGGCGTGCCGTTCTACGTTGCGCTGCCGTCGCCCACCATCGATTGGACGAAGCGCGATGGTCTGGCCGAGATCCCGATCGAAGAGCGCAGCCCCGAGGAAGTGACACACATCGCCGGTCGGGAGGCGGGAGGCTCCACCGTAACTGTGCGTCTCGCGCCGGAAGGTGCCGCGGCGGCCAACTACGGCTTCGATGTGACTCCGGCCCGCCTGGTGACCGGTCTGATCACGGAGCGTGGGCTCTGTGAGGCGAGCGAGGAGGGGCTCAAATCGCTCTTTCCCGATTCGACCTGAGGCAGCGCCTCGTCGCGGTCGTCCAGGATCTCCATGAGCGGGGGTTCAATCCGGGCACGGCGGGTAATGCCAGCGTGCGTTTTCCCGACGGCATGATCATCACCCCTTCCGGCGTGCCCTATCCGACGCTCGCCCCGAGAGAGCTGGTGGAGATGTCGCTCGCCGGCGCCGCTGAGGGCCGGCTGCGGCCGTCGAGTGAGTGGCGGATCCATCGGGACATCTACCGGGCTCGCCCCGAGGTGGGTGCGATCGTCCACCTCCACGCCGCCTACGCATCCGCCTACTCGGCGCTGCGGCGTGACCTCCCTGCGTTTCACTACATGATCGCTGTTGCCGGTGGCTCGTCCATACGATGCGCTCCCTATGCGACGTTCGGATCGCAGAACCTGTCCGACTACGCCGTAGCCGCCCTGCAGGACCGCAAAGCATGCTTACTGGCGAATCACGGCATCGTGGCCGTGGCCGATAGCCCCGAAGCCGCCGGGGAACTGGCGGTGGAAGTGGAGGTTCTGTGTGAGATGTACATCCACGCTTTGCAGGCCGGCTCGCCGGTCATCTTGACGGAAGCCGAGATGATCGAGGTCCTGGATCGCTTCGCCGACTACGGCAGTCCGGGCCGGAGCCGTCGCCCGGATTGATCGCAGCTTGCGGCGCTCTGTGGCCGGCGACGGACCTCACCCGTTGACGATTCGAGTGATCTCGGAGATGGGCATTCCGGTGCGCGGATCGACCGTATGGCACCCGCCATCGACGAGGGTGAGGGCCGTGCCGCGCGCCGCCGGGTTTCCGGCCAGGTAGGGCGCATCGAAATAGCCGTCCCGCACGACCATTGCCAGCGCCTTGGGGTCGCCGGTGAGCGCGGCCGGTTCCCGGACGGTGATCATGTCGAGGAGCGCCTCGGCCTCGCCGACCAGATCGTCGCGGCGGGCGGCGACTTGGGGATCGGTGGACGGGTCGGGCACGCCGCGCAGCGCGTCGTCGATGACTTGATGGACCATGGCGCACCCGGCGATCAAATCATCGGCGCCGGTGGCATGGTCGGCCTCGGTGTAGGCGACCACGTGCAAGATGTCCGGTGCCAGGAGCATGGCGGTGCGGGTCGAGGAGGCGAGCTGCCCGCGGGCGCGGTCGGGGTTCTCGGGAAAGGCGAACAGGCCGGCCCGCAACTCGCGCAACACGGTCACCTCGGGGCCGACGAGGCGACGCGTCAGGGCATCCATGGCCAGCATCTTGGCGACGTCCATCGCCGGCGAGGTTCCCGGTGGGGTGTTCAGCATCATCTGCAACACATAGACGTCGACGCCCAACCGGGTAGTGACGGATGCGGCGAGGGCGCCGGCGGCCACTTGGACGACGTCGGACGCATAGCGCAGTCCCCACTGGTTCTGGTCGTTGCGTTCCACGGGCATCCGGCGAGCGGAGCACCACTCCACCAGAGCCTGATGCTCGGCAATCGCCGTCTCGAGCGAGCGAGCGGAACGACCATCGAGCTCCGAGTACCAGAACACCGGCACGGCACACCACGAGTTGTGGATCGTCGCCTCCAGCATCTCGGCCATACGGACCTGGTCATTCGTGCCCGAGTAGCACCGCATCATCGGGAAGTTGCCCCGCCGGCTCGCCTCATAGAGGCGCTGCAGATCGGCCTCGCTCCTCACCGGGACGCCCCCGGCGCCGTCCTGGGCGGGATCCATCAGCTCGGGGCGGAAGAAGAACTCCTGAGCGTTCTGATCGGTCCCCACCGACACCACGTCGAGCACCTCGGCGGCGGCGATCCGGGCGATGCCCTCCTCGGTCTCGGCGACCGTGGGCAGCCCAAAGTGGTGACGCAACAGCGGGCGCGGCGCGGCCTGAGTCCGCCGCTCGCGGAGAGTGCCTGCCCAGGTTGGTCCCGACACCGAAGCCGCGGCGCCCGTCAGGTACTCGGCGACGGATGGCCCGCCGGCGGCGCCGAACACCGCCTCGAACAGGCCCGAACGCGCCGCCACCTCCGCTACCGGCGCAGTCCCGCCAAACACGAGCCTCGTGTCTCGCAGTCCGGCGGCGTCCAGGGCGGTGGCCAGCTCGGCGAAGAGCCGCTCGCCTGCCGCCGGTGTCAACCGGTAGCTCAGTGCCACCAACTCGGGGCGCTTCTGCACCACCTCGGCAACCACCCGGTCGATAGGCACTCCCGGGCCCAAGAACTCCGAGTCATATCTGGCGGCCCGGGCGGCGGCGAGGAAGTTCAGTATGCCGGCCACGTGCACACAATCGCCGAGGGCGGCACCCACGACGAGGCGGGGCCTCATGTCAGTCTCCGTCCTCGACGAGGCGTCTGAGCTCGGTAGGGCTCAGGTGATCCAATCCCAACCGTTCGAGTGTCCGGCCCCGGCTCCAGAATCGGGTCTCTTGGAGAAACCCCGCCACGTCGATCACCGATTCGATCGCCCGCGCCCGCAACCCGAAGACGCGACCGGCCGAGGCGATCGGCACGAGGCTCATCGGGACGTCCTCCAGCAGGTAACGATTCTCCAGCGTCGGGGGCGCCGAGATGTTGCGGTACCCCTCGTTGGCCTGGATCGCCTCGTACAGGTCGCGGCCGGTTGCCCGGTAGGCCGACGCCAGCCAATCGCGCAGCGAGCGCACTTCGACCCCCAAGAGCTGCGACACCGCCAGCCGCTCTCGGTCGACGGCCTCCAATACCTTGGCAACGCTGGAACTCACTCCGTCGACGTAGAAGTCGAAACGTCCCCGGGTGTTCTCGATCCGCGCTGCGTTGAGGATGGTGATCGTGGGATGGATGACGGCGCCGACGTTGGCGAAGCTGGTCTCCAGCACATTGGCGGCTGCGGTGTACTGCGAGTACCACTTGCCCAAGGCGTCGACGACATCGCCGTTTCGCGAGGCCGGCAGTGCCGCCACCGGAACGGAGTACTTCACTCGCATAACCCGCGATTGCGCGGGTCCCGACGACCGCGAGGCGAAGATGAACGTTGCCGCCTCCGCCACCACCGGGTCTGCAGTGCATCCGCCGGCTCGCAGCTCCTGGCGGAACTCGAGCGCACCGAACGTGCGGCCGGGATGCAGCACGACGATCTGGTCGTCGGTGAGATGGGGAGCACACCGGGCCGCTACCTCCCGATGAGCGAATGCCGGTACACAGACCATCACCAGGCCGGCTCCGGACAGCACCTCACCCAGATCGTCGCTCACCAGCCGGAGGGGCCCGAACCCCTCGATGACTCCCTCGAGCTCGATCCCGCCGCGTGCGGCGATGCCGGCGACGTGGTCGGCCGTACGATTCCATAGCGCCACCGACGCGCCCAGCCTCGCCAGATCGCCGGCCAGCGCTCTTCCGCCGTTTCCTGCACCCAAGACAGCGATCACAGGGCAACCTCCATCAGGTCCGGACTTGGCAACGGACGCTCAACAACGAACCTAGCGGCAGGCCGGCGTTAGTGAGTTGAACCCGGCCCGGGTTGGTCAGAGCGAGGCTACTTGCCCACTGTGAACGTATAGGCCCCTTTGTTGTAGTAGCGGCGAAGACCGAACTCCTCATTCACGAACGAGCCGATGTGGACGACATCGACCGATTGGCAATGAGCCAGAAACGCTTCCCGGGTGCGGTTGAGGCTCAGCCGGTTGCGATGGTATTGCCGCAAGGGCTTGATCTCGTGTTCGGGGATATCGTCCATGTGAAAGAAGGAAACCAGGACTCCGTCGCGAGCGACCCG
>JBFISZ010000154.1:0-6381 GCA_041608315.1 Acidimicrobiia bacterium | reverse complement strand
GGCGATCTGGGGAGTCGGCGCCAAAACTGCCGAGGTGCTCAGGGGTATGGGTATAGAGACGGTGGCCGAGCTCGCCGCCGCCAAGCCCGGTTGGCTGGAAACACGGCTCGGCCCGGCAGCCGGGGCCCACCTGCATGCCCTGGCGTGGAACCGGGATCGGCGCCACGTCGAGCGCCACCGCGGGGCCGGGTCGGTGGGGGCGCAGCGCGCCTTTGGGGGAGATGTGAAGGCCCGTGCGGAGCACCGTGCCATTCTCATGGCGATCGCCGATCGGGTCGGGAGTCGACTCCGCAACAAGCAACGCGCCGGGCGAACCATCACGGCCCGGGTCCGCTTCAGCGACCTGCAGTCGGTGACCCGCAGCACAACGCTGCGAGCCCCGGTCGCCAGCACCGAGGCGCTATATCGCGTGGCGGATCATCTGGTGGAAATCGCACTGGCGGAGGCGTCCGAAGGCCGTGGACTGAGCCTGCTCGGCATTTCCGTCTCCAAGCTGGTTCACTCGCCCCATCTCCAACTCGAGCTGCCGTTCACCGATCGGCGCAGGGTACGGGCGGACGTGGAAAACGTCTGGCGGTCCGGCTCGGCGGCGGCGCTGGCACGGGACCGCCTCGATGAGGCCATCGATGAGCTCCGCGGCAAGTTCGGCAAAGGGGCAGTGGCGGCAGGCTCGGCTCTCAAACAGGACCGCAGCCTGGTCCCCGCAGAGTTCGGCGACCTCGCGATCCCGGTATCCGAGCGGCGTGCCGACTAGCTGGAGCCTTCTCCCTTGCCTGATCCGACCGTACCGATTCCGGCTGGGCGAGCGGCCTCGCGATGGCGCCAAGCCGCTCGCTACCCTTGAAGCGTGAGGTTCGCACCCCGAGCATTCGCCGACCGCCGTGACGCCGGGCAACAGCTGGCCGAGGCTCTGGACCATCTCCGCGACAGCAACCCGCTGATCATCGGACTCCCCCGGGGCGGCGTAGTCGTGGCCGCCGAGGTAGCCCGGGCGCTCGGGGCCGAACTCGACATCCTCGTTGTGCGCAAGATCGGTGCCCCCGGCCAGCCCGAGCTCGGCCTCGGGGCGGTCGCCGAAGGCGGGGTGCTGCTCCTCAATGAGCCGCTGATGGACCGGCTCCGGGTGACCAAAGAGCAGTTGCAGCCAACGATCGACCGCAGCCGCGCCGAGCTGACCCGGCGCCGCGACCTCTACCGGGGCGATACCGAGCCGATCGACGTAGGCGGCCGCACGGTTGTCCTCGTCGACGATGGGCTGGCGACCGGAGGCACGGCGAAAGCTGCCATCGACACGTTGCGGCACCTGGGCGCCGCGGCGATCATCGTCGCCGTGCCCGTCGGAGCGCCGTCCACGATTCGTGACCTCGCAGGGCTGGTGGACGAGGTTATTTGCTTGGCGGCGCCACGAGCCCTCATGGCGATCGGCCAGCACTATGGCGACTTCACGCAGACCTCCGATGAGGAGGTCATGGCACTGCTGACTCGCTGAGCTGCTTTGCCGGCCGGCAAGCGGTATCGTTCAGTGACCGCAGTGCTCGGCCGGCGACGGCCGGTCGCGCAACCGAAGGGGAGCCAGGTATGAGCAGGGTTTTTCGGCTTTTGATAGTGATGATGGTGGTGCTGGCTGCCTGTGGTGGGGGAGACGACGAGCCCGCCGCCTCCACGACTGTGGCCGCGAGTGGCGATGGCTCGACCACGACCACGGAACCCACGACGGTGGCACCCACGACCGCCCCGGCTCCAGTGGCGAACCCATCTGACGACTTCTGTGGTTTTGCCATCGAGTATGCCGAGAGCGTCGATTTCTCTCCGCTGAGTATGAATCCCGGGGAGCTGGAGAGCATCCTCCGCGCCACCAACGATGCCATCGACCAGGCCGCCCAGACGGCGCCCAGTGAGATCAGGGCCGACGTGCAGATGTACGCCGACGCGTATGGCGGCTTCATCGAAATCCTCGATGAGTTGGACTTCAACTTCCTCGCGTTCAACGACGACATGCTGGACGATCCGCGGCTGCTGGCGCTCGAGGATCCGGCGCTCGAGGAAGCCGGTGAGCGCATCTCGGCCTATTGCGGGATCGACGACTTCCTCGTGGCCGGGCCCGGCGCCGTCGGCGGCACGGGTGGTCCCGACGATGAGCTGCCGGAGGTGGATCTTCCCGATGACTTCCCCACCGAGCTGGTGCCGCCCGGCGGCAAAGCGGTCGTGTCGCTCGATATCAGTGGCTCGAAGTCGGTGACGTTCGATGTCGAGTCGTCGGCCGATGACGTGATCGCCTACTACTCGGGCGTGATTGGAGAGCCCACCGTGGAGATGAACGATCCCGACGGGGCCCTGTGGAGCACCCAATACGGGGGTTCGACCGTCAATGTCGTCGTGTCGGAGAGCACACCGGGCATGGCGCAGGTGAACATCATCATCGAGTAGGCCGGCGCCCGGGACGGAAGTAGTGCCACACGCCCTGTTCCATCGTGCGGATCAGCTCGCCGCGAATCCGCAGGTATTCGATATGGGCCAGCGTCTCGGAGAGGGCGAGCCGTTGCTCGAGCGCGTCGAGATTGGGCCGGAAGATGTCGCCGACGAGCTGCCAGGCCGTCTTGGGCCGCATCTTGACCTCTTGGATCATCGCCCCCAGCCGGCGCTCGTGGTGCAGGATGATTTGGCGCGCCCGCAAGCTGCCGCGTTCGAGGATGTCGACGTGGGCCGGATAGGTGAGGCCGATGTCCATTGCCTCGATCACCTGGAGTGACTCCAGGTAGGTGCCGAGCGGGTCCGGGTCCTGCTCGTACATGATGACCGGCGTTATCCGCGGGAGGATGTGGTCGCCCGAGAAGAGCACCCCGGTGCGGCTGTCGACGAGGCAGATATGCGAGTTCTCGTGGCCGGGGGTGTGTACCGCCGTCAGCACCCGGCCGTCGTCGATCGGGATCTCGCCGCCGTGAGCCACCGGCTTGTCCGCGGGTATGGCGGTGCCCGCCCAGGCCGGCCGTCGGTCCGAGCCGGCGGTCCGGGAGACGAATTCCGCCGGGGCGCCGTGCTCGGCCGCCAGGCCGGCCAGGTTCCGCCGCGAGATCGTCCAGTCGTTGTAGCGCTCGATGACCGTGGCGGACGACTCGTGCATCACGAAGTCCATGGAGCCTTCCGCCACCAACCGGTACGCCAGGCCCATGTGATCCGGGTGCATGTGGGTGCAGATCAGTGTTGAGACTTGCTCGAGGCTGTACCCCAGCTCGGCCAGGCCTTTCTCGAGAGCATGCCGTGTCGCCATGTCGTCGATGCCGCAGTCGATGAGGGTCAGCCCGGCGTCGCCTTCGATGACATATGCGTTGGTCCACTTGAGCCCGGGGAAGGGGAGGGGGAGCCTGATTTGGCCGACCCCGTTGCCGAGGTGCTCCGCGTAGGCGGCGACGGTCAAGGGATCTCCCGCACGCTGAAGACGATGTCGAGGGTCACGTCGTAGCTCGAGGGCACGCCGGCGTCGTCGACGGTCCCGCCCACACGAACGATCTCGAAAGTGGCGATGTCTTCGACACTGGCAGCGGCTCGAGCCAGCACCGTCGAGATCGCGTCCTCGATCGAACGTTGCGAGCCGCCGCTGAGCCGAAGCGTCTTGGTCACTGGAGTCACGCCGCCTTCCTTTCCCGGGATCACCGGCCAGGCCGCCAGGCTACTGGTTGCCCGGCTAACCCCGCAGACGGTGATAGCGTTGCTCGATGACATTTCCCGCTCCCGATAGAGCGCTCGCCATCGAATACGCTCGCGGCGAGCGTGATTCGGGGCCGCTGTTCGCCGAGGCGCGCCGGCTGCGCGACGAACGGGGCCGCACTATCACCTACTCGCGCAAGGTCTTCATCCCGATCACGACGCTGTGCCGGGACAAATGCACCTATTGCACCTTCGCCAAACCCCCGGGCGCCGGTGGCGAGTTCCTCACTCCCGACGATGTCAGGGCCATCGCTACCGCCGGCGAGGAGCATCGCTGCACCGAGGCGCTGCTGACCCTGGGCGACAAGCCGGAAGATCGCTGGCCCCAGGCGAGCGAATTCCTGCGTTCTCGGGGAGCCGCGAGCACGATCGACTACGTCGTGGCGATGTCCGAGCTCCTCGCCACCGAGACCTCCCTCTTCCCACACGCCAATCCGGGCATCATGAACGAGGACGCCGTCAGGGCGCTGCGCCCGAGCAACGTGTCCATGGGGCTCATGCTGGAGAACATCTCGCCGCGGCTGATGGAGCCCGGCATGCCTCACTTCGAATGCCCCGACAAAGACCCCGTGCTGCGGGTGGCGACCATCGAGACGGCCGGTCGTCTACGGGTTCCCTTCACGTCGGGTGTCCTCGTCGGCATCGGTGAGACGGCCGACGAGTTGGTCGACTCGCTCTTCGCCCTGGCCGCCCTGCAGGCGCGGTGGGGTCACCTCCAGGAGATCATCGTGCAGAACTTCCGCGCCAAGGCCGACACCCGAATGCGCCGCAGCCCCGAGCCCACCGTCGACTACTTCGCCCGCATCGTCGCCTTGACTCGCTGGATCATGGGCCCGCAGATGAACGTCCAGGTCCCGCCCAACCTGACCGACGACTTCGCCGTCTACCTCGACGCCGGCATCAACGACTGGGGCGGAGTCTCCCCGCTCACCATCGACTGGGTGAACCCGGAGGCGCCGTGGCCCCATCTCGACAAGCTCCGCGCGGTAACCGCCGCCGCCGGGTTCGAGCTGCGCCCCCGCCTGCCGGTGTACCCGGAGTTCATCACCGAGGAGTGGATCGACCCCGGACTGATGGCAAAAGTGCAAGACTCCATCGATTCCGACGGTTATGCCGCCATCTCAGACAGAGTAGGGGCCGAATGAGCCAGATCACATACCTCCGCCTGCGGCCGGCTGCCGAGGTCACGGAGCTGTGGGCGACAACCCATCGGCGTGAGGGCACCACCGTCGCCGAGCTCGCGGCGGCCTCCGCCGCCGGCGTCGCCCGTTGCCTGGCCGGGGGACTGCTGCCGGTGGCCATCGGCAGCAGTACTGCAGAGCCGGCCGGCTGGGTCGTCGATCCGCTGCAGGCGCTGGAGCTGGCGCAAGCCGGCGTGCCCGGATGGCGCATCACACTGGTAGCCGGCGAGAACCGGATGGCGACGCTCGATGCCTTAGCCCGCAGCGGCGCCTCCTACCTCCGCGTCGGCCGCAGCCAGGTGAGTCTCGGCGCCGAGCTGGCGGCGTTGCCCGCCATCGCCACATCGGTCTCGGTGTTCGTCGACTCCGTCGAAGACGCCGTGGCCGCGGTCGCACGCGGCGCTACCGATCTCTTGCTCCGCGACTGGGCCACCGAGAGCCTCCATGCATTACGCGACGCCCTGCCCGACCACGAGTTGTGCGAACGTACCGCGCTTCCGCCCGGTCTCAACGTCGATGCGGCTCGCGACCACCTGCCGGGGGCGGTGTTCACGGCCTATCTCGACCAGGTCGACGCCGTGGGGCTGGTGCGGCCTTCGTACGACTGGGCGCCGGGCAAGGACATGGACGCCCCGGTGCCGCCGCACCGCTTCTCGGCACAATGGCCGGATGCCGCGTGGCGCGACCATCGCTACGAGCTCAACCTCGCCGAGTTGCGGCCGAACCTGGCGGCGATTCTCGGCCGGTCCCTCGCAGGCACGGCGCCGAGCCGTGACGAGCTGGAGGTGCTACTGGCGGCCCGTGGTCGCGAGGTCGATGCCATCGCCGCGGTGGCCGATCGGCTGCGCCGGGAAATCTCCGGCGACGAGGTGACGTATGTCATCAACCGCAACATCAACTACACCAACCAGTGCTATTTCAAGTGCGGCTTCTGCGCGTTCTCCAAGGGCCCCCGTTCCCTCAACTTGCGAGGCGACCCATATCTGCTGACGGTGCCCCAGGTGGTCGAGAGGAGTGTCGAAGCCTGGAACCGGGGGGCGACCGAAGTGTGCCTCCAGGGTGGGATCCACCCGCAGTTCACGGGCGATTTCTACGTAACGGTCGTCGCCGCGATCAAGGAGCACCTCCCCGAAATGCACATCCACGGCTTCACCCCGCTGGAAGTGTGGCAGGGGGCAGAGACGCTCGGGGTCACTGTGCGCCAGTTCCTGACACGGCTCCGCGACGCCGGCCTCGGCACGCTTCCGGGCACCGCCGCCGAGATTCTCGACGACCGGGTTCGGGAGCATCTGTGCCCCGACAAGATCAGGACCTCGCAATGGGCCGAGGTGATGATCACGGCCCACGAGCTCGGCCTGAAGTCGACGGCGACCATCATGTTCGGGCACATCGATGATCCCGCATCGTGGGCCAACCACTTCGAGGTGCTGCGCCGCATCCAGCGTCACACGGCTGGGTTCACCGAGGCGGTGCCGCTGCCTTTCGTCCACATGGG
>JBFISZ010000153.1:0-6402 GCA_041608315.1 Acidimicrobiia bacterium | reverse complement strand
TTGCGGAGCTCCTGCGACACGGTCATCAGGAACCGCTCCCGGGATTGCAGCGCGGCCCGCTCGGCTTCGAGGGCCACTTCGAGCTCATGCTGGCGACGGCGGCGGCGGTCGAGGACGAAGTAGGTGGCGATCACGGCGGCGGGAATGACGAAGACGGCGAGGAACCCGGCGACGGCAGACGCCAACGAGTCGGAGCGCTCGCCGCGGCTCACCGCTGCTATCTGCTCGCTACGGATGGTGGTCAGCTCGCTCATGAGCTTCTCATAGGCCGCATCGAACTCCGCGGTGGCGATCGGGGCCCGGGCACCGAATCCGTCGATCGCGGCCGCACCGGCGGTCGTGAAGTCGGCGAACGCCACGACGAGCTGGGACGACGACGTTCCCCCCGCCACCAGGCGCCCATGCGAAGCGACCGCGTCGCTGATGGCGACCGCAGCGCGCTCGGCTGCGGTGTCGATCGTGGTCTCGTCCACGGCGACGCCCTGTGCCAGCAACGAGGTCTGGTAGGCGGCAAGCTCAACCTGACCACGCGCCACGATGGCAGCCTGGATTGTCTCGTGGGCCGCGTGGAGCGATTCTGTGTGTGAAGCAACGTCCCGGCCGCTCGCCGATATCGAGTAGACGATTCCTACCAGCAGGGCCAGAGCCAGGCCGGCCGCCAAGGCGAGGGCAAATCCGTTCTCCCTGAGTTTCGCCATCGAAGGTGTATCGGCCGGCCTCAGCCCCCGGTTGAGGCTTTGCGTTCGTTGTGCTCAAGCCGCTGAAATAGCGCGATCTAAGCACAACGAACGCGGGGTTAGGATCGCACGATGGCTGCATACAACGTGGTGATCGTGGGGGGCGGCGCGATGGGATCGGCGGCCGCCTACTACCTGCGCTCACTCGCCGAAGATGTTTCGGTCGCCGTCGTCGAGAAGGACCCGACATACGAGTTCTGCTCGACCCTCCGCTCGGATGGCAACCTCCGCATCCAGTTCAATCTCGAAGAGAACATCCGGATGTCGCAGTACACATTGGAGCTGCTCGAGAACTTCGCCGATGACATGGAGGTCGGCGGCTGGCGGCCCGAGCCGGCGCCCAAGCGGCAGGGCAACCTCTTCCTGGCAGGCGACGACGAGGCCCGCGCCCACGCCGAGGCCGGCATGGCGACCCAGCAAGCCCTCGGCTGCAACGTGGAATGGCTGGATGCGGCCGCCATCGCCCAGCGCTGGCCGGCCTACCGGACCGAGGGTGTCATCGGCGGCACCTTCGGGCCCGGAGACGGCTCCCTCGACCCGCACGCCGTGATGCATGCCTTCCGGCGCAACGCCGCCCGGTTGGGCGCCGACTATGTCACCGGGGAGGTTGCCGCCGTCGCCGCCGAGCGCGGCAAGGTGGTCGGCGTGCGCTTCGTTTCCGGAGACCGGCTCGCGGCGCCGATAGTCGTCAACTGTGCCGGCGGGTGGGCCACCCGATTGGCCAACACTGTCGGGATCGAGCTCCCCGTCGTTCCGGTGATGCGAACCGTCTTCACGGTGGAGTCCACCATCGAGGGCGCCGGATTGCCCAGCATCTTCACCCCGCGGGGCGCCTACGTCATTGCCGAAGGCGGCACGACCTTCTCGATGGCATGGTCCCTACCCACCGACCCGGTGGGCTTCGACTTCACCTTCTCGCGAGCCGGGTTCAACGACGTCGTTTGGCCGGAGATCATCGCCACGCTGCCTGAGTTCGATCAGCTCGCGGTGAGCGGCGGGTGGACGGGGATATACGCGGTGAACACCCTCGACGGCAACGCCATCCTCGGCGAGTGGCCCGATCTGTCCGGGCTCTTCCTGGCCACCGGGTTCTCGGGCCACGGCTTCCAGCACTGCCCCGCAATGGGGCGCCATATCGCCGAGCTGATCCTGGGTCGGGAACCGTCACTCGACCTGGCCCGCTTCGGGCCGCAGCGCATCATCGACGGCACGCCGGTACCCGAGCACGCCGGCCGCATCATCTAACGAATCAGCGGATCTTCAGCCGCCGGCGTAGCCCATACCTTCGAGAGCGGCGCCGATCTCGTCCAGGATCGCCGGGTCGTCGATGGTGGCCGGCATCGTCCAGCTCTCGTTGTCGGCGATACTGCGCATCGTGCCCCGCAGGATCTTGCCCGATCGAGTCTTCGGAAGGCGATCCACGACGGCGGCCTGCTTGAAAGCGGCCACGGGGCCTATCCGCTCTCGCATCATCGCCACCAGTTCGTCCACGACCTCTTGGGCCTTCCGGTCCGCACCGGCTTTCAACACGACGAAGCCGACCGGCAATTGGCCTTTGAGCTGGTCGGCGACGCCGATCACCGCACACTCGGCCACGTCGGGATGATCGGCGATGACCTCCTCCATGGCGCCCGTAGACAGGCGGTGCCCGGCCACGTTGATGATGTCGTCGATGCGGCTCATGATCGACACATAGCCGTCCGCGTCCCTGAAGCCGGCGTCACCGCTCAGGTAGTGGCCGGGAAAGCGCTCGAGGTAGGCCTCGCGGTAGCGGTCGTCGGCGTTCCACAGCGTCGGCAGGGTGCCCGGGGGCAGCGGCAGTTTGACCACGATCGCCCCGATGTCGCCGGGGCCCACCTCTACGCCGTCATCATCGAGCACGCGAATGTCGTAGCCGGGGACCGGAACCGCCGGCGAGCCCGGCTTCACAGGGAGAGGCTCGATGCCCACGGGGTTGGAGATCATCGGCCAGCCGCTCTCGGTCTGCCACCAATGGTCGATGACGGGCACTCCCAGCTTGTCCTCTGCCCAGTGCAGGGTGTCCGGGTCGCACCTCTCCCCGGCGAGGAACAGGGTGCGGAACTTGTCGAGCTCGTAGCGCTTCAGGTGCTCGGCCTCGGGGTCGTCCCGCTTGATTGCTCGGAACGCCGTCGGCGCCGTGAAGAGCACCGCCACGCCGTGTTGTGAGATGACGCGCCAGAACGCTCCCGGATCGGGTGTCCCTACCGGCTTACCCTCGTAGAGGATCGACGTGCAGCCGTGGATCAGCGGGGCATACACGATATAGCTGTGGCCGACTACCCAGCCGACATCCGATGCCGCCCAGTAGACCTCACCGGGATCGACGCCGTAGATGTTCTTCATCGACCACGCCAGCGCCACGGCATGACCGCCGTTGTCCCTGACTATTCCCTTGGGCACTCCGGTCGTGCCGGAGGTGTAGAGGATGTAGAGCGGGTCGGTCGCGGCGACGGCGACACAGTCGGCCGGATCGGCGGCCGTCACCGTCTCGACCCAATCGTGATCGCGGCCGGGCGTCAGCTCGGCCCGACCTTCGGGACGTTGCAGCATGAGGACGCTGTCCGGCTTGTGCTCGGCGAGGTCGATCGCCGAGTCGAGGAGCGGCCCGTACTCGACGATGCGACCGGGCTCGATCCCGCAGCTGGCGGCCATGACCGCCTTCGGCTTGGCGTCGTCGATGCGCGTCGCCAGCTCATTGGCGGCGAAACCACCGAACACGACCGAATGGATGGCACCAATCCGGGCACAGGCCAACATCGCCATGGCCGCCTCCGGCACCATGGGCATGTAGATGATGACCCGATCGCCGCTGTCCACGCCGAGTGAACGGAGGGCCCCGGCGACCTTGGCGACCTCGTCCCGCAGCTCCGTGTAGGTGTACTTGCGCACGGTATCGGTGACCGGCGAGTCGTAGACGAGGGCAAGCTGCTCGGCCCTGCCGCCGGCGACGTGTCGATCGAGCGCGTTGTAGCAAGTGTTCATGACTCCGCCCGTGAACCATCGGTAGAGCGGGGCCCCGGTCTCGTCGAGCACCGTCTCAGGCGACTCGTACCAATCGATGAGCTCGGCGGCCTCCGACCAGAATCCATTGGGATCGAACAGGGAACGCTGGTAGGTCTGTTGGTAAGTCATCGGATTACCTTCGCACAATCGAATCTGCGCTGCCAGGAGTGTTCGACCGGGGGTTCGCCGGACCGCCGAAATCTCTCGGTAGCGCTGCAAACGGCCTTGGCTGTCTGATGCCCAAGTGCGACGGCGCCGGTCAGATCTGCCTCACTCGACGGCGGCGTAGACGGCTTTGGCGATCTGGATGTCCTGGACGGCGACACCGGTCAGGTCGGCCACAGTTATCTGGCTGTCGGTTGTCCGTCCCGCCGCATCGCCGGCAATGATGCTCCCCAGCTCGACGATATCCGTGCGGTTGATTTTCTTGGTCTTGAGCGCTCGATGGATCTCGCCGCGCTCGAGGCATTGTGAGATGCTGTCGGCCACGACGAGGTCGGCTCGGCCGAGAATCGCCGTAGCGAGCTCCTGTTTCGCCGCCGTGTCCGAGCCGACGGCGGTGAAGTGCATGCCCCGGCGCAGGTTGGGAGCCCGCAGGATCGCCTTCTCGGCGGGGGTGGTCGTCACGACCAGGTTGCACGTAGCCATCACTTCCGGGACGTCCATGGTGGTCGCCACCTCGAAACCGTGAACGGCCATCTCGGCGGCGTAGTCATCAAGCCGAGCTTGGTTCCTTCCCCAGACCAGCACTTGACGACAGTCGGTGACGGGGGCCAAGTATTCGAGCTGCAAGCGAGCCTGGATGCCTGAGCCGACGATCCCGATACGAGTTACCTCGGCGGGCGCCAGGCATTTGGCCGCGATCGCCCCGGCCACCGCGGTGCGAATGTCGGTGAGTGAGCCCTCGTCGAGCAATACGGCAACGAGCTCGCCGGTCTGCTGGCTGAACATGAGCATCAGGCCGTTACTCGAGGGCAGCAGGTTGTTCACCGGGTTCTCGTAGAAGCCCGAGGCGACCTTGATCACGTAGTGGTCGTCGCCCGTGATGTAGCCGTACTTGATGTGCACATCGCCCGGTGGATCGTCCAGCACCAGCTCCCCCACCGGCGGTACCACGGCCCGCCCCCGGCTGTAGGCGACAAATCCTTCTTCGATCTCCGCCATCAGGTCTACTTCCGGCAGCACGGCGTCGATTTCCTCTCGGGTGATGATGCGCATCAGGCGAGCGACTCGAGCGTCTTCTGGATGCGAGCGAACGCCTCGGTGAGCACGGTCTCTTCCTGGCCGAAGGCGATCCGGAGGTGGTGGTCCACGCCAAAGGAGTCGCCGGCACCGACGAACACCCCGGCGTCACGACACAACCTCTCCATCAGGTCGGTGGAGTTGATGTCCAGGTGATAGCGGACGAAGGAGACGGCGGACGCCTGGGGCGGCGTGTAGCTGAACAGCCCGTCGTGCTGCTGCATCCAGCGCTCGAGGACGGGAAAGCCGTTGCGAATGTACTGCCGGGTCCGAGCGATCAATCGGGGCCGCACGGCCGGCGACAACGCGTGGGCGGCGAGCAGGTTGCTCAGCATGGTGGCGGTGATCGTCGTGTACTCGTGGCGGCGCCACACGTCCTCAACCGTATCGGGCGGCCCGATCACCCAGCCGACCCGCAGGCCCGGCAACCCGTAGGCCTTGCTCATGCTGCCGAGGGCGACAACCATGTCGTAGCGGCCGAAGAACGACGGAGTCTCCTCCTCACGAAGCCGCTCCGCACCGCGGTAGACCTCGTCCGCCAGGATCCAAGCCCCCACCTTGTCGGCGGCCGCCACCACGGCATCCATCTCGGCTTCGGTCATGATGTAGCCGGTCGGGTTGTTGGGGTTGCACACCGCGATGATCCGGGTGTTCGCATTCACCTGAGCGTGGAGATCGTCTAGGTCCAGCGCCCAGGCGGCGTCGGCCCGCATGTGGAAAGGCCGGACCACGTGGCCTGCGTTGAGTGCCAGGCCCCACACCTGCTTGTAGGTGGGTGCCTGGGTGACCAGCTCGTCGCCGGGCTCCATCAGCGTCTGCGTCACAATGTTGTTGGCCTCGGCGGCGCCGACGGTGACCAGCACGTTCTCGACCCCGGCGCCGTCGTACAACCGGGCGATGTTCTCCCGCAGTTCGGGGATGCCGTTGACGTGCGGGTAGTTGATCTCCGTCGCCAGCAGCGCGGCGAGCTTGCGTTCGTCGCCACCGAGCAACTCGTCGAGGCGCATCGGGTGCACGCCGCTCTCGGTCAGGTTGTAGTCGACCTCCTGTTCCCAGATCGACTGGATACGTTCGAGGTCAAATGGGATGAATGTCATCGTGATCAATCCCGGCTCGGGGGTGGCGACGGATCTTACCGGGTGCGTCCTGATCGCCTCACCCACAGAGGTCCCAGGTCGGCAACGGGTCCGGAGGCGCGCCGGACGTCTGGCGGTGGCCCACTCGTGGAGCCACCGGGCGCCGTTGGGGGGAGGACACGCCCCCCTACCCGCCTCGTCCCCCCTCCGCGAGGAAGCATGCGAGCAAAGCCGTTCGCCTACCCGAACCCCCGCTCCCACGAGTTTGGCGCCAGCCAAACTCGAAAGGAATCCGAAGGATTCCCGTGGAGCTGAGGGGATTT
>JBFISZ010000152.1:0-6415 GCA_041608315.1 Acidimicrobiia bacterium | reverse complement strand
CATCGGGGCCGTCTGCATAGGGACGCCCCATGCCTCGCTGTCCGAGATGCAACGTGTCGTCGAGCTTCTGGCCGGCCGGCGGGTCGCGCACGGTACCGAAGCGTATATCTCTACAGGGCGCGATATCGCGGCGCAGGCGGGCGCCTCGGGAATCGCGGCGGGTTTGGCGGCTGCCGGCTTCACCGTGGTTACCGACACCTGCACCTACGTATCGCCGGTGTTGCGTAGCGGAGGCCCGGTGATGACCGACTCCGCCAAATGGGCGTACTACGCCCCGGCCAACATCGGCGTTGATGTCATCTTCGGTTCGCTGCGTGAAGTGATCGAATCGGCCGTGGCCGGACGAGTCTGTCGCGACGAGAGTCTCTGGTCGGGATGACGGAGGGTTGCGTCATGCTCGTAGCCGGTTCTGCGGCGGGAGAGGTCCTGGTGCTGGACGAGCCTCTCAGTTTCTGGGGCGGGTTGGACACGGCGACCGGCGAGATCGTCGACCGGCATCACCCCCAATACGGCTCGTCCGTTGCCGGCAAGATCGTTGTGATGCCGTTTGCCCGCGGCTCGTCGTCGGCCGCCAACGCGCTCGCCGAGTCCATTCACCGCGGCACCGGTCCGGCGGCAATCGTTCTCGCCGAGCCCGATGCGATCATCGCGCTCGGCGCCATCGTGCCCGGCGAGCTGTACGGGAAATGGTGCCCGGTGGTGGTGGCGCCACCGCCGATACGCGCCCGGCTCATCAGCGGCCACCACGCCGCCGTCGACGCTGCGGGGATCCGGGTCCGCTAGAGGCGGGCGGCGCCGGGACCGGTGTCGTCGTTATGGAGGTGGTTGTTGCTGAGGGGTCGTCCCCATGGCGTCGACCAGTTCTGCCCACAGTGGGTTGCCGGTCCCGTCCTTGTCGAGGAAGGTCCGCAACCCGCCGGCGTCGTCGGTTTTGCGCCAGACCCACAGTGCAACACCATCGGCGCCGCCGCGCAGGGGAGCCCGCCTCCAGGCTTCCACCCGCTGCTCGGCAACCGCCGCCGTGTCCGGGTAGGTCTGCTCGGAAAAGGAGAGGGTGGCGGTGCGCGCAATCAGAATGAAGGGCTCCGGGAGCAGCGCCCGAGCCCGCTCAATGGCGGTCTCGCCTACGTCGGACCGAAAGAACCAGTTCGGATAGCTGAGGAGGAAGCCGTCGAGATGGCCGGTCTCATAGAGCCGGACCATCAGCTGGCTCGTCTGATACGCGCAAGCATCCCAACACGCCCGCTTGGTTATGTCGCAGGAACCCTGTTGGGGGAGCTCACATGACAGCTGGATGTTGATGATATCCGCGAAGATCGGGACTCCCGGCAACTCGGTTTGGAAACGTCCCGCAGTGACCGCCAGGTAGCTGATCATCTGGGCGGGGGTCATTTCGGGTTCGTCGCCATCCGCGAAGTTGAGTTCGTCGGCCACGTTGATACCTGAGATCATCCCCGGGTTCGCCTTGGTGGTGGCGATGATCTGGTCAACGTCGCGGCCGATGTTCTCACCGGCAAGCCACCGGTTCTTCCAGTCGAAGATGAGAATGGCCGCCATCCCGGCATCCCGAACCGCTTGGACAACCGAGGTGTCGCCCCTTTGCCAGGCGCCTGATCCGACTATGGCAGCATTGAAAGCCCTCGACATCAGCTCGAGGTCGCGTTCCCGGTCGAAGAAGACGTCCTTTTCACGTACCTGCTGGGCGTACACGGCCACGATCGGATCGGGCAGCGGCGCCGCCAAATCTGGCGCACTTGCCGCGTTGAGCTCCGGAAGGGTCGACCCGTTTTGCAGCGGGGCCAGGATGCCTCTCAGGTCGAGCACGGCGCGCAGTTCGGTGTAGGGGATCAGCACCGTTGGAGTACCGGCGTCCCCGCCGGTCACCTGGAATTGATCGAAGCCGACGCCTATGCCGGTGGCGGTCAGCCATACCGCGTCGTAGTTCTCGGGCGAGGCCAGCAATCCATCCGGGACGGTTATTGCTGCGGCGTCCCCCAGCACATCGGCGATCAGATGTGCTCGCGCTGCAGCGGCCAACGGTTCGAGATCACCGTTGATGAACAAATCGGCTGCGGAGAGCCGGCTCCCCGACTCGAGAGAGAAGATCCAGGCGACGCGCTTGCTGGCTGCGGTGCCGCCCCGCACGAACTCGAAAGAGATCCCACTGACGCTGAACACCTGATCGTTGATCAGCTCCGGGGCCGCCTGCAGACTGAAGGTCGAGCGCGACGCACCGGCGGGTGCCGTGGCCGCCGCAGCGGCAAAACCGGCTTGCAGTTCGCCGATCGCCTGTTTGATCTTCTCGTTGATGGGCGCGATGTGGGCGGCGTCCGGGTGCTCGAGGATTGGGTACGAGATCTCGAGGAGAACCTGGTCGTTGTCCTCAATCGTCTGGACAAAAGTGAAACCGGTCGCATCCGGCCCTGCCGGCGGGGCTGTCGGCGCGACCGTCGTGGTGGCGCCGGTGGCGGGCGCCGCCGTAGTTACCGGCGGGTTGGAGTTGGGAGGGGCGGTCGTGCCGTCGGAACCGCTGCATGCGGCGACGATCGCCAGCAGCAGTGCGGCCGCGGCGGTCGCAACGCCCTGCCTCATGTTGCCGTCTCGGGCGCGGTGTCTCCGGGCACGTAGTAGTGGAAACCGCGCTCGATGTACACGGGGCGCGCGGTCGGCATGACGGCACGCACTCGGCGCCCGGCTTCGTTGATGGCTTTGGCCAGGCGGCCCCCGAGGTGTAGCAGGCCCTGGTTGCCGGTGTCGGCGACCGAGTGGATGGCCTCGGCCAGCATGAATGAGGACCCGGTGAACACGAAACCGACGGACTTCGATATCGCGATACCGAGGTTTGCCAGGAATGCGGCGATAATCGCCTTGGATCCTCCGCCGGCTGCCATGGTCTCTCGTCTAGTTCCCCGGTGTCACTCGGTCCACGAAATCGAAGAAGTTCTGCCCGAGGCGTTGCAGGTCGGAGCCGTCCGGGGCGAATTCGACCAAAGATGCCATCGCGACGATGAGGACGATCAGGAAGATCGTCACCCCGACTGCAATTCGCAACAACATCATCGACCCCCGGCGGACCATCGGCGGCTTTATCACAGGTCTGGCGCCGCATGATACAGAGGTCGATCGGCGAGGTGGTGGCAGCTCGGGCCGGAACCGCTTACCAGATCTTGAGCACGTCGCCGGGCTCCTTGGCCAAGGGTGCACTCGGGTCGAGCGAGAAAGCCGTCGCGAAGGGCGGGAAGTTCTCCAGGACCCCGTTGCAGCGGTACTCGCCGGGAGAGTGCGGATCACTGGCAACGATGAGCCGGGTGTACTCGTCCGTGCGGTTCCCGCGCCAAATCCTGGCGTAAGACACGAAGAATCGTTGGGCGAACGTGAGCCCCGTGGCGGAGTCGGCGGGCTCGTGCGGGCGCCGGCCCTGTTCGGCGAGCAACGCCATCAGGGCGGCATACGCGATGGTGACTCCACCGAGGTCGGCGATGTTCTCGCCGAGGGTGAGCTTCCCGTTGACCCGGAGGCCGTCGATCGGCTCGTAGGAACCGTACTGGTCGGCCAGCCCGGAGGCCCGGTCCTCGAAGGCGGTGCGATCCGCTTCGGTCCACCAGTTCCTGAGGTTGCCGGCGGCGTCGAACTTGCTGCCCTGATCATCGAATCCATGGGTTATCTCGTGCCCGATGACCGTTCCGATCGCACCGAAATTGGTGGCGTCGTCGGCCTCGGCCAGGAAGAAAGGGGGCTGGAGGATTCCCGCCGGGAAGACTATTTCGTTATGGAGCGGGTGGTAGTAGGCGTTCACGGCATGGGGTTCCATGACCCACTCGCTCCTGTCGACCGGTTTGTCGAGCTTCGCCATCTTGCGGTTGTACTCGAAGGTGGCCGCCCGCAGCCGGTTGCCGATGTAGGGGCCCCGGTCGATACGGAGCGCGCTGTAGTCGCGCCACTCGTCCGGGTACCCGATCTTGTACGAGAAGCCCGCCAGCTTGACGAGTGCTTTCTCCTTTGTCTCGTCGCTCATCCAATCCAGGGCGCGCAGCGACTCCTCCATTGCCGCCAGTAGCCGATCGACCATCGACTCGCATCGCTCTTTGGCGTCGGCTCCGAAGGCCGCTCGCACGTACAGCTGAGACACCTGCTGGCCGATGTCGGCCGAGGCGGCGCCGAGGACACGCTTCCAGCGAGGCTTCATCTCCCGCTGTCCTCCCCGGACCTTGCCGTAGAAGTCGAAGCTGGTCTCCACGAATGGCTGTGACAGCGAAGGAGCCGTTGCCCGCACGAGGTGCCACCGTAGATAGGAACGGAGTGTGGTGACGGGGACGCCGCCGAGCACCTCACCCAGCTTGGCGAAGAACTCCGGGTTGTCGAGGTTGAGCGCCTCCGGAACCCGGTCCGCGAGGGCAGCGCAATACGAGGTGAGGTCAAAGCCGGACATTGCGCTGGAGAAGTCGCCGGCGTGAACCTTGTTGGTGGTGAGCTCTGCGTCGCGTAGCTCGGTCGGCGTGTAGGAGAGCTCGGCAAGGGCCGTCTCCAGCTCCACGATGGCTGCGGCCGTGGCAGCCGGATCGGGATCGCGGCCGACGAGTGCCAGCATGCGGCCGATGTGGTCGAGGTACTCGGAGCGCAGCCCGACTGAGTGGTCGTCATCGCGGAAGTAGTAGTCCCGCTCCGGCAGCCCCAGGCCACCCTGGATCAGGTACAGGAGGTAGCGAGCGCTGTCCTCGAAATCTGGCGCGACGTACGATCCAAAGATCATCCCAACGCCGCGCTTGCGGAGAGTCACGATGACCCGGCGCAGGTCGGAGCCGTCCTCGAGCGTGTCGATTACCTGCAACAGCTCCTCTACGGGGGCCAGCCCGGCGGCTTCGATGGCGGCTTCGTCGAGGCCGGCCGCCCAGTAGTCGCCGACCATGACCTCGGGGCTGCCCGGCTCGCCGGGTTTCGAGGCGGCCCTGTCCAACAGCTCGTGTAGCAGGTCCTCGTTGCGGACGTGGACTTCATGAAAGGCGCCCCACGAACCGTATTCCGGCGGGATTGGATTGGCGGCGAGCCACCTGGCGTTGACGTATCGATAGAAGTCGGCACCTACCGGATAGGTCGGGTCAAAACCGGCGTCGCCGCCCGGGCCCTCCGGTAGGGCCAGGCCTGATTCCCCCAACCTGGATCCCTCCGCGCGTTCGAGTGCAGGGCCCATTATGTCAATTGATGGCAGCTCTGTCAGGGTGGTGGCGCAAGCAGTGACGGCGCCGCGCCCGGTTCAATCGGGAAGCCGGCCGAGCGCCTCGAGAAATCGGGCCATACGGTCGGCGTCGAGCGCCGCGTATGTTTGCTCCGTTCGCGCGTTGGTGTCGTCCTCGATGGCCTGGCGCAGCTTCTTGCCCTTGGTGCTCAGCCGAGGCGGCTCCGGCTTGAGAATGAGACCCTTCTCGCGGAGCGCCGCCAGTCGTGGGTCCTCGGGCTCGACCGGCTCGTCCCGCCACAGCGCGGTAATGAGGGCGATTTCTGGGGCCGCCAGGTCGGCCGCGATCCACGCCTCGGCGTGGTCCTGCTGACGCATGTACCGCAGTGTCACCAGGCGCTGGCAGAGCAGCGAGTATCTATCGAGCGGCTTGCGGACCCGGTTGTGGGTGTGGGCCACGATGTGCTCCGGAGTGACCTTCTCGAGGACTTCTCGGCAGGTTTCCGTCACTACCGAGACCTCGACTTCGTGGCCGATCCAGAGCGCACGGGCAACATCCGCCCGGGCACTGTGCAGTGCCTTGAGGAGCGGGCGCAGGGCATCTGTTGCCACGAATCCCCAGGGATTCAGCTTGATCAGGCCCTTCTCCTCGAGCTCCTTGAGTCGAGCCGACACCACCGCTTCGGGCTCGTATCGCATTCGTAGCGCCGCGATCTGGCGAGTCAGCAGGCCGTCGAGCAGGAAATCGCCCAGATGAGGTAGCAGTTCGAGAGACGTCAGCCCGATGTCGGAAGCCATTGCCTCGAGGTGGTCACCGTGGTCGCGGCCGACCCGCCAATTGACTCCGAGAACGAGTCTCGTTACCTCTTGTGATGCGATTGCTGCGTTTCCCATGGATGGACCCTACCTGGCTGATTGCGACGCCCTGATGACCGTTCAGTCTTCCCTATCGGCAATCCTGAGCGATTCTATTAGGTCGGCGTTGGCCCATGCCGTCAGCGGGCCGGCTCCGCGAGGAGCCTCTCGGTGAACCTGGCCGGTCCTCCGGGGGAAGAAGCTGCCTTCCGGGAAGCTCAACTACCGAGCGCGAGCCGTGTCGCGGTGCTATCCACCCACGAACTGCATTACTGCCCGCACGATCTTCGGGGAGAAGTGATCCGAGCTCAGTGCCGCCGGGGGTCGGGCGCTCAGTATGTAGGGATCGGTCTTGCCGTTCGCCGCCGCGAGGTTGGCCGTTGCGGT
>JBFISZ010000151.1:0-6498 GCA_041608315.1 Acidimicrobiia bacterium | reverse complement strand
GATTCCGTGGTTGGTGGCCCGTGAGGCGTTACTGGCGTTAGCGGGTGGGGCAACAATCCGGGAAGCGGCGGCGTTGGTGGGGGTGTCGACGCGTACGGTGGACTATTTGATCAGCGAGCATGGCCGGATGAGTCATGTTGCTAAGTATCGGCCCCGGCCGAATGCGTTAACGATCGAGGAACGAGAGGAGATCCGTGTCGGTATCGACCGCGGCGAGTCGGATCACCAGATCGGGCTGCGGTTGGGTCGGCATCGTTCCTCGATCTGGCGGGAGATCACCAACAATGGGGGCCGCCAAAGGTATCGGGCGTTCCGGGCCCACGACCAAGCCGCCTTGCGGGCGCGACGTCACCGGCCTGGTTGGTGGCAGACCCGCCCCCAGTTGTGGGAACTGGTTGCAGCCAAACTCGAGTTGTGGTGGTCACCCCAACAGATTGCCCAGTGGCTTCGCTTAGAGCATCCCGATGATGCATCCTGGTGGGTGTCGCACGAATCGATCTACCAGGCGATCTATGTCCAGGGCCGCGGTTCGCTACGCAAAGAGCTCGCCAGCTGTCTACGCAGTGGGCGAGCCCAGCGGCGGCCCCGCAACGCTCGGGGTATAGAAGCCGGCAAGATCCCCGACATGGTCAACATCTCGCAGCGACCCGCCGAGGTCGAGGACCGGGCGGTACCGGGCCACTGGGAAGGCGACCTCATCATCGGTGAAGCCAGCAAATCGGCTGTGGCCACCCTGGTGGAGCGTTCCACCCGTTTCGGGATGCTGATCCAGGTAGAGAACCAGAGCGCCGAACACGTCGCTGATCGTATAGCCGAAGAGGTTCAGCGCCTCCCCCAAGAGCTGTTGAAGTCCTTGACGTGGGACCAAGGCACCGAGATGGCCCGCCACCGCGAGTTCACCATCGCCACCGGCATCGACGTGTTCTTCTGTGACCCCCGTTCGCCTTGGCAACGCGGCTCCAACGAGAACTTCAACGGGCTCGTCCGTCAATACCTGCCCAAAAGAACCGACCTATCCGTCCACAGCCAAGACGACCTCGACAAAATGGCACAATCCCTCAACACAAGACCCAGAATGACCCTCGACTGGGAAACCCCAGCCGAACGACTAAACAAACTCGTCGCGGCCAACCCTTGAAACCGCCGGCCGTGATATCCGCAAGAACGCCTTCGAACAGCATCATCTCCTTGACACGCGAGCATATCTATCGTATCGTTCGATATAGATCGAATGACCCTACGAAAGTAGAACGACATGACGGTTTCCGGGCCGAAGGTCAGAGACTTCACGGACAGGCAGCGCTCGCTGAGCGTTGCGGTGGAATCGGATCCGGTGTACGAGGTGCTCCTGGCGCTGTTCGTCTTCCACGGCGAGAGCGACCAAACCGAGGGCGACGACGTTCAGTACGAGGCCGGCGCCGAGCTCGCCCGAGCAATCCACGACAACGGTGACGACCGGCTGGTCGCCGATATCAAGGCGATGGGCTCCTGGGCCGAGCTGGGCCTGCCGTTGATCGGCGTCGCCCACGACTTGCCCGCTCCCCGGACGGCTGCCGCCCTCGTTGCGGAGATCCGCCGGACGGATCCGGCGGCGTTGCGATCGATGCTGATGGCCTGCTGCGGGCTGAAGCCGTCGCGAGGACACGACGAAGCGACGATCGAACGGGCTGCGCAGGGCGACGGCGATGCGGTGCGCGAGCTCTTCGCAACGCTCCCCCACGCGTCGCGTATCGGCGCGGTGCTCGAACGGGAGCCGGAGCAGATGCGCGAGGACATCGCATCCGTGATCGAGCGTTTTGCGGCCGCCGTCGAGCCCGTTCTCGCCCCGCGCCAGGTTGTGCTCGACCGGGACGCCGCCGCCACGCGGGCACTCGCCAAGACCATGAGCCCCGACCGGCTCGTCGAGAAGGTCACCAACGGGATCACTTTCGAGATGCGACCGCAGGTGAGCGGCGTGCTACTGATCCCCTCGGTATCGATCCGTCCCTGGGTGGTGATCTCGGAGCATCAGACGCTCCGTGTCTTCTGCTACTCGGTCGCCGACGAGCACCTGGAGGCCGACGCCGACGCTCCGCCCACATATCTCGTCGACACCTTCAAAGCCCTCGGCGACGAGCGCCGGCTCCGCATTCTGGGGATACTCGCAGAGGGCGACCTCGGGTTGAAGGAGATCGCCGTACGGGTCGACCTCGCCAAGTCGACGACCCACCATCACATGGGAATCCTGCGCCGAGCCGGCCTGGTGCGCGTGATCATCGGCCAGGACGACAGGCGCTACAGCCTGCGTCGTGACTCCGTCCCGGAGACGGGACGCCTGCTGGAAGCCTTCCTGGCGGCCCGCCCCGCCGACCAAGAACCTCGAGAGGACCAAACATGATCGGACTATCCGGCATCCACTATGCAGAGACAATGGCCCGCGATCGGGCCCGTGAAGTTGAGCGCCGCTCCGGCAAAGACATCCTCCTCGCCGGAGTTGCTCCCAGCCACCCGCTGCGAGCCCGCGTGGCAGACGGCCTCATCCGGCTGGGAACGCGACTCACGCCCCGACCGACCGAGCCACCGCGTCGACCCCACCCCAGCCCGGACTGCTGCTAGCCAACCCAACCAGCGCTGACGACCGGCCGCCGTTTGCCTCCGGCCGGTCGCGGCGCGTCCCGGGCAGCCAAACCGCCGTATTATCTCCGGGTGCACAAGGCACTCGTCGCCATCGCCCTGATCGCCACCGCCTGTTCCCCGGGAGCCACGGCGGAGACGGCGCCGACCCCGCCGGCCGACCGTCCCTCGACGACGGCCGCCCCGACGACCACGGCCACGCCTCCCTCCTCCTCCTCCACCACCACTACCACTACTACTACCACCACCACCACGACAACCACCACGTTGCCGCCTCCGGGCGAGTTCTTCATCTGGATGCCCGACGGCCTCACTCCAGGGTTCGCCGACGTTGTGGCGGAATTCGACGGGGTCGAGGCGGTGTCAGAGTTGCGGACCGCCACGCTGCACATCAAATCGAGCCACAAGGCCGACGGCACCGTGGTCGACCAGCCCCGGGCGGGCTACGTCATCCCGGTCCACGCTGCCATCGTCGCCCCGGCGGGCCTGGAGCACATCGTCGGCATAGCCGATCTCGCCCCCGACGAGCTCGTCCTCGGCGATCGCTCCGCCGCCCTGCGCCGGCTCGACGTCGGCGACACCATCACGTTCGAGAAGGCCACGCTCACCGTGGGCGCCATCGTCCCCGAATCGCTGATGTCCGGCTACGAGATGATCGCCACCACGGCCGAGCCGTTCGTCGAGCAACGGATGGAGACCCGGGCGGTCCACGTGTTGTACGACTGGTCGCGCTACCGGCTCGCTCTGGAAGTCCGGGCTCGGGTCGACGAGGACACCACCTACCGGGTGAGTGAGCGAACCAGCAGCGCCGACCGTGGCGGCCTGGCGGTGCGCTCGCAGGCCTTCATCAAGGAGGTCTTCGGAGAGTTCGCCTACAAGCCGACCGGAGGCCGCAGCTTCGTGATCGACCCGGACTGGATCAATGCCAACATCGTCGACGTGCGCATCCCGCTTCTCGGCAGGACGAGGTGCCATCGTGTCTTTGCCGAGATGCTCACCACCATCATGCAGGACCTCGCCGCCAACGGCTTGAGCGACGTGATCGACCGCAGCGCCTTCGCCGGGTGCTGGAACGGCCGGTACATCGCCGACAGCTACCGGCTGTCGCGCCACGCCTTCGGGGCGGCCGCCGACATCAACATCTTCAACACGCCGGATGAAGGTCCCGGAAGCCCGGTGCATCCCGAGCTGCTATCGCGAATGGAGGCCGCCCAGATCACGTCGGGCCATCTGTGGGCCAAGTCGGACGCCGGGCATTTCGAGTACTTCGGCAGCCTCGACGGCTAGTGGCTCAGCGCACTCCCCCGTAGGCCACACCGGCGAGGTTGGCCATGTCTTTCTGGAACGTCGTCAGGTCGGCAACTTCGAACTCGTTGAGGTGGCGATGCCCCATCGCTCTGGCCAGCACCTGCATCAGCTCCACCGAGGCCTTGAAGAACCGGTCGAGCCGCTCAGCTGCGATGTCGACCGGGAGCCGCGCCCGCAGATCCTCGCGCTGGGTGGCGATCCCGACCGGGCAGTTGTTGGTGTCGCAGGCTCGCATCCCGATGCAACCGATCGCCTGCATCGCCGAGTTGGACACCGCCACGGCGTCGGCCCCGAGAGCCATCGCCTTGGCGAAGTCGGCGGCGACCCGCAGCCCCCCGGTGATGACCAGGGTCACGTCGGAGGCGCCGGCCGCATCGAGATGGCGCCGGGCCCGGGCCAGTGCCGGGATCGTCGGCACCGAGATGTTGTCGCGGAACAGCTTCGGCGCGGCCCCGGTGCCGCCGCCTCTCCCGTCGAGGATCACGTAGTCCACCCCGACTTCGAGGGCGGCGTCCAGGTCGGCCTCGATCCGCTGCGCCGAGAGCTTGTAGCCCACGGGAATCCCGCCGGTGCGCTCCCGCACCTCGGCGGCGAACTCGGCGATCTGCTCGGGCCGGGTCCACTCCGGAAAGCGGGCGGGCGAGATCGCCGGCATCCCCGGCTGCAGCTCCCGTACTTCGGCGATCTCCCCGATCACCTTGTGGCCCGGCAAATGGCCGCCGGTTCCCGTCTTGGCCCCCTGCCCCCCCTTGAAATGAAAGGCTTGCGCCTTGGCGACCTTGTCCCACGAGAAGCCGAAGCGGGCCGATGCCAGCTCGTAGAAGTAGCGGCCATTGGCCTCCTGCTCGGCCGGCAGCATGCCGCCTTCCCCGGAGCAGATCCCCGTACCGGCGAGCTGGGCGCCCTTGGCGAGGGCGATCTTGGCCTCACGTGACAGTGCCCCGAAGCTCATGTCCGAAACAAGTAGAGGGATGTCGAGCCGGAGCGGCTTGGCGGCCCGGGGACCGATGACGACGTCGGTGCCGACCGGCTCATCGTCGAGCAGCGGCGGGATGGCGAGCTGGGCGGCGACGAACTGGATGTCGTCCCACCGCGGCAGCTCGTGGCGCGCAACGCCCATCGCGGCCACGGCTCCGTGGTGACCGGTGCGGGTGAGGCCGTGCCCGGCCAGCTCCCGAATCGACGACACGTACGGCTCGTCCGGGGTGCCGTGCGGGTCCTGGTAGGCGCCCTGGTAGGTGCCGCGGTCGTAGGGCTGCGGGTTGTCCTTGGCCCACAACAAGATCTCGTCGCCGTCGACCCACACCGCGTCGTCCTCGATCCAGGCGTGGAAGCGATGGAGCCGTTCATCGTTGTGGTACTCGCTGACGCCCGTCCGATACCGGTAGTCCCAGTTGTGCACACCGCACACGAGGTTCTCGCCCCGCACGTAGCCGTCGGCGAGGTGGGCGCCGCGGTGCAGGCAGCGGCCGTACAGCACGGAGACCGATGCGGCGCCCTGCCAGCGCACGATCACCAGGTCAACGCCCGATACCAACGCCGCCACGGGCTGCAGCGGGACGAGGTCAGACCAGGTGGCAATCCGCTCGGGCTGCATAAGACTCCTCGGCCGTCCGGCAAAGGCCCACTCTATCCCGCCCCGCGCCGTGTGGTCGGGAGCCGATGCGAATCCGAGACGGCCTCCGCACGATCATCCTGATCGCGGTGGGCGCTGCGCCGTTCAGGGCCATGATGTTTGGTGCAGTGGAAGGTGGCCGGTACTCACGGCAACGAGGAGGCGTTCGTCAACTCGATGCCGGTGACGCCGGGCGTCCTCGACTTCGCGTACTAGCGCCCGCCGGCTTCGCGGTACTCGGAGATGGCGGCGACGAACTCTGCCGGGACCCGGGTGGGCCGTCCGGCAGTGGTGGTGATGGCGGCATCGACGGTCTGGGTGGCCAGTAGCTCATCGTGGCGGCGCATCCGTTGCCGCCACTGCGTCGTCACCCGCTTGATCTCGCCCACCTCGGTGTCGACCGTCACGGTGTCGCCGGCTCGGGCGGGCGAGACGAACCGCGTCTCGATCCTCGCGACCACGATGTGGTATCCCCGCGCCGCCATCTCGGCCATGCCGAACCCGATAGATTCGAGCAGTTCGATGCGGGCGACCTCGAAGTACTGCACGTAGGCCGAGTGATTGAGATGGTTGTAGGGGTCCAGCTCGTAGAACCGGACCTTGATGTCGTGCGAATGGGTCACGGCCGCAAATGTAGCGGCCGGGGGTCCACGGCGAAGCCGTGCTGGCGCCACGCCTCGTACACCGCGATGGCGGCGGCGTTGGCCAGGTTGAGGCTCCGGCCCCCCGGCGCGATCGGTATCCGGGCCACGTCGGCGGCCGCCTCGAGGATCGTGGTCGGCAAACCCACCGACTCCTTGCCGAACAGCAGGCAGTCACCCGGTTCGTAGGCGACATCCGTGTAGAGCGTCGCGCCATGCTGGCTGAAGGCGATGACCCGCGCCGGCTCCACATCTGCGAGAAAGTCCTCGTATGAATCATGGTGGGCCACTGCGGCGTGTTCTCGATAGTCGAGGCCGGCG
>JBFISZ010000150.1:0-6520 GCA_041608315.1 Acidimicrobiia bacterium | reverse complement strand
GGAATCGACCGCCGTCGCCGTCGGCCGGCTGGCCGAGCGGGGGTTGCGAACCGCCATCCGGTCGCTCGACCGCCGCGCTGCGGCGACGGCCGGCGCCGCCCGGCTCCAGATGCGGGCGGCACGCCGCCTGCTCGACCGATCGTCGAATCGGGTCGCCGGAGCCAGCCGGCTGACCGTCATCCGGCGCCACGAGGTGCTCGACACGGCGGCCGGCCGGCTGATACCGGCGGCGCGACGCGTGACCGTCGCCGCCGACGGGCGAATGGATGGCGTCGCGGCGCGGGTGGCCGCCGTCGACCCGCACCGGCTGCTGGCGCGCGGCTGGTCCGTGACCCGTGACGGTCGGGGTCGGGTAGTGCGCTCGCCGGCCGCGGTGCCCGCGGGCTCCGAGCTACGCACTACGGTAGAAACGGGTGAAATCGTCAGCCGGGTGGAGGAGATGCCGTGACCGAGTCCGCGCAGCCGGCCAGCTACGCCGCCGCCGTAGCCGAGCTCGACGAGATACTGGCGGCCATCGAGCGCGACGAGGTCGATGTCGACGTCTTGGCCCGGAAGGTGGCCCGCGCCGTGCTGCTGGTCCAGTTCTGCCGGGAGCGCATCGCCGCCGCCGAGGTGGAAGTGGAGCGGGTGGTCGCCGAGCTGGCGGCCGACGAAGGCGCCGCAAGCGAGCACTAGCGCCTCAGGTGTTTGTAGGCCGGTGGATTCCGTGTACCGTCGATGTCATGGATCCCGATCCGAGGGTGCGCGATTTTGGATCTCTCACGATGCGATCCGACGGCATCCTCCACGCGATCTTCGATTTCGACATGAATCCGTCGATGGAGGCGGTTGCGGCTTACCTGGAGGCCCGCAGAGAGCTGATCGGGCCGGTGGCGTCGCCGGCGCTGATAGAGATCGTGAAGCTCCCGTATGTCGAGCGCCACATCAGGTCCTTCTTCATGGCCGAGATGAATCCCCCGCCGTGCCGCGCCGTCGTGGCGACCGATCCGAGCTATGTCGCGTTGTTTCGCAGCTTCCAGCTCGTCGACCCGTCGGATGTCCCGACGGAACTGTTCCGATCGATCGAGCCGGCCATCGAGTGGATCCGGGCGCAGACTCCCGGCGAGCAGGGTGATTCAGCCTCATGACCCCGGCAGCGTGGCACGGATTGCCGCAGTCACCTCGGCGAATGTCGCCGACCGCAGCCTGATCGTGGGCTCGGCGGTGCCGATTGTCGCCAGCACGTGGCCTCGGGAGCCGCAGTCCATGCCGTGCGCCCGGCGCGTCTCGGTTCCCGCCACGCCCGACCACAGCGCGTGGATACGCCAACTCGCCACCCGCGTAGCCAGGATCGCCATGACGGCGGCAGCATCGTCGTCGGTCATCCCGCGCCGCCTCAGTTCCTCGACTCCACCCGCCCTGTCATCGCGGTAGAGGAGCGTCTCTGCGGCCAGCATGGCTTCCGCCGGGACCGTGACATCGACCGGGTCCCCATCCGGAAGTGGACGCAGATGGATGGTCTGGAACAGATGGAAGGGCAGGAGCGCGGCGTTGGCCAACCTCAGCTCGTACAGTCCTCCGCCGACTCGGGTCCCGATGGTCGCTCCGTAGGGCGTCGCCCAGATGGTCGAGGCGGCAACCGCTCCGAGCCGCATCCTCTCGACGCTGACGACGAGGGCAGGCTCGGCCACCATCTCGAGCATGGCGTCGGCCATCGGGTGCAGCTGCCCGTCTCGCAGCAGATCGCTTGCTTCGAGCCGGGAGAGCGCCGTCGTCGCCGCCTCATCGGGGCCGACGGCCCCGGCGGCCTTGATCTGTAGCAACAGCGGCATGTAACCGCGGTCGATCCGGATCGTCTCGGCGCCGGTGTTCATGGTCGCTGTCATTTTCTCCTCCTATCCAGGAAACATTCCGCCGGCGAATTCGAAAGCGTTCACTCCGATGTCGATCAAGCCGGAGCCCACATCGGTCAGGTTCTCGATTCGGTCCCCCGTCCACTCTCTGGCGTCGTCGAGGCGATCGTTGCCCCAGCCGAGCACTTCCTCGACGCCGTTGCCCGTCCAGTCCGCCACATCGTCCCAGCGGCCGGACGTCCATTCCCAGCCGGCACTGAGGCTTCCGGACACCGTCTCGTAAAGCGCCTCGGCGCCTCGCGCGTACTCCTCGTACGCGGCGTTCCACGTCTCCGTTATCTCGTCCCAATGGTCGACGACCTCGGCGCCGGCCCATACCAGGCCGGTTACGATCACGGCACCGCCGGCGATCGGATTGGGGGCCACGAGAAAGGCTGCGGTCGAGCCGCTGAAGCCGAGTCGAGCCAAGTCCGCCACATAACCGGCGCCCTCGCTCTTGAAGGCCTCGACCGGGTTGCCGTGGTCCCAGACGACCTTGGCGTCGCCGATCGTGCTCACAACGGCGAATCCGAATGAGAGCCTCTTTCCCGCCGCCTGCACGGCCGGGTTGGAGATCCATCGGAAGTGGCCGGTCTTCGTCAGCTGGCGCGGGGCCCATCCGTTGGCGACGGAGGGCACGTGGAGCGTGCCGTTGACGATCGGGTTCGTCCCCCGCAAGTACTGTGCCACCCGGTTGATCCACAGGTCGCCGAAGACCCACCGGCCGAGCGGGAACGTCTCGTCGGCGCGTCCGTTCCAGATTCCGAGCGCTCCGCGCACCCAGTCTTCCCAGTCGGTCGTGGTGAACGCCCCACCGCCTGGTGTTGGCGGTCGGAAGCCCTCGACAAGGAGCTGCTCGGCGGCTTCCATTGCGCCGGCCCGACGACGCAGATCGATGGCGCTGGTGCGCGCCCAGCGGGAGGCAGTTGAGAGCCGAGTGCCAACGGAGTCGGCTCCCGCCCATCTGGAATGCCGCGCCAGGGTGTCATAGGCCGCGCTGGTCCGGCTGTCGAGGTGGGCGGCGGCCCATTGCAGGCGGGTTGCCAGCGCCCCCAGGGCCGGCGGATCAATGGCACAGAACCTACCGCTCACGGTCGACCCGCCGCAGCGCGTGTGATCGCAGGCGGCCCCGCCAGCAGTGCCGCCACCGCCGGGCTCGGGCCCTCAGCGGAGAAACGAATGACGTACTGCATCGAGTCCACGGCACCTGTCGCGCTCTGCGCATCGACGGTGGCCAGCGCCGATCCATCCTCATACAGCGCCAGCGACGTTACGGAGATCGCTTCGTAGGGGGCAGGCGAGATCGGGGCGATGTCGCTTTCCGGGCTGAGATAGCGTCTGATGTCGCGGCGGCCGGTGAGCAGTGCCTCGAGGAAGTCGCCGACCAGCGCGGCGTGGTCATCCGCGGGAGTGCCGTCTGCAACCTGGAGCGCGCGCGGCGGTGCCACGCGCGGGGCGGGACCGGCGACCCGGGCGGGCAGCGCCACCGCCACGAGGCGCCCCCCGTCGTCAACGACGCCGATCTGGAAATACTGCAGCCCGGCGGGGTGGTAGGCGCCGTCTTCGAACAACAGCACCGCGGCCGCCACGACGACCCGCCAGTAATCGGGCGCGACCGGGGCCACTTCGATGGTGGCGGCCCCGGTCACGTAGCGGGCCGCGGGAGTCATCGCCGCCACCGAGGGCGCCCCGGGCATGAACCCGCCGATTTCCTCCGATGTGCCGGTCAGGTAGGAGGCGAGGTACATCTCGGCGAAGCCGGGCACTCCGGCGGCTACGGACGGCGCCGTCACGCCTGTCGCGATCACGGGCGGCGTGGTTGGCTGCTCCCGGAGCACCCAGTAGGCGGTGACGACGCCTACGAGGACGATGGCCGCCGCGGCGATGATCGACCGGGCGGCGCTGGATTGGCTGCGGGCGGGCGCCGGGGCAGGGTCTGCGGCCGCCGGCAGCACCACGTCGGGTGTGGAATCGAGATAGTCGTCGAGATCGGCGACGGGTCGCCCCAGCGCGTTCATGAGCCCGCAGGCCCGGGGTCGGGCAGCAGAATCCGCTCGCCGGGGTAGATGAGGTTTGGGTTGCCCGACCGCAAACCGGTGGCATTGGCCTCGATGACGCGGCGCCAGTATGTCGCGACCTCGCCGGTGTCCACTTCCCGATTCGCGTAGACGGCCCGGAGGTGAGCCGCCGAGATCGTCCACAGGTTGTCGCCGACGACTACGTCGTACGGGGTACCTCCCGTGCCCTCGCCGGCAAAGCTGCTCGCCCCGGCGGGCGCCACGGTATCTGTGTCCTCTTCCAGGGTCAGGCCGCCGGCGGGTCGCGGCGTGTATCCGGCGCCACCGACACCGGGCGGGAAGATCACCGTCGCATCGACGGCGGGGGGGTTGATCGGAGTGGGTACTCCCTCGTCGGAAATCTGATAGACGACCGGTTCCTGTGGCGAGGGCACTTCGGTGGCGGCCGCTGGGGCGATCGGCGCGGCGAGGGTCGCCGCAGTGACGCCGACCGCGACCACACGATCGAGGGCACGCCGGATCGGTGGCAAGGTCACCCGGGCCGTAGCCCGGATCATGCGGGGCGCCTGGGAGATGCGGGCCGCACCGTAGACCAGGGTTGAGGCGGCGATCCAGTAGGCGATCGCCAGAGCGGTCGCGCGGAGGCCGGCAGCGACGACGTCCTCAATGGGCGCTAGCTCAAACCACGACCGCAGCGAACCCCACGGCACCCTCATCCATTCGATCTGCCCCAGCCGGTGGAGGAGCGCGATTGCCCCGATCTCGAAGCTGCCGAGCCCCACCACCACTGCGACGTGCTTGGACTGCTGCATCATGAAATAACTATAAGATCTGATAATTATGATTGTCAACTACAAAAAAAAGAAATACATCCTTGACAAATTTTAAACAACGTTGATAGATTCCAAGGATACGAGGTCACATGCCTCCACCAGCGAAAGGAAGCCAGATGGCTAACGGAATGTTCGGCGCCAACTTGTCAGATCTCGACGGCTTGAAGGGGTTGTTCGAAGCGAAGGCCGCAGAGGTGGATCAGCTGACCAGAACGCTGAACAACCGGGTGCAACCGGGTGCCACCGCCTGGTCGGGCCCTGGAGCCGACAAGTTCAGGACGGCCTGGTCGAGCGACTTCCAGCCGGCACTGGTCAAGCTGGAGAGCGCGCTCAAGGAAGCGTCGCTGGCGGTCGGCAAGTACCGGCAGAACATCGAAGCCGCCACCCGCTGAGCCGCCCGGGCTGCACCACCCGCGTCGCACCATTGGGCGAGCCGCACCGTGACACCTCATGAGATGCGTCAGCAGGCTTCCCGCCACCGCATGGAGGCCAAGGTTCTCGAGGAGTCGGCTCAGACCCTGCGGTCCGTCGCCAGGTCGATCGACGGGCTCCTGTCGGGCATCGCGGGGCTTTCTCGGATGGTCTGGCAGGGACCGGCGGCGACCGACTTCGAACAGGAGGCAGAGATGCAGAGCCGCTCCGTCGATCAACAGGCCGACGAGCTGGGCGCGGAGGCGGCTGGCCTCGAGAGCAAGGCGAGCCGGCTTCGCGCGGAGGCCAACTGGCTCATCCACGAGGCCTCTCGGATCGAGGTTCAACAGGCGACGGGAGCCGCCGCGCTGCCACGAGATCTGTTGTGAGGCGGATGATGGCGAACCCGATCCAGAGTGAGATCGTCCTGGTGGAGCGCGGCGAGGAGTTCGAGATTGCGATCTCGCTGGCCGACGGTGCCATGACGGTCGGCCGTTTCATCGAGACCGCTGTCGGATCGGTGCCACGTTGTGTACTCGTCGACGGGTTCCCGACACCAGGGGATCGACCGATGAGCGAGATCGCGATCCTGCGGGGGTCGCGGCTCGAGCCACTGAGTGAGGACCGCGAGAAGCCGGTCTGTCTGCTGGTCGGGATGTCCGGAGGTGTCGCCGGTGAGACCGTCTACCTGGCTCCCGGTGTGCATCGCCTTGGCTACGTCGACGTCGGCGTACAGGGGCGTGGTAATCAGGGGGGAGCTGCGTGTCTGTACGTCGACGTGGATGGAGCCACCCGCATCGATCCGGGCTCCAGCCGCGTGATCATCGGGAACGAGCCGGCTGGGGCCATCGCTCGGCTCACGCCGGGAGACCGGGTTCAGATCGATGGCCGGGCCTACAGGTTCATCCCGGCCCCACCGCAACGAGACGCCGCGGGCCGTGCCGCTTTCAATCGACCGCCGCGATCCGAGTTCCCTACCAGCCTTCCCCTGCTGGTAGCACCGAGCGCCCCTCCCGCAGCCCGGCAGCCGACGCGCTTCGGGTGGGGCGCCCTGGTGATCCCGGTTCTCATCGGCGGAGTGTTGGCGCTGGTGTGGAACCCGATGATGGCGATGTTCGCCATCCTCAGCCCGGCAATGATGCTGGCCAACTGGTACGAAGACCGACGGCAGACCAAACGAAGCAACGACGAGGCCACGGCCGGGGCGGCTCGGGCAATGGCCGATTTCCGGGAGCGGCTGGCGGCCATGCGCGGGGCGGCCCACAGCATGGCGTGGCGGAAGTCCCCTGGGCCCGCCCGCCTGGCAGAGAGGATCGTGCAAGGGGACTCCCGCTTGTGGCAGCGGCGGCATCATCACCCCGACTTCCTGGAGCTCGCTATCGGAGTG
>JBFISZ010000149.1:0-6541 GCA_041608315.1 Acidimicrobiia bacterium | reverse complement strand
GTTGCCGCCCAGCTCATGAACTACCTCCTGCGGGGCCCGTTCATCGACCCAAACGCCAATCAGCTCGGCGCCATCCCCCAGACCGAGCGCCTCTCCGCGGGAGCCGACCTTCCCATCCTCATCGGCAGCCGGCTCCACGCCGGACCGGTGATCGCGGTGCTGGCGGCGGTGGCGGCGTACATACTGCTGTGGCGCACAACCGCCGGGTACCGGCTGCGCGCCGTCGGGCTCAACCCCGACGCCGCCCGATACGGCGGCATGCCGGTGAAACGGAGCATCGTCCTCGCCCTCACGTTCAGCGGCGCCCTTGCCGGCCTGGCCGGCGCTCTGTTGGTGTTCGGAAGCGAGTCGCACCGGTTCGTCACGGACGGCTCGGCCGCCGGTTTCACCGGGTCGGCGGGTTTCAACGGCATCGTCACGGCGCTTTTCGGCGCCCTGCACCCGCTGTGGACCATTCCCTCCTCCTTCCTCTTCGGCGGGCTGCTGGTTGGAGCCAACAGCCTGCAACGCGCCGTGCAGGTTCCCCAGGCGCTGATCGTCGCCCTCAATGGGCTGGTCGTCGTCTTCGTGGTCTCGTCCGATTGGATCAGGCAGCGCCTCGGGCTCGTCGAGGCGCACCAGCCGGAAGGGAACGACGACGAGGTTGAGTCCGTCGAGGTGGAACTGTGAGCGAGCTGTTCACCGAGACCGCCATCATCGCCACCCTGGCCGCCGCGCTGCGCCTCGCCATGCCGCTGCTGCTGGCAGGACTCGGCGAGATGTACGGCCAGCGCAGCGGCGTGCTCAACCTCGGCGTTGAGGGCGTGATGTTGCTCGGCGGCTTCTTCGCGTATTGGACGACGCTGAGCACCGACAGCCCGTGGCTCGGACTCCTGGCCGGGCTCGCCGTGGGACTGATCATGGGATTGCTCAATGGAGTGATCAGCGTGACGCTGCAAGCCCAGCAAGG
The DNA here is from genome assembly GCA_041608315.1 of Acidimicrobiia bacterium. Lineage (GTDB taxonomy): Bacteria > Actinomycetota > Acidimicrobiia > Spongiisociales > UBA5794 > JAHEJX01. The sequence goes on along the minus strand of JBFISZ010000149.1, from coordinate 5,592 downwards.
GATCAGCGGCATCGGGGTGTTCCTCTTCGGCCTCGGCCTGAGCGACCTCCTCTTCCAGAAGATCGTCGGTACCCCCCGCCTCATCGATCCCCTGGCTCAGATCGAAATCCCTTTGCTGTCTCGCATCCCCGTGATCGGCGACTTCGCCTTCAACCAGCGCTCGATCGTCTATATCGCGTTTCTGTTGGTGCCCTTCAGCATCTGGGTGCTGAACAAGACGACCTTCGGGCTCAACATTCGTGCGGTCGGGGAGAACCCGGCCGCCGCCGATAGCCTCGGGGTCAGCGTCGCCCGCACCAGATACGTCACTCTGACGATCGGTGGGCTCCTCGCCGGCGCGGCCGGGGCGGGTCTCGTGCTCACCACCGGGACGTTCCAGCAGAACTTCACTGCGGGCCTGGGGTTCATCGCCATCGCCCTGGTGTACTTCGGGGCCTGGCGGCCAATCGGAGTCATGCTCGGCGCGCTGCTCTTTGGTTTTGTCCAGGCCCTGGTCACCCAACTCAAGGCACTGGAGTTGATCCCGGTGAGCCAGCAGGACCTCTATAACATGGCACCTGCCTTGATCACGATCTTGGCCCTGGTGGCAGTATCCCAACGATTCCAAGCTCCAACCGCGCTGACGAAGCCGTTCAGTCGCGGTGGATAAACGACCGAACACGAATCCCGGCCGACGGGAAGAGAGAAGGAGACACATGAGGAAGCCAAGAGGATGGCGCTTGCTCGGGCTGATCGGCGCCCTGGCGCTGGTGGCGGGAGCCTGCGGTGGCGACGACGACGGCGAGGGCGGAGCGTTCCGGATTGCGGTGGTCGCCCCGAGTGCCTCGAACGACCTGGCATTCAGCCAGTCCATCGTGGACGCCGTGAACGCGATCGAGGACGAGATGGGCGCCGACGCCATCGAGATCGCGATCACAGACGCCACTTTCGTAGTCGAGGACGCCGCCGCCGCGATGCGCGGCTATGCCGACGAGGGCTACGACCTCGTCATCGGCCACGGTTCCCAGTACGGCTCGTTCCTTCCGGAGCTCGCCGAGGACTTCCCGGACACGGCCTTTGCCTGGGGCACGGCGTCAGATACGTTCGGGCTGGACAACGTCTCGGCGTACACCGCCGCGGCCGATGAGGGCGCCTACGTTCAGGGGATCATGGCCGCGATGCTGAGCACGTCGAAGAAGATCGGTGTAGTCGGGCCCATCGACGTGGGTGACGCCTCGCTGTATGTCCAGGGTTTCGTCAATGGGGCTGAGAGCGGCGGGGCCGAGGTGGCAGTCGCTTTCACTGGTGACTTCGCCAATACCACCCTCGCCGCAGAGGCCGCCAACGCTCACGTTGCCAATGGCGCAGACGTCATGACCGGAACCGCCCAGATGGTGGTCGGCGCCGTCGGAGTGGCCGAGCAGCAGGACGTCCTGTGGTTCGGAACCCAGTCCAACCAGACGAGCCTGGCGGATTCGGTCGTCGTAGCCAGCCAGGTCTACAAGTGGGAAGTCGTCCTTTCCGGTCTCGTCGACAAGATCAAGGGCGGCGACCTCGGTGGGGAAAGCCTCGAAATCAACCTGGCCAACGGTGGCCTGGTGATCGAGTACAACGACGCCTTCGACCTTCCGGCCGACGTGCGGCAAGCTGCCGATGACGCAGTAGCAGCACTCATCGACGGCTCGATGGATACCGGCCTGTAACCCGATCTGGAGGGGAGCCACCCGGCTCCCCTCCTCCAGCCGTCAGGACGCCGCGTGAGCGAAACCAAACCACTTCTCGAGATGCGGGGAATAACCAAACGGTTCCCCGGGGTGCTGGCGAACGACAGCGTCGACTTTGACGTCTACCGCGGCGAGATTCACACCCTGCTCGGCGAGAACGGGGCCGGGAAGTCGACGCTGATGAAGATCCTCTATGGCCTCTACCAACAGGACGAGGGTGAGGTTCTCATTGAGGGCAACGTCGTGGATCTGAGGGAGCCGGCGGACGCCATCGAGCACCGGATCGGCATGATCCATCAGCACTTCATGCTGGTACCTACTCTGACGGTCGCCGAGAACGTCGCCCTGGGTCTGGCACCGGCGACGAAGGTGAACCCCGATCTGGCAGCGGTGAGTGCCCGCATCGTCGACCTCGCCGAGAAGTACGGCCTGCACGTCGATCCGAACGCATATGTCTGGCAGCTGGCGGTCGGCGAGCGGCAGCGGGTGGAGATCATCAAAGCGTTGTATCGGGAGGCCGAGCTGCTGGTTCTCGACGAACCGACGGCGGTGCTGACACCTCAGGAGGTGGATGACCTCTTCGTGACGCTGCGCCAGATGGCGACCGACGGCAAAGGTCTGATATTCATCTCCCACAAGCTCCACGAGGTGATGGCGCTCAGCGACCGGATAACGGTGCTCCGCCACGGCCGGGTCACCGGCGCCACGGTGCCTGCCGAAACGAGTCGCGGTGACCTCGCCAACATGATGGTCGGCCGCGAGGTCCGGTTGGCTCCCGATCGGCCGGACGTCGACGTCGGCGTTGTGCGACTCTCGATCCGCGACCTCCGGGTTGTCGGCGATCGGGGGACCAACGCCGTCGACGGGCTGCAGCTCGAAGTCCGCGCCGGTGAGATCCTCGGCATCGCCGGAGTATCGGGCAACGGCCAACGCGAGTTCGCCGAGGCGGTCGTCGGGCTCCGTCCGGCGGCCGCCGGATCAGTCGAGATCGAAGGGAAGGACATCGGCACCTCCCCACCAGCCGTCGTGCGGGCGGCCGGCGTTGGGTACGTTCCCGAGGAACGGATGCGTGACGGCGCCATCGGCGACTTCACGGTCGAAGAAAACCTGATCCTGACCAACCACGATTCCGCCGCGATGTCACAGCGCGGGTTCCTCCAGTTCGAATCAATCAAGAACCACTGCGAGGAACTGGTTGCGGCGTACGCCGTGAAAACACCGAGCCTCGACACCCCAACTCACAACCTCTCGGGCGGCAACATCCAGAAGCTGATCCTGGCTCGAGAGCTCTCGGCCAAGCCGCGGGTTCTCATCGCGGCGCAACCGACCAGGGGTGTCGACATCGGGGCCGCCGAGTACATCCACTCCCGACTCGTCGAAGCCCGCGGGGCCGGAACGGCGATCGTTGTGATCTCCGAGGACCTCGACGAGGTGTTGGCGCTCAGCGACCGGGTGGCCGTCATGTTCGAAGGGCGCATCGTCGGCACTGTGGACCCGGCTGCAACGACCCGCGAACAGATCGGCCTGATGATGGCCGGCGTGGTCGACGCTCCGTGATCAGGACCCGGGCCCGTGCGACAGTGCGGCATCGGCCGCCGGAAGGATCTAAACCCCATGGATGAAGTGGCCCGGCCCGAAGCGTACGACTGGCGCGCCGTCGAGATTCCCGGCGGCACTATTGCGGTCTCTCTCGTCCGCCTGGCAATCGACCGCCAGAGCCTCGTGTCGCAATCGCTGGTGCAGTTCCCGCCGGGATGGGCCCGACCGAATCCCGGGTGGTACTCCGCCGACGAGGAGTTCCTGATCCTCGAAGGGGTGCTCAACATGAGCGGCGCTACCTACCGCGCCGGGGACTACGCCTACATCCCCGCCTCCTACCTCCGGTCGGCGTCGACGACTCCGGAAGGGAGCCTGATCCTGGCGTGGTTCAGCGGCAAGGCGCTCTGGAGCGAAGCCACCGACCACGGACCGGGTTATTCCGCCGACCGGCTGGTGCAGGCGACATGGGCGGGCCTGCCGGACCAAACCGGCCCGGCCGGCGTCGGCCGCCGCCTCCGGGCGGAGGACGACCGGTCGACGTGGATCCTCACCGGCGCGCTCCCGGCCGTGGCGCCGGCGGCGCTCGATCTCTTCTCGATCCGGGACCACACGTGGGCCCAGACTCAACCCGGCGACCCCATCCCCGACCTATCCCCGCCCGTCTTCGCCCGATTCCACGCGACGGCGAGCCGGGACTGAGCGCCTCAGGGTTGAAGCCGCGCCTCCGCCAGGAGTTGCGCAGCAACTCCCAAGGAACCCGAAGGGTTCCCGCCCCCCTCCCGGCCTGACGGCCGGACTCCCCCCAAGCGTCGCCCCGCTGACGCAGTTCAACGGGGGGAGAGACAGCGAACCGCTGGAGACTCAACTCCCCCAGTAGCGCTGTTCCTTGAACGGGTCGCCGTACATGTGGTAGCCATTCCGTTCCCAGAACCCAGGCTCGTCCTGACTCAAGACGTTGAACCCGAGCACCCACTTGACGGACTTCCAGAAGTAGAGATGGGGAACGACGAGGCGCAGCGGATAGCCATGCTGGAGCTCGAGCGGTTCGCCCTCATAGGTGTGGGCAAAGAGGTTGCCATCGCGAATGAAGTCCTCGATCGGCAAGTTGGCCGTGAAGCCGTGATAGGCGTACACCAACACGTGGGTGGCTCCAGAATCGACGTCGAGCCCGTCCCATATGTCGCGGACCGCGATCCCTTCCCAACTGGTGTCGAGCTTGCTCCACTTGGTGACACAGTGAATGTCGGCCTGCAGCTTGGTCGTGGGCATGGCCGCCATCTCGTCCCAGGTCCACTCCTTTTCTTGCGCGACGAGGCCCTTGATGCCAAAGCGCCATGCAGCCAAATCGACGGTGGGAATCGTCCCGGCGTGGAGCACCGGGAACCGCTCTGTCACGTATTGGCCGGGCGGCACTCGGTCGGGATCGATACCGCGCGCGGCGAGGTCGGTACGGCTGCGCTTGAAAAACGACATGGCCACGATCATAACGAAGGGCCCTCGATATCCGGGGATCGTTAGGCGCCGAAAAGCGACTACCGTTTGGGTTTCGATGGAAGCGTTGCCGCAGCCGACACCGCAGAAGAAACCGCCACGGCGCCTGGTCGGGGTTCTCGCTTTGCTGGCGCTCCTCTCGACCGGAGTCGCCGCCTTCGCCTGGAGCCAGGGGACGGCAGGCGACGTGCCTCAGATCGAAACGGTGCCGGACCTGATCCGAGGGGGTCGCCGGCCGGCAGACGTGGCGCCCCGCTTCACGGTGCCCACCCTCGATGGTGGCAGCTTCTCACTTGCGGACCACCTCGCACAGGATGGCTCACCGGTGTTCCTGAATCTGTGGGCGTCATGGTGCCCGCCTTGTCTGGCGGAGATGCCGGCGATCGATGCAGCCGCCGCTCGCCATCCCGGGGTGAAGTTCGTGGGTGTCGCGGTTCAGGACGATCTACAGGCCGCCGCCCGATTCGCAGAGGAGATCGGCGTGTCCTACGCCATCGGCTTGGACGAATACGACGAGGTCAACACGCTCTACCCGTCGTTCGGGCTCCCCGTTTCGTTCCTGATCGGGGCCGACGGCACGGTTGTCCGGGCCCTCTTCGGGCAGCTTGACGAGTCACAGATCGATGAATCGATCGTAAGCGCGTTTGGCGACGACGGTTGAGCTAGTCGGCGCCGCCGACCTCGAACTCGATCATGTCTGTCAAGGCGCCGGGACCCGTCGGGTTCTGCCGGGGTGGCAGGAATTCCTCGGGTTCCGGGGCCGGCATGCTCCGCGCCGCGGCTACGGCCGCTTCCGCCTCGTCGCCGAGATCGTGGCGCGCCGCGTCCGCCGCCGCCTCTTCGAGGGCGGCGATTCTTC
>JBFISZ010000148.1:0-6633 GCA_041608315.1 Acidimicrobiia bacterium | reverse complement strand
CGGTGACGGGGGTGGTGATCGATGTCGAGATCCGGGTGGTGGCGGTGGCGATCGACTGGGGTGATGGCGCGGTGGTGACGATCCCCGAGTCGCAGTTCGAACTGTTCGCGCCGCATCCTGAGGGTGTGGTGGGGCATCGGTGGGAGACGATGGGCGATTACGTGATGGGGGTGGACTATGTGTGGTCGGCGCGGTGGCGGGTAGGCGGGGGCCCATGGCAGGTGGTGGCGGTGCCGGATACGCAGTGGTCGTCGCCGTATCGGGTTGACGAAGTCGTTGGGCGGCGCCGGGGGTGAGCGTGCGGTCCCGAATGGGCAGCTTGTTCACCGCCTTGTTGTTTGCGTTGCTTGCGGTTTCGTGCGGAGGAGGAGGACCGGCGGGCATGGATCGGGCGGCTATCGAAGTCCGGGCAGAAGAGTTCGCGGCCATTGGTCGGGCGACGGTCAATGCCTGGGACTCCCGTGATCTAGACGCTATTCGTGGGCTTTACACCGCAGACGTAACCCACGACGACTTCCGGTTCTCTACCCATGTGGAGGGACTCGATGCCGTGATCGGTATCGCCGAATCGATGTTCTCCCATCAAACTCCCGACGTCCGGTTCCGCGCGTCGCCCCAGTTTGGTCCGGGCTTCGTGGGAGGCCCGGGCGGTGTCATGGTTTGGGAGGCATGGGAAGTCTTCGGCTTCACCGACGAGAGCCCTCTGGTAGAGGTGGATCGGCTCGAGATTCGAGACGGTCTGATCGCCACCTGGACACTGCACTACGAGACCTCATCACCACATGACCTGATCACCGCATATGCCGCGGCGTGGTCCTCGGGCGATCTGGATCGGGTCGCGGCGCTTTACGGTCCGGCCGCGATCCGCGACGACGCCATCTCCGGAATTCACGCCGAGGGTGCAGAAGCGATAAGTGACACTGCCGCGAGCTTCTTCGCCGACCATCCCGACGCCGCTTGGGAGCTGCTCATGCCATTCGCCGCCGGAACGACCCATGGAGGCATTTTTGCCATCACCGATGGTGAAAGATGTCCGGTTCGGAGCGCAGTCCTGGTGCGCATCGATGCGGGCAAGATCGTCGACGAGGAGGTCTACTACGAGGGGGCTTCGCTGCTTGCCTGCGATTGGCTCGGCTGAGTAGCCGACCCGAGCCGGTCATGCGCTGCAAAACGAGCGCGCCAGCACGTACCTGGAAGGGCCCACCGATTGCTCGATCTGCTCTAGTTGGCACCGGCCGCAGGTCGAAGGCGATTGGAGCTATGTGGACCTATGACGAGGTAACGGTCTCAGTGATCCGCGGCTATTCCGTTGTCGGTTGGCGATGTGCCCACAACGTGGCCACTGCCAAGAGCACGCTCAGGAAGATCAGCACCATGGCCGGATCCTCGATGACCTGAGCCGGCTGAACCGTCCTTACGAACGGGCCGAGACCGACAGTGATCACGGTCGCGGCCACTACGGCGCGGCGTGCGATGGCACGACGGGTGGCGGCCGAGCCTCGGTTATCCAGATGCCACAACACGATGACCATGGCGATCACGAGATAGAAAGCCGACGGGTTCACCGCTCCGGCAAGCATGAAGTGCACATTGAGGAACGTGGCGACGAGGAGGGCGCCCAAGACGCGGTGGTTGAAGGCGAGCAGTGCGGCGATCGCCAGCTCGGCCAGGCACACCGCCACAGCCACTACGACGGCATACGGCTCGACCACATGGGAGAGAAAGGGCTCGTAGATCGTGACCGCTTGGTCGGTGTTCGCCTCCACGAATCCACGGAGCGCCTCCCCCTTCCACCACGCACTCGTGGTGGCTTTCTCGATGCCTGCGCGTAGCCAGCCGGCTGCCAGAAAGAGCTGCGGGACGAGTACCCACGAGGGCATCGCCCCGAACCTGCGGCCGGTCGGAACGGAGGGTCGACTGATCCGCATCTTCACTCCTGCCATCTGAGACCAATACGCAGCGACCCTGTTTCCCGGTTCTCTTCGGCCGCCATTGCTGCAGCTCAGGGAGTCCGTAGCAGGAGAGGCCCCGGAGCGTCACAATCGCCCGAGCGGCGAGTCGATTCGGATCGTTGTCATCGCCGCCCGGACCCTAGAGCGGCGACGGAGGAGCGAGCCGCGGGACGCGCCAAGGGGGGCACGAGCGCGGCTCCGGCGCCGCCGCGGTAGACCGTTGCCGGGGCGCCGCCCAGCCGGGACACCCGGCGCGCCCCGGTCGATTCGACGAAGCCCGCGGTCGCCAGCACCTTGCGCCGGAAGTTGGCCAGGTCGATCTCGACCCCCCAGACGGCCTCGTATATCTGGTGCAGCTCGCCGAGGGTAAACTCATCGCCGGCCAGCGTCGTCGCCAGCGTCGTGTACTCGAGTTTGGCGCGAGCCCGTTCGACCGCCGTCTCGACGATGGCTGCGTGGTCGAACGCCAGCTCGCCCATCGTGGCCGCTTCGACCGGGAGCCATTCGGCGGCGGCCGCGTCGGTGCCCGCCGTCGGTGTCGGCATCGAGCGGCTCAATCCCAGGTAGGCCACCGACACCACTCGCATCCGCGGATCGCGGTCGACGGCGCCGAAGGTGGCGAGCTGCTCGAGGTGGACTCCGGGCATGGCGGCGGCCACCAGCCCGGTCTCTTCGGCCAGCTCGCGATGGGCGGCCGCCTCGATCGACTCGTCGGCGCGGACGAACCCGCCCGGGAGGGCGAGCCGGCCGGCGAACGGCTCGAGCCCGCGGCGGATCAGCATCACGTTGAGCGTATCCGTGGCGGCGAGCAGCACGATGTCGACCGTCACCGCGAACGGCGGGAACTCGGCGGCGTCGTAGCCGGCCGGCCCCATCACGCGATACCGGTGGCGGCCGCGCGCCGCCAGCGCGCCAGGCCGACGAACGCCATCACGAGAAACAACACGTAGAGGGCGGCGAACATGAAGGCGCCGGTAGCGGTGTACAGCGCAATCGCCGACACGTTGACCGGGCCGATCCAGAGCCACCACGACTCGACTTTCTTGCGCGACAGCAGCACCATCGCCACCACCGATGCCGCCACGATCGAGGCATCCCAATAGGTGTAGAGAGCCGAGTCCCAGCCGGCGTCGAGCGCCCCGCCGAGCACGATGGTGAAGACGATCATCGCCGCCAGGGCGCCGGCCCGGGTGCGGTTCGTGAGCCCGCTGACTGCCAGCTCGGTGCGGTTCTCGCCCCCCCGGGTCCACTCCCGCCACGCCCAGAACTGGATCGGCAGGTAGTAGGCCCAGTGCAGCAGCGTCTGGCCGACGAGGCCGATCTCCCAAAAGAACCAGCCCATCAGAGTCACCGAGATGATCCCGACCGGCAGCGCCAACACGTTGCGGCGCTGGGTGATCCACACCGACCACAGCGATGTCGCCGTGCCGGCGAACTCCACGGGGCCGGGTGCCACCTCCGGTGCGAAGCGGAGCGTCGCTGCCCAGTAGCCGAGGCAGGCCAGGAGCGATCCGGCGGCGGCGACTGCGGCGTGGCGATGTTCCCAGCGGCGGCCGAACCAGGGCGCCGGCTGGGCGATCGTTACTGCCGTCATCGTTCTCCTGCCTAGGTGAGCGGTTCGAACGCGGTCACTTCATCGATGGCCGCCGCAGCCGCCTCCAGCCGCGCATCGGGTTCGCCCTCGAGCACGGTGAAGGGCACGCCGCCGGCCTGCACCAGCTCGACGGTCGCCTCGTGCATGGCCGAGCGGACCGCGCCCGATTCGCGGGTGCCGTCCTGAACCCAGGGGAAGTCGGGAGAGCAGATGAGGTAATGGTCCGGCCGATGGTCGGCGGCGAACGCCTCGACCCCGGGATCGCCCACGCCGAGATAACGCCTGTGCCACACGGCCGTGGCCAGCGCGTCCGTATCGAGGATGACGACGCCCCGAGTCGCCCGCCGTGCCAGGTCGGCTTCGGCCCGATGATGGGTGGCGGCGATGCGGCGGAATTCGGCGGAGCCCCATTCCGGGTCGACCAGGTAGCGTCGGCCCTCCCAGTACCAGCGGCCGTATTCGGGCACCCACACGGTGCCAAACCGGGATGCCAGCGCTCGTGCCAGGGTCGTCTTGCCGGTCGACTCGGCGCCGACGACGACGACTCGACGTGCCAGCGCCGTTCGGGCGGCCGGTATCAGCCAATGAAACTCGGCGCGGAGGTCGGCGCGGATCCGGGTCGCAGAGATCGGCCGGCTGTTGCGTTCCGGGTCGACGGCGACGTGCGCTGCTCCCATCGCCGCCGCCCAACCCGGTCCCCAGGACTCCGAGGTGAAGGCCACGGCCGGGGGCCGGGGGAGCAGCTCCAGCGCCCTTTGCGCCCAGGGCTCGTTGGCTGCGGGCAGATCGTCTGGGGTGATGATGATCGCGACGTTGGGTGGAGTGTCCTCCTCGAGCCACCGCGCCCGGTCGGCGGCGGGCAGCGTCTGATCGGGATGGTCGCCGAGCAGCACGTAGAGGTGATCGACTTGGGAAGCGCCGGTTGCGATGAGCCGGAGATGGCCGAGATGGGGCGGGTTGAACTTCCCGACTGTCACTCCGATCTGGCGTTCCACACGTCCAAGATATAGTCAATATGACTAAAAGTCAAGATGAGCATTACTGATCCTGTGCAACGAGTTGGCTGGGTGTTGCCCGCGCGCCGCGGGTGACCCGGGCGCGCCGCGGCCGCAGTGGCCGCTAGGCGGAGGTGAGGGCGTCGCGCAGGATCGAGACCCGTTCGGGCACGACCTTGAACCAGGCCCACTTGCCCCGCTGGGTGCGCTCGAGCAGGCCGGCGTCGGTGAGGATCGAGAGGTGATGGCTCACCGTGGGCTGGCTGCGGCCGATCGGCTCGACTAGATCGCAGGCGCACATCTCGCCGCCGGCGCCGGCGATCAGGCTGAGCAGCCGTAGCCGGATGGGGTCGGACAGGACCTTGAAAGCGGCCGCCAACTCGGCGGCCTCGTCGGCCCCGAGCACCTCTTCCATGAAGGGGGCGCAGCATTGCTCGATCGGTTGGACGTCCATCACGGCAGATTACCTCATTTCGACGTACGTCGATGTATTGACAAACGTCAATGTGAGGGCGTATCATATCGACGGATTTCAATACGAGGAGCGATCATGACCGACATTCGCGAGGAAGTCAGGCAGCGGTATGCCGACGCCGCACTCAGCGTCACCGCCGGCTGCTGCGGTGATAGCTGCGATGACGAAGTCGGGTTCGGCTCCAAGCTGTACACACAGGAGGAGCTTGCCGAGATCCCCACGGAGGCCGGCCTCGCCAGCCTCGGGTGCGGCAACCCGACGATGGTCGCCGAGCTCGCACCGGGCGAGACGGTGCTCGACCTGGGATCGGGCGGCGGCATCGACGTGCTGCTCTCGGCGCGGCGGGTCGGCCCGACCGGCAAGGCCTACGGCGTCGACATGACCGACGAGATGCTCGATCTGGCTCGGAAGAACCAGGCCGAGGCGGGCATTGAGAACGTCGAGTTCCTCGAGGGCTACATAGAGGACGTCCCGCTCCCCGCGGGCGCGGTCGACGTCATCATCTCCAACTGCGTGATCAATCTGTCCGCCGACAAGCCCGCCGTCTTCGCCGAGATGCATCGGCTCCTGGCTCCCGGGGGCCGGATTGGCATCACCGACGTCGTTTCTGAGGACCGCCTCACGCCGGCGGAGCGGGCCGAGCGCGGCAGCTATGTGGGCTGCATCGCCGGTGCCCTGTCCATCTCCGAATACACGGATGGCCTCACCGCGGTGGGCTTCGAAGCCGTCGAGGTCGTGCCCACCCACGAGGTCGGCGACGGGATGCACTCGGCGATCATTCGGGCGGTCAAGAAGAGCGACTGAGGGCGTGTTCTGGCTTGCCGTCCGGACTTCGAGACGTCTCGCTAGCGGACCCGGAGTGCCGTCGCCGGATCCTCCAACGTGATACGCCTTGCAGGCCCCGCCGTAGGTCGCCGTCAGTTCGACCTCCAGCTTCGGGTAGCGAAGCACCTGTAGCGCGGCGGCATCAGTGGATTCATCGGCGGCTTCCCCGACGCCCCTGGCCGCAGGGTGCCGTCCTACTCGCGACTTCGAACGCCGAATGAATGCCGGGCCTGCTGCGCATCGCAATCGCGGGCCCGTCGACGTGCTGCCGCGCCGCTCGGCCTTCTCCTCACAGTCCCCACCAACGACGGTGGCGGGCTGATACGGTTTGAGATGCGGACCTCCGCACGAATTGATGGAAGGGTGAAGTTGTCGTGACGGTGCCGGTCCGCAGATCCCTATCTGAAGGAGGAAGTGGAATGCGACGTGCACTAGTCCTCTTGGTCGCGGTTGCCGCCTTGATCGGAGCCCTCCTTGCTGCTCCCGCAGCGGCGGGGCCGCCCGAGATCACCGGCGAGCGGATATTCCTGCTGTGTGGAATCGAGGGTTTCGACCCGTGCATCGAGGAATTCCCCGCCGGCGAGGCGTTCTGGATCATTCATGGGGTACGTTTGCCGACAGGACCGGACACCAAAATGAAGCGTGCCGTGCCGGCGGTCGGGCACTTCGATTTCAAGCTGTACGTTGACGGCGCCGAGGTCGCCAAAGACTGGACCTTCCACGGGGGAGCCGCCGTGTTTGGCCTGTATGTCTTTCCGGAAGGAATGACCGGCGAGGTGACCCTCACGGGCG
>JBFISZ010000147.1:0-6646 GCA_041608315.1 Acidimicrobiia bacterium | reverse complement strand
GTCGCTACCCGGTCAGATTCCCCGACTCAGGGGACTCTGGCTCACAGTCCGCTGGTGAACATGGTCCGTTGGGTCGCCGGCTGATCGGCTCCCGGCGCCCGCTGCCGCATGGCCTCGATGACCCAACCTGTGATCGCTGCCCGATGGCATCGGGCGCAGCAAGCTGGCGGGAGCGCTCGGCAAGGTCGACAACGCCGCGTCGGGAACCATCCGCAACTGGAACACGGTGCTGGCGCTATCCGACATCAGCGGCGTTCCCTGAGTCGCGCCGGTTCCGCTGTCACCGTGCGGATGGATACTCCGGCTTGCGCTTCTCCTTGATGGCGAGGGCTCCCTCTGCGACGTCGGGGCCCATGAAGTTGAGCATTTCGAACCCCAGGCTGGCGTCGAAGGCGGGAGCTGCCTGCTGGACCCATAGGTTGAGGGCGCGCTTGGTGAAGCGCATCGCATCCTGGGGCCCGGTGGCGATCTTGGCGGCGATCCGCATCGCCTCGTCCATCAGGTCATCGGCCGGCACTGCCTTGGAGACCAGGCCGATGCGGTCCGCGGTCCTGCCGTCGATGAAGTCGGACGTGATGAGGTAGTACTTGGCCTTGGCGAGCCCGCACAGCAGCGGCCAGATGATGTTCGAGTGGTCCCCGGCCGCTACCCCGAGGCGAATGTGACCGTCGGTGATCCGAGCGTCTTCGGCGATGAGGCTGATATCGGCCATCAGCGCCACGGCGAGTCCGGCGCCCACGGCCATCCCGTTTATCGCCGAGATGATGATCTTCTCGCAGTGGACCATTCGGTAAACCAGCTCACCGGCTTCCTTGAACGCGACCCGCATCCCGTCGTAGTCGTTGACCATCGTCTCCACCCAGTCGAGGTCGCCTCCGGCCGAGAAGGCGTCCCCGGCGCCCGTCACCACCACGACCCGGGTCTGCGGGTCTTCGTGGATGTCGAGCCAGACCCGGCTGAGGGCGTTGTGCATGGCGGCGTCGGTGGCGTTGAGCTTCTCAGGCCGATTGATGGTGATGACCAGGATGCCGTGCTCATGCCGTTCGAAGTCGAGCCCGGGGTAGGCGTCGAAATAGTCACTCATGGTTTGCCCTTCCGCTTTCGGGCCGGCCATTGCGTTGCGGGACCGGCGTCATCGGCAACCCTAGGTGCCGGACGACCTACGGATGTGGTGCCGATCAGCTAGAAAGGCGGGAACATCTGTGGCCCGACCTCTTGCGCGTTCGCCGCTGCACCATCGGCGGGACCTTCGCCCGGCGGTACCGGTACACCCCCATCGGCGTCCCGCGGCAGTAGCGCTGAAATGACGAGAATCGCGGTGAGGGCGGCCGTGATCATCGCCACCCACATGATCATTGACACCTGGGAGTGGATCTTGAGGGGCGACAGCCACAGGGCGGTGAGGGCAACCGCAATGCCGAGGCCGTTGGCGACTATCGGCCTGCCGGCGCGGTCAATCGCCCGTCGGACGTATCCGGGTCCGTCACGGCGAGCGTTGTTGATGGCCGCGACGAAGTGAATCGAGTAGTCGATGCCGACGCCGATCACGATGCCGGAGACGACGGCGGTCAGCAGGTTGAGCTGGATGCCGGAGACCGCGATGAACCCCAGCAGCGTGAGCACGGTCAGTGCCACCGGAGCGAGCGCCACGAGCGTTTCGCGCAGCTTGCGATAGGCCAGCGCCAGCATGGCGGCGACCAGGATGAAAGCGATGATCAGGGAGACGACCTGCGCCCGCAGCACGAGCCGGGCGATCTCATCCCACACCACCGGCATGCCGGTCAGCACCGTCACTTCGTCGCGGGCCTCGACGAAGTCGAGCCAGCCCTGGAGGTCTTCAGTTGTGAAGTCCGCCGGGAGCAGCATGAACCGGAGCCCGTCGGCGCTCGCCATCTTGCCGAGCGGCAAATCCCGGTCTCCCTGCAGGAACATCTCGACCTGTCCCGGCGGCAGTCCGGCGGCGAAATCGGCGAGTGACAGGACGCTGCGGACGCCGGGCAGGGCCTCCAGCTCGGCCGAGACGGCGCCGACGGCGGCCAGGCCGCCCACCCCGGTTGCCGGGTCGTAGGCGAACTCGCCGATCAGGGGTGTCGCCCCGCCGAATAGCTCTTCGGTCTTCTCGAAGGCGAGCCGGACGGGGTCGTCGTCTTTGAAGAAGAAGAGCTGATCCGGGTTCACTTCGAGTCGCGGTATCGAAACTGCGGCGAAAACCAGCAGACCGACGCCGATGACGATGGCGGGCACCCGGGTCGCCACCAGCCGCTTCAGTCCGGCGGTGACACGGGGCCCGATCAGCGCGTCGTGATGGCGGGGCTCGATCGTCAGCCGGCTGAGCAGAGCCGGCAGCGAGAAGAACGAGATGATCCCGGCGAAGACGATGCCGACGGCGGTGAACAAGCCGAGCTGCTGAATCGGCTGCACATCGGTGAACAGCAGGGAGAAGAAGCCGGCGGCGGTGCTGACCGTGGTCAGGATCATCGGAATCCCGACGTGCGACAGGGCGGAGTGGACCCGCTGCACCGTGTCTCTGGAGGTTTCCGCCTCCTCCTGGAAGTGGGTGACGAAGTGCAGGCCGTCGGCGGAGCCCATGACGATCACGAAGATGGGGACGATCACCGTGACGATGTCAACCTCGCGGCCGAGGGCGAAGATCAGCCCGAAGGTCCAGATCGACCCGAGTACCGCCGGGATCATGGCCAGAACGGACAGGCGGCGATCCCCGATCGTGGCGTAGAACACCCCCACCAGCAGGATGAAGACGACGGGCGGGATCAGCAGCAGGAAGAGGGACAGGATGTCGATCACCGACGAGAAGACGACCGGATTGCCCGACAGTGTCACCTCTATGCCGTCCGGCGGCGCCAGGTCGGCGACGTCCTGAGCTACGGCGAGGCCGTCGTCGCCGGGGACGACCATCAGCATGGTGTCGGCGCCCTCCGCGGACAGCAGCAGATCGCCGATCGGACCGGCCTGCAAAGCCTGGATGCCGACGTCACCGGAAGCAATGATGTCGTCGGGCCCGATCGGCTGGCCGGTGAGCGGGTGAACTTCAGGGATCACGGAGACGACTCGGACGACGCCGTCGATCTGGCCGAGAGTCTCCTGCAAACGCAAGAGGCGGAGCAGATTGTCCACTGTGGCGAAGGTCTCGCCGTCGGGCAACGAGGCGACAACGTTGATCGGGTCGGCCGTGGCGTACTTGTCCTGGATCGCCGAGAACTCCTCGCCTGTTTCGTTTCCTTCGAGAACGAAGGAGGCGACGTCGGCGTTGAAATCCATCCGGAAGAGCATCAAAGCGGCGAGCAGCGTCAGGACGGCGGTGGCCGCGAGAATCTGTTTGGCGTGGTCGACGATGAGACGAGCGATTCTCTCCATACCTGCAGGCTAGGAGACTAGGCGGCCGCAGATGTGCTGCCGGAAGGGAGCCAACCGGCCGGGACGGCCTCCCGGTCTTGCACGTCTCCGGCGGCTCCGGGATACTCCCCCTATGCCTAGCTCGTCGGAGGGGTTTGTGGAGCCTGCCTATATCGTGGTCGACGGCAATGAGGCGGCTGCCAGAGTCGCCCACACGCTGTCTGAAGTGATCGCCATCTATCCGATCACCCCGGCGTCGCCAATGGGCGAGCTCTCGGATGCGTGGTCACAGCGGCGCGAACCGAACCTGTGGGGCACGGTCCCCGAGGTCGTCGAGATGCAGAGCGAAGCCGGAGCTGCCGGCGCGGTCCATGGGGCGCTCCAGGGCGGAGCTCTGACGACCACTTTCACGGCCTCGCAAGGGCTCTTGCTGAAGCTGCCCAACATGTACAAGATCGCCGGCGAGCTGACGCCGTGCGTGATCCATGTCGCCGCCCGTACCGTTGCCACCCACGCCTTGAGCATCTTCGGCGACCACAGCGATGTCATGGCCGCCCGCCAGACCGGCTTCGCCATGCTGTGCTCGGCAACCGTCCAGGAGGCGCAGGACCTGGCGTTGGCGGCCCATGCCGTCACGTTGCGCACCCGGATCCCGTTTCTCCACTTCTTCGACGGTTTCCGCACTTCGCACGAGGTGATGAAGATCGTAGGCCTGGCTGAGGAGACGTACACCAGCCTCATCGACAATGAGCTCGTCGCCGCGCACCGGGGGCGGGCGTTGAACCCGAATCGGCCCGTGCTGCGCGGCAGCGCCCAGAACCCGGACGTCTTCTTCCAGGCTCGCGAGGCCGCCAACCTCTACCACGATGCGGTGCCCGATGCCGTTGTTACCGTATTCGACGAGCTCGCCGCTCTCACCGGGCGGCGCTATGAGCTCTTCGAGTACGTCGGGGCGCCGGATGCAGAGCGGGTGGTGATCCTCATGGGGTCCGGGGCCGGTGCCGCCCACGAGGCCGCGGCCGCGCTGCAGAGGCGCGGCGAGAAGGTCGGGGTGCTCGTCGTTCACCTCTATCGCCCCTTTTCGGTGCGGCACTTCCTGGAGGCCTTGCCGGCATCAACAGAGTCGATCGCCGTGCTCGACCGCACCAAGGAGCCCGGGGCCGTCGGCGAGCCGCTCTACCAGGATGTTGTTACGGCGCTGCAAGAGGGCAATCGCAAAGACATCGACGTCATCGGCGGCCGCTACGGTCTGTCCGGCAAAGAGTTCACGCCGCCGATGGTGATGGCGGTCTTCGCCGAGCTCAACGCTGCTGAGCCGCGGCGCCACTTCACGGTCGGGATCACCGACGACGTTTCCCACCTGAGCCTCACGGTGGATGAGCCCTGGCGGGAGCCCGAGGACGTGCTCCAAGCGGTGTTCTACGGGCTCGGAGCGGACGGGACCGTGGGGGCCAACAAGAACTCTGTGAAGATCGTGGGCACCCACACCGATCTGGAAGCCCAGGGACACTTCGTCTACGACTCCAAGAAGTCCGGGGCCGTCACGGTTTCCCACCTGCGGTTCTCGTCGCGGCCGATCGAATCGACTTATCTCATCAGCCGGGCCAACTTCGTGGCGTGCCATCAATTCGGCTTTCTCGAGAAGATCGACGTGCTGGGCATCGCGGACGACGGTGCGACTTTCCTTCTCAACAGCGCCTACGGCCCCGACGAGGTATGGGACAAGCTGCCGCGGCAGGTGCAAGAGCAGATCATTGCCAAGAAACTGAAGTTCTACGTGGTCGACGGTGCCAGCGTCGCCAAGGAGGCCGGTCTGGGCGGGCGGATCAACACGGTCCTGCAGACGTGCTTCTTCGCGCTGGCCCACCTCATTCCGTCCGACGTCGCCATCGGGGCGATCAAGAAGTCGATCAAGGATGCCTACGGCAAGCGGGGCGAGGTGGTGCTGCAGCGCAACTACGCCGCCGTCGACGCCTCACTGGAGGCTCTCAAAGAGGTCCCGGTTCCCGGCGCGGTGGACTCCGAGATCGAGATGCGGCTGCCGGTGGCGGCCCAAGCGCCCGACTTCGTTCAGCGGGTCACCGGGATGATCATCGCCGGCAAGGGCGACCTGTTGCCGGTGAGCGCGCTTCCCGTCGATGGCACCTTTCCCACGGCGACGGCCAAATGGGAGAAGCGCGACATCGCTCCCGAGATCCCGATTTGGGACGAGTCGATCTGCATCGACTGCGGCCGCTGCGCGCTGGCGTGTCCCCATGCGGCAATCAGGATCAAGGTGTACGACCCGGCTGAGCTCGCCACCGCCCCCGATTCCTTCAAGACGAAGGCGTGGAAGAGCAAAGAATTCGCCGGCAAGAACCTGACGGTGCAGGTAGCGCCGCTCGACTGCACCGGGTGCGGTGTGTGCGTCGACATCTGCCCGGCGCACAGCAAAGAGGTCGTCAAGCACAAGTCGATCAACATGGAGCCGAAGCTCGATCACGTCGCGGCCGAGACAGAGAGCTTCGATTTCTTCCTGAGCATTCCCGAGGTGGATCGGAGCGATGTGCGGGTCGATTCGATCGCAGGGTCGCAGCTGCTCGAGCCGTTGTTCGAGTTCTCCGGGGCCTGCTCGGGCTGCGGCGAGACTCCCTACGTCAAGCTGCTCAGCCAGATGTTCGGCGACCGCATCGTCGTTGCCAACGCCACCGGCTGCTCCTCGATCTATGGCGGAAATCTGCCGACGACGCCGTGGGCGCAGAACGCGGCGGGGCAGGGCCCGGCCTGGTCCAACTCCCTGTTCGAGGACAACGCCGAGTTCGGGCTCGGAATGCGCCTCGCTATCGAAGGCCAGCAAGAGATGGCGCAGCGGCTGGTCACCGAGCTCGCCCCACACATCGGGGAGCTCGCCACCGAGCTCCTCGAAGCCGACCAGAGCTCTGAGGAGGGCCTGCAGAAGCAGCGGGATCGGGTCCAGAGCCTGCGCACGGTGCTGGAGACGATCGACGATCCGCGGGCCCGCCGCCTGGAATCGGTGGCCGAGTACCTGGTGCGCATGGGGGTCTGGATCATCGGCGGCGACGGCTGGGCCTACGACATCGGCTTCGGGGGCCTCGACCACGTCATGGCGCTGGGGCGCAACGTCAACATCCTCGTGCTCGACACCGAGGTCTACTCGAACACCGGCGGGCAGGCTTCCAAGGCGACCCCGCGGGCGGCCGTCGCCAAGTTCGCCGCCGGCGGCAAGGCGACGGGCAAGAAGGACCTCGGCATGATTGCCCAGTCCTACGGCAACGTATACGTGGCCCAGGTG
>JBFISZ010000146.1:0-6646 GCA_041608315.1 Acidimicrobiia bacterium | reverse complement strand
GTCGGCAGCCTGTCGAGCACCTCTTCGGGGATCTTGTCGACGATCGATTGAAAACGAACGAGCAGTCGAAGCATGGCGATAGCCTACCGCCGGTTCCTGAATCGGCGACCAAGCCCTCTGGGGCCTCGCGATAGGACGGGCGCGATCGAGAACCCGGCCGATCGACATAGCATGCAGACGCATTCATGATCTCCTCCCTCGCCTCCGCCCTGATCCCGGGCCTTGGGCAGCTGCGCAACGGGCAGCGCACCAAGGGCCTCGTCCTCGTCGCCCTGAGCGCCGTCCTGGCCACGGCAGCCGCCTACATGGTTTGGCGCCGCCAGCTGACCCTCCTCACCTGGGGCGTGCAGCCGACCGCGCTCGGCTGGCTTCTCATCGGGAACGGCGGGTTGCTGGCCGTGCGTACATACGCCGCCGTCGACGCCTTCACCAACTCTCCGCCCCGGGATCCGCGACCGGGCGCCCGAGCCGGGTCGGTGTTGCTCGGAATCTTGGTCGCCGGCCTTCTGATCCTCCCCCATGCCGTCGCCGGACGCGGGCTGATCCTGGACAAGGACCTGCTGACGTCCGTGTTTGCCGCCAACCCGGTCCCGGTGGCGCCCACCACGCTGCCACCGGTCACGGCGCCGCCGGCGGGCCCGACCGCATCGACGCCGCCGGCGACCACGACCACCACGATCCTCCCGATCCGGCTGTGGGAGGGAACGGAGAGGCTCAACGTGCTGCTCCTGGGAGGCGATGCCGGCGTTGGTCGGCGCGGCGTGCGCACCGACACGATCATCCTCGCCAGCCTCGACGCGGCAACCGGTGACGTCGGCCTCTTCTCCATACCCCGCAACGTCGCCCAGGTGCCGCTGCCGGAGTCGCTCGGCATCTGGGCGTGTGACTGCTTCCCGGCGATCATCAACGAGCTGTGGGACTACGGGGTTCGCCACCCCGACCGCTTCCCGGGGGCCCGCCCCCCCGGGGCCGCGGCCCTGATCGCGGCGATCGAGGTGATGACGGGCGTCCCGATCCACCACTTCGCGCTCGTCAACCTCGACGGCTTCGTCGACTTGATCGACGCCATCGGCGGGGTCGAGATAACGGTGACCGAACGCATCTACGACAGCGCCTACCCCCACGAGAACGGGACCACCGAGGTCATCGACCTGGCGCCGGGAACCTATGACATGGACGGCCACCTGGCACTGGCGTACGCCCGGTCCCGGCAGGGCTCCGACGACTACAACCGGATGGGCCGGCAACGCTGCCTGCTGCAGGCCGTGTCGGCGCAAGCCGACGCCGTCACGGTGGCCCGCTCGTTCGCCAACATAACGAACACGATCAAGAACAACTTGCTCACGGACATTCCCCTGGAGCGGCTCCCCGACCTGATCCAGATCATCCCGAAACTCGACCCCGACCGGATCGTGGCTATTGGGTTCGTACCTCCCGACTACACGGGTCGACGCACCCCCGACTCCTACAACACGCCCAACCTGGACGCCATCCGCCATGCCGTCAACACCGTCATGGAGCTGCCGGCGGCTGATGCCATCGCCGCTCTGGGCCTCGACTCGTTCTCCTCGGAGTGCTCATGAGCCAGGGCACGGTGACCTACAACACGGGCTGGTGGCGGGGCGCCGGACGGGCCCTCCTGCTGCGCTGCCCGCGATGTGGCCGCTCGCCGGTGTTCCGCCGCCTCTTCCTGATGAACCAGAGGTGCGCCACTTGCCTTCTCGAGTTCGATCGGGGTACGGGCTACTGGCTGGGAGCGATGATGTTCAACATGGGATTCGCCATCGGCGCCGTCATCGTGGTGTTCCTGCTGGCGCTGTGGGCAACGTCCCCGGATCCCAATTGGGACGCCGCGATCTACATCACCATCGGTGCCGCCGCGCTCATCCCGCTCCTCTTCTTCCCGTTCTCACGGACTCTGTGGATCGCCGCGGAGCGCTGGGCGCGGCTCCGAGACGGTGTCGAACTCGAGTGAGCTACGCTCGCCGCCCATGAGCACGACCGAATCATCGCAAACGGATGCGCCGCTGCGAGCCGATATCCGGCTCCTCGGCAATCTCCTCGGCGAAACCCTCGTCCGCCAGGAAGGTCCCGAGCTGCTCGAGCTCGTGGAGCGGGTGCGGGCTCTCACGAAACGGCTGCGGACCGCCGAGCAGGAGGGCGCCGTCGACGCCGCCGCCTCGGCTGAGTTGAGTGATGTGCTCGGCGAGCTCGACCTCCCGATGACCATCTCGCTGGTACGGGCGTTCACGATCTTCTTCTATCTAGCCAACGTCGCCGAGCAGACGCACCGCCTCGACGTCGCCGGCGCCCGCGCCGGACCCGAGCGGGGTTTTCTCCAGTCCACCGTCGATCGGATCCAGGAAGCGCACCTCGATCCCGCGGTGATCACGGCGGTCGTGTCACGTCTCGAGCTGCGGCCGGTCTTCACCGCCCATCCGACGGAGGCCGCCCGCCGCTCGATCCTCAGCAAGACGGCCAACATCGCCGAGTTGCTCACCGAGCGCAGCGATCCTCGCATCGCCGGCTCCGAACGGGACCGGATCGTTCGCCGGCTGGCAGAGCTGATCGACCTCATCTGGCAGACCGACGAGCTGCGCCGCTCGCAACCGACGCCGATCGACGAGGCCCGCTCGGTCGTCTACTACTTCGACGAGATCTTCCGTGAAGTCGCCGCCGACCTCTTCGACGAGCTGGATCACCAGCTCGGCAGGCTCGACGTGACGCTGCCGCCTGCGGCGACGCCGCTCCACTTCGGTACCTGGGTCGGCGGCGACCGCGACGGCAATCCGTTCGTGACTGCGGCAACTACCCTCGAGGTCCTGGAGATGCAGCACGAGCACGCGGTGCGCGAGCTGATCAGAGCCATCGAAGAGCTCTCATTCGAGCTGAGCCCGTCGGATCGTATCGTCCCCGTCGGGGATGAGCTGATGGCATCGCTGGAGGCCGACGCCGCCGCCCTCCCCGAGGTGTACGCCAGATTCTCCCGGCTGTCGGCCGGTGAGGCGTATCGCCAGAAGTGCGCCTACATCCATCAACGTCTCATCAACACGCGGGCCCGCATCGCCGCCGGTGGAGAACCGCGCCCCGGCCAGGACTACACGTCGGCCGCCGAACTCCGGGCCGAACTCGAGTTGATGCAGGCGAGCCTGGATGCCAACCGCGGGAAGCTGGTGGGCAGCGGCCGGCTGCGCCGCATGATCCGGCGCGTTGCCGCCTTCGGATTCCGCCTGGCCACGATGGACATCCGGGAGCACGCCACCAAACACCACGACGTTCTCGCCGAGCTCTTCGACCGCCTCGACCCGTCGGGCTCCTATACCTCGCTATCACCGGCGGCGCGCGCCGACCTCCTGGCGGCGGAGCTGGCCAACCCCCGCCCGCTGTCGCAGATGACGACGGTTCTCAGCGAGGCGAGCGCCCGCACCATGGAGACCCTGCAGTCGGTGCGGACGGCCCTCGACCGGTTTGGCGACGACACCATCGAGAGCTACATCGTCTCCGAGACGCGAGGAGCCGACGACATCTTCGCCGCAGCCGCCCTCGCCAAGGAGGCGGGCCTGATCGACCTCGGCGCCGGCGTGGCCCGGATCGGGTTCGTGCCGCTTTTCGAGACCACCGACGAGGTGCGCGGCGCCGGCGAGATCCTCGACCGGATGCTGTCCGAGCCGCCGTACCGGCGCCTGGTCGCGCTCCGGGGGGACCTCCAGGAAGTGATGCTCGGCTACAGCGACTCTTCGAAGCACGGGGGTATCGCCACCTCGCAATGGCTCCTCTACTCGGCGTCGCGGGACCTACGCGACGTCGCCCGCTATCACAACGTCGAGTTGCGCTTGTTCCACGGGCGCGGCGGAACGGTGGGCCGCGGCGGCGGGCCCACCGGCGAGGCCATCCTCGCTCAGCCGTGGGGTACGGTCGATGGCCGCATCAAGATCACGGAACAGGGGGAGGTGATCGCCGACAAATACGGCTTGCCCACCCTGGCCGCGGCCAACCTCGAATTGGCAATGGCGGCAACGCTGGAGGCCTCGCTCCTCCACCGGGTGAGCCGCAAGTCGGACGAGATCCTGGCCACCTGGGATGGCGTGATGGAAGTCCTCTCCGATGCCGCCCACGCCAAGTACCGGAGCCTCGTCGAGGATCCCGACCTCGGCGCCTATTTCACGTCGTCGACCCCCGTCGAGGAACTCGCCGCCATGAACATCGGATCGCGCCCGGGGCGGCGCCCCGGCGGCGCCGTCGGCCTCGACTCGCTGCGGGCCATCCCCTGGGTGTTCGGCTGGACCCAGTCGCGCCAGGTCGTGCCCGGCTGGTTCGGTGTCGGCAGCGGGCTCACCGCCGTTCACGAAGCCGGGCTGGGCGAGACGATGGCGGACATGTACCGGGAGTGGTCGTTCTTCCGTACCTTCATCTCGAACGTCGAGATGACCCTCACCAAGACGGACGTGACGGTGGCGAGCCGCTATGTCGAGCAACTCGTCCCGCCGGAGCTGCACCACATGTGGCACTCGATACGCGACGAGTTCGATCTCACGCTGCGCCAGGTGCTGGCGATCACCGGCGATGCCGAACTGCTCGACCGATACCCGATACTGCAACGCACCCTGGCGGTGCGCGACATCTACCTCGATCCGATCAGCTACCTGCAGGTAGCGCTGCTCGAGCGATCCCGGGCGAGTGGTGAGACGAGCCCGGACCTGCAGCGGGCTCTGCTGCTGACCGTCAACGGTCTCGCCGCCGGGCTCCGCAACACCGGCTAGGCGAGCCGTCCGGCGAGGTTGTTGGCGCTTGCCGACAACCTGGGAGACGATTGCCCCCGACTTCGAGTCCTGCGCTGCCCGAATTGGTGTCGGCCAGACGCACGGTTAGAAGCACCACTAATGCCGATTACCGAATACCGCGCAGTAACGATCGCGTCGCCGAACAGCGCCGAACGGCACGCCCCGGATCGGTTACGGTCGGACTTCGACAAATCCCGCGGCTGCGAAGTCCTGATCGAACGCCAGCGCTTCTCGGAGGCGCCGATCGCGCATCACTTGGAAGCTGGTGGCATCAACGAACGAATACGGACGTTCGTCGCGTCTTCGCAACCAGCGCCACGCCTTGTCCTCTTGGTCCGTGGTTACCCGATGCACGGTGAGCTTGGCTTGCTCGCCGAGCAGGCGGACCCGGTCGAGGAAGGCTAGGGCCGTGGCGTGACCATCCTTGCGGCGAAGGAACGTCCAGGTCTCTCCAACGATGAGGTTTGTCGTCAGCACCTGCTCAGCAGGGCCGAGGTGATCCAGCAGCGCCAGCGCGTCCGAGTGACGACCATCACCCGGTAGCGACCATGCCACCCACCAGCTGGTGTCGGCGAACTTCACGAGTCGTACACGACGCGGTCGATCTCACCCGGCTCCGCCGTTGTCTCGCCGGAGGCGAAACCCGCCAGCCCGAGCCATGGATCTCCCTCCGTCTCGATACCGTGATCCGGCAGGAGTGCCGTCAGTCCGCGGCGGATCAGCTCGGATTTGGAGATGCCAAGCCGTTTCGCCTCGGCTGCTGCCTCTGCGTCAAGCTCGTCGGGAATGGTGATGGTGATCGCCTTCATGCCGTCACGATACATCAGTGCTGTGACATTGACTACATAGTCATCTGGCCTGGCCCACGCCGATCAACAAATATGGTTCGGAAACGAACATCCCGCTGAACGCCCAAATCGATCAGGCACCTCGGAGTGCGCTTCTTGACCGGCCCGAAGCGAGGCCGGATTCCTCTATTAGCAACGGACCCGACCTTGGTATCTTTGTCCCATCATGAACGGCATCCGGAAGGCCCCGTCCTCAGTCGCCGAGTTCATCGGCCGGTTCTGGCCCACGAGCAAGGATGAAGAAGATCTCCTGGAAGAACTCGGGGCTGTCGGCGACGGGGCCACCGACGGGAGTGCAATCGGCGACGAACTCTGATCAGCTGCAACGCGGATCACAAAATACGGCGCACGAACACCCACTGCGCCGAGTGCGCAGGATCGATTGATGCACCTCCGCGAGCGCGGTCTCAAACATCCTCAAATGGTCCTTATTGCGCGAGATCTGGGTGATCGCAGAGAGTGTGAAGCTGCGCCCGGCGGGGCTAGCTGGCGAGGGCGACATATCAGTTTTCGTACCCCTGTCAATAACCCTGTCAGAAACACTCCTACACATCGATCATCCACCCCCGATCAGCCCTCAAGCCTGAAACGTCAAATGGTGGCCAGAGATATCTGTAACCGGTGAAGTCACTGTCGGCGTCGTCATGCATCCCAGACCCGGAGTCGAGTCCAAGTCTCTTCCAGATAACGGGTGAGCTAGCGCCGGTAATGCCGGATATCTCTCTCCTACGGGTGCGCGATAACGCTCGGGGCGGTGAGCGATCTGTGCGTGCGACCTGCGGGCTGTTAGGTCCAATCGAGGCTTGTTTGACCGAGCGGGCAACACCGCAGTGCCTCGACTTGGTGGTGCGTGGTTTCGACCTCAGCGGCCCGTGGAGGAAGACGCGGGATGAACCGACGGAAAGGCCGCCGCAACGCCTTCGCCATCACCCGTCGTCGACGCGGTGTATGTTCGAGTACAGAAGTGTGAGCTGGTCGATCATTGGGAACAGCGTCTCCAAAGAGAGGAGACCCGTC